>NZ_JAKVPE010000001.1:2001702-2335319 GCF_022482365.1 Limosilactobacillus sp.
GCTCACGCAATCTCCGCGGACGGCTACCGCCTGAAGTCCGACAGTGGCGACAACGAGGTTAATGGTCAGGATAAGGATGACCAGAGCGTCGTGGAGGAAAACATGAACGCCGCCAACACGCTAGAACTGATCACTACTTCCGGTGATAATGAATATACTGATTAAACGTAAAAAACGAGGCTGGAATTTCCAACCTCGTTTTTTAGTTTCGCTCTTTGGTCTCTTTCGCATGCTGCGTGCCTACCGCAGATTCCTGCTGCTTCAACGTTTCG
The DNA here is from genome assembly GCF_022482365.1 of Limosilactobacillus sp. Lineage (NCBI taxonomy): Bacteria > Bacillati > Bacillota > Bacilli > Lactobacillales > Lactobacillaceae > Limosilactobacillus > Limosilactobacillus sp. Next base: position 2,001,975 of record NZ_JAKVPE010000001.1, read on the forward strand.
GCAATTTCTTTAAGGTACTGAACCTCTGGGCTTGGCTCCGCCGGTTGTTCTTCCTCCTGTTTATCCTTACGGAAGTGATTGATCCCCTTAATCATCAGGAAGACCACGAAGGAAATGATGAGGAAGTTAATGACGGCGTTGAGAAAGGCCCCGACCTTAAACTGGGCGTCGCCAATGGTTAGGATAATGTTGGATAGATCGATCTTGCCGATGAACAGCCCAATCAGGGGATTGATCAGGTAGTCGACCAGGTCTTTGACGATGGTCGTAAAGGCTGAACCGACGATTATACCAACGGCCATGTCGATCACGTTGCCACGGGAAATGAAGTCCTTGAATTCCTGAATCATTAGTGTGCCTCCTTTATGTCTGGGGGTAAATGCTAATTTAATATTATCAAGCCCGGGCGGCGGTACCAATGGCTGTGGAGCGGATTTGGGATAAAATTAAAAAGCTTAAGGCAAAATAAAAACGAGGCTGAAAATTCAGTCTCGTTTTGAAAATTCAATTACTTAGCGTCTTCAACGCCGGTACCGTCGTAGCAGCGTTCCAGGAGTTCCTTCAGCTGGCTAACGAGTGGTTCAACCGGGTTGGTCGTCGTACATTGGTCCTCGTAGGCAAGGACGGCCAGTTCGTCGACCACCTTGTTGAACTTCTGCCGGCTAACCCCGTTGTCCTTCAGGCTTAACTTAACACCGCACTGGTGAGCAACCTCGATGAACTTCTGGGCGTAAGCTTCTGCCAGTTCTTCGTCCGAATTGCCTTGCAGGCCGATGAACCGTGCCAGGTCGGCGTAGTCCTTAGTAGCGTGGAAGGTTTCGTAGTGTGGCCAGAGGGCAAGCTTTTGTGGCCGCTTGGAGTTGAAGCGGATTACCTGTGGCATAGCGATCGCGATCAGCAGACCGTGAGGCAGACCGAAGGCACCACCCATCTTGTGAGCCAGGGAGTGGGTGATTCCGAGGAAGGCCTGACCGAATGCCATCCCGGCCATCGTGGAGAAGTCGTGCATCTTCCGCCGGGCCAGCTTGTCACCGTCAACTGACTTCGGCAGGTATTCCATCGCGCCCTTGACGGTTTGCAGCGACCAACCACGGGTGTAGTCGGTTGCCATGACGGAAACGTAGGATTCAGTGGCGTGGCAGATGACGTCTAAACCCGTGTATGCCGTAGTCTTGGGTGGAACGGTTTCCACAAACTGGGAGTCAACGATCGCGATGTTTGGCGTCAGTGCGTAGTCGGCCAGTGGGTACTTCACGTGGGTCTTGGAGTCGGTGATGACAGCGAACGGGGTCACTTCGGAACCAGTCCCGGAAGTAGTTGGAATCCCGATCAGTTGGGACTTCACCGGCTTCTTGATCTGGTAAGCACGCTTCCGGATATCGAGGTACTTCTGCATTACGCCGTACCAGGAAGTTTCTGGGTGCTCGTAGAACATCCACATTGCCTTGGCGGCGTCCATTGGTGAACCACCACCGAGGGCGATGATGGTGTCCGGCTTGAAGTCGTTCATCATTGCAACACCCTTTTCAACGGTGTTCGTTGATGGATCTTCTTCAACGTCATCGAAGACCAGGTAGGCCGTCCGGTTTTGACGGAGCCGCAGTTGGTCGATGACCCGTTGAACATAACCACGCTTGCTCATCCCCGGGCCGGTAACGATGAAGGCCCGTTCAATGTTTGGGATATCCCGCAATTCTTTTAGCGAGTTCCGTTGAAAGTATACTTTTGGGGGAATCTTGACCCACTGACGATTTTCCCGCCGTTTCGCGATCACCTTGATGTTTAAGAGGTCCCAGTCGGTAACGTTGTGAGAAACAGAGTTACCACCGTAGGAACCGGTCCCCAGGGTCAGGGATGGGGTCATGTTGTTGTAGATGTTACCAATCCCACCGATGCCGGATGGGGAGTTGACGATGATCCGGGAAGCACGCATTTCCAGGCCGTACTTGGTGATCAGGTCGTCGTCTAAGGTGTGGATAGCGGCCGTGTGACCTTCACCACCGTAGTGCAGGAGAGCCCGGCAGATGTCAAAGGCGTTCTCACGGGAGCTTGCCCGGTACATGGTCAGCACTGGGGACAGCTTTTCAGCGGAAAGTGGGTACTTGTCACCAACCCCGTCGTATTCGGCGATCAGGACCTTGGTATTGGCTGGAACGTTCTTCAGACCACACATTTCGGCAATGGCGTTGGCAGAACGACCGGCGATTGGTCCGCGGACCTGGTGACGGTCAGGGTCGATGAAGCCGTCGGTAAAGGTCTTGATTTCGTTTGGCTTGATGAAGTAGCAGTTCCACTTCTTAAATTCTTCCTTGACTTGATCGTAAATCTCGTCGTCAACAACGACGGAGTTTTCGGAAGCACAGATCATTCCGTTATCGAAGGTCTTGGATAAAACAATGTCGTAGATGGAACGGGCAATGTTTGCGGACTTTTCGATGTAGGCCGGGCCGTTACCAGGGCCCACCCCTAATGCCGGGTTACCGGAGCTGTAGGCCGCCTTAACCATGGCCGGACCACCAGTTGCCAGGATGGTAGCGGTGTGTGGGTTTTGGATCAGGGCCGTTGTGGCTTCGATGCTGCATTGTGGAATCCATTGGATCATGTTCTTCGGTGCACCGGCCTTTTCGGCGGCTTCCTGAAGGATCTTGGCGGTCTTGACGGAAGACTTCAGGGCCTGCGGGTGGAAGGAGAAGATGATCGTGTTCCGCGTCTTAGCGGAGATGATTGACTTGAAGATCGTCGTGGAGGTTGGGTTGGTAACGGGAACGATCCCGGCGATTACCCCCAGCGGGTCGGCGATGGTGATGGTTTGGTCTTCGTCGTTGTCTTCGATGATGCCGACGGTCTTGTCGTGACGAATGTTGTTCCAGATGTATTCACTGGCGTAGATGTTCTTGATGGCCTTATCTTCGGCGATCCCCCGACCGGTTTCGTTAGCGGCGTCCACGGCCAGGTCCATGTGGTGCTCTTCGGCTGCCAGGGCCATGGCCTGACAGATCTTGTCAACCTGTTCTTGTGAATAGTAACGCAATTTTTCAAAGGCGGCCAGACTCTTATCCATCAGGTCGTCAATCATTGCTTGTGCTTGTTGTTGCTTGTTTTCTTTTGTTTCAGTAGTTTGTTTTTTTGCTGTAGCCATAACAAAGTGCTCCTTTAAGTCAATATAGTTTGTTACGCTTTGAACATGATTCATAATAATATAGGAGATTTGGAAAAGCAAGCGCTTTGTTATTCATTGAGCAATGGTTAAATTGATGTATTCGCTTACAACATTATTGGGATAATGCTTGCACACATAGGAAAAATATTGGTATAAATTTTGGATGCCTGAACTGCATAAAATTCAGTTCATACAGTTATTGAACAATAATTCACATTAAGACCAAAAGAAAACCCGTGCTGCCAATTGAATGGTTACACGGGTCTGTTGAATTAATCACGCGAGTTCTTGTCCTTGCCGGCGTTCGGGTCCTTGATGTTGTAGTCGTCGTCGCTCATCGCTTCGACGGCCCCGAGCCGGTAGCCATTCCCCACCTGACTGAAGAAGTCGTGGTTGGAGGTCGAAGTCGAGATCCCGTTCATGACCACCGGATTGACGTCAGCGGCGGTGTCCGGGAAGAGCGGGTCCTGACCGAGGTTCATCAGGGCCTTGTTGGCGTTGTAGCGAATGAAGGTCAAGACGTCACTGGTCCAGCCGATTTGATCGTACAGCAGGTGGGTGTAGTCTTCCTCGTTGCTGTAAAGGTCGTAGAGGAAGTTGTACATCCAGTCCTTCATGTCCTGCTGCTGCTTTTCGGTCCGCTCGTGAAGTCCGACCTGGAACTTGTAGCCGATGTAGGTGCCGTGAACGGATTCGTCCCGCAGGATCAGCTTGATGATTTCGGCAACGTTGTTCAGCTTATTGTGGCCCAGGTAATAGAGCGGGGTGTAGAAGCCTGAGTAGAAGAGGAAGGTTTCCAAGAAGACGTTGGCAACCTTTTTTTTCAGTGGATCCTCGCTCGGGTCGCGGTACATGTTAGCGATGCGGACGGCCTTGTTTTGGAGGTATTCCTCAGAATCGGACCACTTAAAGATTTCGTCGATTTCGTCAGGAGTATTCAGGGTTGAGAAAATGGTGGAGTAGCTCTTGGCGTGGACGGATTCCATGAACTGGATGTTGTTTAAGACGGCGGTTTCGTGCTTGGTCTTGACGTCCTGCTTTAGGGCGGTCATCCCGGCCTCGGATTGGACCGTGTCCAGCAGGGTCAGTCCCCCGAAGACGTGGCTGACGGTCCAGCGGTGATCATCATCAAGCTCCCGCCAGTCGTCGAGGTCGTTGGAGACGGGGATCCGGGTGTCGAGCCAGAACTGCTCGGTCAGCTTTTCCCAGGTGGCCTTGTCGATCATGTCCGAGACCTCGTTCCAGTTGATGGCTTCATAGCTCTTTAGTGGTTTAAATTCTTGCTCAAGCTTCATTTTGTACTCCTTTAATTATGAATGAACGAATTTGCTCTATCTAGTTTAGCAAGTGCGCACTGGCAAATCAAATGACGCAGCTCTCGCACTGGTTGGCGCCAATTTCATCCTGGTCGTCGGTGAAGGTCCGTACGTAGTAAATGGATTTGATGCCCTTCTTGTAGGCATAGTGGCGCAGAATGTTGAGGTCCCGGGTGGTCATCTTATCGGTCCGCCCGTCCTTCCATTCGTAGAGGCCGGCTGGGATGGTGGAGCGCATGAAAATTGTCAGCGACATTGACTGGTCGACGTGCTGCTGGGCCGCCGCGTAAGTGTCGATGACCCGCCGCATGTCGATGTCATAGGCCGACTTGTAGTACGGCAGGGTGTCATTGGACAGGTACGGAGCCGGGTAGTAGATCTTACCGATCATCTTTTCCTGCCGCTCTTCGATTCGGTTGACGATTGGCGTGATGCTGGCCGTGGAATCATTGATGTAGGCCGTGGAACCGTTCGGGGCAACGGCCATCCGGTAGGCGTTGTAGAGGCCGTCCTTCATCACCTGATCGCGCAGCTTCTTCCAATCCTCAACGCCGGGGATAAAGATTCCGTCAAAGAGTTCCTTGACGACATCGGATTGCGGGCCCCAGTCGCGTTCGACATACTTGGTGAAGTAGGAGCCGTCGGCATAGGCACTCTTGTCGAAGTCGTAGAAGGTTTCGTGGCGTTCGCGGGCGATCTCGTTAGAAGCAACCAGTGACCAGTAGTTGAGGAGCATGAAGTAGACGCCGGTAAATTCGATGGCGACCGGACTGCCGTACTGAATGTGGTGCTTAGCCAGGTAGCCGTGCAGGCCCATGGCACCCAGGCCAATTGAGTGGTAGAGGGCGTTGCCGTGTTCAATCGTTGGCACGACCTCGATGTGTTCGGCATCACTGATCCGGGTGAGGCCGCGGACCATGGCCCGGACGCTCTTGCCGAAGTCGGGGCTCTCCATCATGTTGGCGATGTTGGTCGAACCCAGATTGCAGGAGACGTCGGACCCTAGTTTGGTGTAGGTTTGGTCATCGTTGACCCGGGACGGGATCTGGACCTGGGCAATTTCGGAGCAGAGGTTGCTGATAACGACCTTGCCGTCGATCGGGTTGGCCCGGTTGACCGTGTCGATGTTGATGATGTAAGGGTAGCCGGATTCCTGCTGGAGCTTGCTGATCTCATCCTCGAGGTCGCGGGCGTTGACCTTCTTCTTGTGGATTTCGTCGTTAGCAACCAGCTTGTCGTACTCCGCCGTGATGTCGACGTAGGAGAATGGCTTCCCGTAGACCCGCTCGACGTCGTAGGGACTGAAGAGGTACATGTCCTCGTTCTTCTCGACTAGCTCATAGAACTTATCGGGCACCGTGATCCCCAGTGAGAGGGTCTTCAGCCGGATCTTTTCGTCGGCATTTTCCTTCTTGGCCCCCAAAAATTCGATGATGTCGGGGTGGAAAACGCTCAGGTAGACCACGCCGGCCCCCTGCCGCTGACCCAATTGGTTGGAGTAGGAGAAGCTGTCTTCTAAGAGCTTCATCACCGGGACGACCCCGCTGGCCGCACCCTTGATCTTCTTGATTGGCGCACCGGCCTCCCGCAGGTTGGAGAGGTTGATTCCGACCCCGCCACCAATCTTGGAGAGCTGGAGGGCGGAGTTGATCGTCCGCCCAATCGTGTTCATGTCGTCAGTGGTTTGGATAACGAAGCAGGAGACGAATTCACCGCGCCGCTTCCGCCCGACGTTCAAGAAGGTCGGAGTGGCCGGCTGGTAGCGCTGGTGGATGATTTCATCGGCCAGGTCCATGGCCAATTCTTCGTTGCCGTTGGCCAGGTAGAGGGCGTTCATCGCTACCCGGTCAATGTAGTTTTCCAGGTAGTATTCTTTGTCATTGGTGCGTAGGGCATACTGGGCGTAGAACTTGTAGGCCGCCATGAAGGAGTGGAAGTGGAAATCCTGGTCCCGGAGGTAGGCGTAGAGCTTTTCAATGAAGGCCGGGCTGTACTGGCCCACGAAGCCGCGCTCAATGTAGTCGTTGTCTTCCAGCCAGGCGAAGCGTTCCTTTAATGAAGAGAAGTGCTTCGTGTTTGGTTCAACGTTTTCCTTGAGAAAATCGGCCAGGGCCTCCTTGTCCTTTTCGAGCTGAATCTGGCCATCGCGGGGGATGTTAACCTCGTTGTTGAGGTCGAAGTACTTTACCTTTGTCAGATCAATGTCAGATAATGCCATCTTGCTTTACTCACTTTCTTTGATTTTGGGCAATTTTTATTTTAGACAATTATTTTAGACAATAAAGAAGCCAGGAAGAAAAATCTACCTGGCTAGATAAGTAACGTCTCTTAGGCTAATTGCTGAAGACGGTCTGGACGGAAGCCGGAGAATGCGTTACCATTGGGCAGCTTAACGACCGGGGTTGCCATGAAGCCCTCGGCCTTGAGCTGGGAAACGTATTCCGGCTGTTCGTCGATGTTGTGTTCAATGAAATCAATCTGGTGCTGCTTGAGGAACTTCTTTGTCATCTTGCACTGAATGCAGTCGTTCTTTGAGAAAACAGTTACCATTTTAATCGCTCCTTATGTTCGCTTAGTGATGTTATCTAGTATAGCGGGAAATAAGGAAAAATCAATCGAAAAACTACCACATGTTGTGACTTGTTTTTAGTGAAACGCGACATGTGGTAGCAACGACGGGTAATGGAAATTGTGAAACTTTTTAAACCGACTAGTGACTAATCACTAGATAAAGACTAACAACATATTATACACTTGAAAAGGCAAAAAGTGTTTATCAATTATGGAGAAACTTTATGGAAGAGGAAAAAAATCATCGTCATTACATGCGTGAAGCAATCCGTGAAGCAAAGCGGGCGCAAATCCTGGACGAGGTCCCAATTGGCGCGGTCGTGGTTCATGACGGCCAGATTATTGGTCGCGGTCACAACATGCGGGAAAAGTTTCAAGACGTGACCTACCATGCCGAAATGCTGGCAATTATGGAGGCCTGCACGACCCTGGGCAGCTGGCGGCTGGAGGATTGCGACCTGTACGTGACCCTGGAGCCCTGCATCATGTGCAGTGGGGCGATCATCAACGCCCGGATCAAGAACGTTTATTACGGGGCCGCTGATCCCAAGGCGGGGGCAGTCGACAGCCTCTACCACTTACTGAACGATTCGCGGCTCAACCACCAGGTCAACGTTCATAGTGGACTGTTGGGGGATGAATGCAGCCAAATGCTAAGGGACTTTTTCCGGGCCATCCGCAAGAAGCGCAAGGCGGCTCGGAAAAAACGTCGGGCAAAGGGCTAGCAATTATGGGCAAAGTAGTGTACTATAATATTTGCCGTAAGGCCTTAGAGCAAGGTTGCACTTACGAACCGTGTCAGGTCCGGAAGGAAGCAGCACTAAGTATGAAGCAGCTTGTGCTCTAAGTTTGAGAGATAATCAGTGAGGTTCGTGATAAGGGTATTCTTATCGCGGGCCTCTTTAATTTTATGGTAAGATTAAATTTAACTATTTCAAAACAGATCGATCCCCATTGGGAAGGAAAACTTGTATAATATTGAAAGTAGTTTGATTTTGAGAAAGGAAGGTTAGCGTGAGTTACCAGGCACTATACCGGGTTTGGCGTCCCCAGCGTTTCGACGAGCTTGTCGGTCAGCAGATCGTCACCCAGACGCTGAAAAACGCCATCATCACCCACCAGATCAGCCATGCCTACCTCTTCGCCGGACCGCGGGGCACCGGGAAGACTTCGGCGGCCAAGATCTTTGCCAAGGCGGTTAACTGTCACCATTCTGAGGATGGCGAACCCTGCAACAAGTGTGAGATTTGCAAGGCAATCACCAACGGCCAGCTCAATGACGTGATCGAAATTGATGCGGCCTCCAACAACGGGGTTGAAGAGATCCGGGACATTCGTGACAAGGCCAAGTACGCGCCAACCCAGGCCGACTACAAGGTCTACATCATCGACGAAGTCCACATGCTGTCGACGGGGGCCTTCAACGCCCTGCTGAAAACCTTGGAGGAACCGCCAGCCAACGTGATCTTCATCCTAGCGACGACGGAGCCGCACAAGATTCCGTTGACGATCATCTCCCGGGTTCAGCGCTTCGACTTCCGGCGGATCTCCGCCCAGGACGCCTTTGACCGGATGAAGTACATCCTGGATCAGAAGAAGGTGGACTACGAGGAGAAGGCCCTCTGGGTGATTGCTAACGCCGCCGAGGGTGGAATGCGGGACGCCCTTAGCATCCTCGACCAGGTATTGTCCTTTAGTGACAACCAGGTCAAGCTCGACGATGCCCTGCTGGTGACCGGCAGCGTGACTAAGCAGCTGTTGAAGAAGTACTTCCTGGAGGTGGCGCACCAGCAGAGTGCCGCCGCCCTGGATACCATGCAAAAGATTCTCAGTGAAGGGAAGGATGGTCAGCGCTTCATCGAAGACCTGATCGCCTTTATCCGCGACGTCCTGCTCTACCAGGAGTCACCGAAGCTGATCGTGGTTGCCAGCACCGGCCTCAAGGATGAGGACTTTCAGGAGCTGAGCAAGGCGGTTGACGCGACGACCCTCTACCAGATGATCGATGAGCTCAACGACATTCAAGAGGAGATGCGCTTTACTACCCACCCCGACGTCTACTTGGAGGTCCTGACGGTCAAACTCTGCCAGATCAGGTCGACAAACCAGAATCAGGCAGTCGGGCCAGCACCTCAAGCACTAGCGGCTCAGGAGCAGGCGGCCCAGCCAAACCTGGCGGCCAACCAGACGATCCAGCAGCTTCAGCAAGAGATTCAGCAGCTCCAGCAGACGGTCAAGAACCTGTCCGCCAATCCGGGACCCCGGGCCGGCGCTAAGCCGAGCAAACCCCGGGTCCCTCAGCGCAACGTGCAGGTGAACCTGAACCAGGTTTATCCGGTCTTGGGTGCCGCCACGCGGAAGGACCTGGTGAACATCCAAAACCTCTGGGGCGACATGCTCAACCACCTGACGGTTCCCCAACGCTCGCTCCTCCACGTTTCCAAGCCGGTGGCGGCTAGTGACAGCGGGGTGATCGTCGCCTTTGACTACGCCTTTCTCTTTAAGGAAGCGACGACCGACGAAAACCTGACTACGGCGATGGAACAAGCCCTACAAAGCCTGATGGGGACGGAGCACCGGGTCGTCTTCGTGCCGAAGAACAAGTGGCCGCAGATTCGCCAGACCTACATCAAGGAGCACGGCCTGGACAAGCGGTCCGCCCGGCCAAAGGCGGTTGCTAAGCCTAAGCCAAGCCCGGCGGCCGCACAAACCCAGCCTCAGCAGGACGTGACGACCACCACCCAACCGAGCCCGGCCACGGCAGCGACGACCACGTCAACTGCCCAGCCCCAGCCAACTCCGACACCGTCATCAGCGGCGCCATTGCCGGAGGAGCCACCGTTGCCTGATGAACCACCGGCTCCGGAAGACGAGACGGCTCCTCAAGAAACGGCGACTGCGGGCGATCGGCCGACGGATCCGGTTGCGGCCGCCAAGCAATTGTTTGGCGATGACATTGTGAAGATTGAAGATAATTAAAATAGTAAAGGATGATTGAATTATGATGCGCGGAATGAACATGCAACAGATGATGAAGCAGGCCAAGGCAATGCAAAAGAAAATGATGGCCGAACACGAGGAACTGACCAAGCAGGAATTTGTCGGCAAGGCCCCCGATGACATGGTAACTGCCACCTTCACCGGTGATAACAAGCTGGTCGACCTCAAGATCAACAAGGAGGCCGTTGATCCCGACGATATCGACATGCTCCAGGACCTGGTCGTTGCCGCAATCAATGACGGTATCAGCAAGGTTAATGATGCCACGCAGAAGTCCCTGGGCAAGTACACCAACGGGATGGGGATGTAATCCATGCAGTACCCGGAACCCCTTGCCAAGCTGATTGAGAGCTACACCAAGCTCCCGGGAATCGGACAGAAAACGGCAACCCGGTTGGCCTTTTACACGCTGGGCATGGAGGATGACGACGTGACCAATTTTGCCAAGTCGCTTCTCTCCGCCAAGCGGGACCTGCATCCCTGCAGCATCTGCGGCAACATCACCGAGGACGATCCCTGCCCGATCTGCAAGGACAAGACCCGTGATCGTTCCCAGATCCTGGTGGTGGAACAGTCCCAAGACATCATGGCGATGGAGCGGATGCACGAATATCATGGTCTCTACCATGTCTTAGAGGGCGTGATCTCGCCCGTTGCCGGAACCGGCCCGGAGGACATTAACATCACCAGCCTGTTGAAGCGGCTGAAGGCCAACGACGAGGTCAAGGAGGTCATCATCGCCACCAACGCCTCCGCGGATGGGGAACTGACGGCCGGATACTTGGCCAAGCTGATCAAACCGGCGGGGATCAAGGTCACCCGCCTGGCCCACGGGCTTTCGGTCGGGGCCGACATTGACTACGCCGATGAGATGACGCTTTTTAAGGCGGTTCAAGGACGAACGGAGATGTAATTATGCTGTTTAAGCATCCAAAACATGAAATTGAAAAGCAGCGCGACCAGCACCTCTTGAGCACGATCTATGCGGTCAAGGGCAGCTGGGACCATGCCAAGGAGACGGAGCGGGCGGTCTACGAGGCCAACGTCAGCTCTGAGCTTCACGACCGGGCCCACATGCAGGAGCAGAAGTACCTTTACCTGTACCGCCTGGCGCGCAAGTACCACGTTCACGGCCAGCTCAACCAGGGCGTGATTGGCCGCTAGAGGGGATGAAGGCCATGAAGGGAAAATTTATTTCTTTTGAAGGGTCCGATGGTGCCGGAAAGACCAGTGTTCTGCGGGCAATCCGGGCCGACCTGGAAAAGCAGTTGGGAGATGCAGCGGTCATGTACACCCGGGAGCCGGGCGGTGACCACATCTCGGAACAGATTCGCCAGATCCTGATGGACAGCGAGAACACCGCCATGGACGCCCGCACCGAGGCGCTGCTCTTTGCGGCGGCCCGGCGCCAGCACGTGGTCGCCGACCTCAAGCCGGCCCTGGCGGCGGGGAAGGTGATCCTGTGTGATCGCTACGTCGATAGTTCGATTGCCTACCAGGGAGCGGCCCGCCACCTTGGTGAGCAGGAGGTCTGGCAGATCAACCAGTTTGCCATCGACGGACTGATGCCGGAGTTGACGATCTACCTGGACATCCCGACCGAACTGGGCTTAAAGCGGATCGCCACCCACCGGACGGATGAGGTCAACCGTTTGGATAAGGAACAGCTGGACTTCTACCACGCGGTTCGCCATTCTTACCTGCGCCTGGCGGAGAAAGAACCGGCGCGAATTAAGACGATTAACGCCAGCCAATCCCTTGACCGGGTGATTGCCGACGTCAAGGCCGCCATGCACGCCAAGTTTACCGATCTATTTGCCAATGAATTCTAAGAGGTGATTACTATGAAGATGCTCGTCGTGATTGTCCAATCCAAGGACAGCAACCGCCTGCGCAAGGCACTGACCGCCGCTAATATTCAGATGACCCAGCTTTCCACGACCGGGGGCTTTTTGCGTGAGGGCAACGCCACTTTCCTGATTGGAATTGAGGATGACCGGGTCCAGGATGTCCTGGACGTGATCAAGAAGAACGCCAAGTCGCGTGAACAGTACATCACGTCACAGATGCATGATGTCGAGGGCGGTTCGGCCTTCCCGGTCAACGTCAAGGTCGGGGGCGCCACCGTGTTCGTCCTGCCGGTTGATCAGTTTATCAAATTCTAAGTGAGGGATTAGCGTGACAACGAGTGCACAGCCACGGGCAGAACAGCTTCAGCCTCAAGTCGTTGAGCGATTAAAGCAGGTTTTAAATCATCATGAACTGGCCCACGCCTACCTGCTGGTGGGACCCACCGGCTCGGGCAAGGGAGAAATCGCGCGGTGGCTTGCCCTGCGCCTTTTCTGTCTGCACCCGGTGAACAATGAGCCGGACCTAACCTGTGCGGAGTGTCAGCGGATTCTGACTGGCAACCATCCAGACATCGTGACGGCCGCGGCCACGGGGCGGCAGATCAAGGTTGACGAGATTCGCCACCTGAAGGCCGAATTTACCAAGAGCGCGATGGAGGGCGACCAGAAGATCTTCATCATCCGGGACGCGGAGAAGATGACCACCGGGGCGGCCAACAGCCTGCTCAAGTTCATCGAGGAGCCCGGCCCGGGAGTCTACATCCTGATGCTGACTAGCAACAAGAGCGCCGTCTTGCCAACGATCCGCTCCCGGACCCAGGTAATCGAGATGCAGCCCTTGCCGCGAGCAGCGCTCTTAGAAGAGCTGGCCAAGGCAGAGGTGCCACTTGAGCAACGGTCCGTGGCGGTCGGCCTGACCGACTCGATCACTGAGGTGCAGAATTGGTGCCAAGACAATTGGCTCGGCCAAGCGATTGCCGGCGTCAGTAAATGGTACAATCAGGTCAGCCAGGGGAACATGTTGGCCTTTGTCTCGGTCCAGACCGTAATTCAAAAGCTGGCCACGGATCGGGAGAGGCAGCAGGTGCTTCTCGACCTGATCACCCTGATTTGGCGTGACACCCTCCTGGTAGCCAACGGCATTACCGGTGATGACCGCTTGCACTTCATCGGCGCCCAGTCGCAATTGCAGGCGGTGGCCGGCCAGTACACGATGGCCCAGCTGCTAGCGGTCAGTCAGCTGACCCTGGGGATTCGCCACCAGCTCAGCCAGAACATTAACTTTCAAAACATTGTTGAACAATTGACGATTCAGATCGTCCAGACCTTGCGGGGGCAAAAGCATGAGTGAACAAAAAGCAAATGAGAATATTTATGACCGCTTTGCCCAGGTGACCAAGCAGACCCGGGAATTGGTGGCCAACATGGAGCAGCTGCAGAATCAGATTACCGAGGTTCTGGAGCAAAACGTGGAGCTTTCCATCGAAAACGACCACCTGCGCCAAGCAATCAAGAAGATGAAGGATGCCAACGGGGAACCGCAGCTGTCGGGCTCACGGCAGAACTTAAAGGAGCTCTACCAGCAGGGCTTCCACGTCTGCAGCGAATACTTCGGCAAACGACTGGCCCCCGGCGAGTCCTGTGCCTTCTGCACCGACGTGATTTTCGGCCATGATCCGGACCAAGCAAAGTAGGTGAACCATGCAACAGATTAGCAGTTTCAAAAATCAAACGGGGGGTTGCCTCTACCTGGTACCAACCCCGATTGGCAACCTTGATGACATGACTTTTCGGGCGATCAAAACCCTCCGTGACGTCGACCTGATCGCCGCCGAGGACACCCGACACACCCAGCAGCTGCTCAACCACTTTGAGATCAGCACCCGGGAGATCAGCTTTCACGAACACAACACCGAGCAGCGCATCCCCGAGTTGATCGCCAAGCTCAAGGACGGGCAAAAGATCGCCCAGTGCAGCGACGCGGGGATGCCGTCGATTTCGGACCCCGGCAAGGAGCTGGTGGCCGCGGCGGTCAAGGAGGGAATTCCGGTCGTTCCACTGCCGGGTGCCAATGCCGGGCTGACGGCACTGATTGCCTCTGGCTTAGTTCCCCAACCCTTCTACTTTTATGGCTTCCTAGAGCGCAAGCACCAGCAGCAGGTGACCGCCTTAGAAGAACTGGTCAACCGGCCGGAGACGATGATCTTCTACGAGGCCCCACACCGCCTGAAAAAGACCCTGGCGGCGATGGCCGAGGTCTTTGGAGACGAGCGACCGGCCGTCCTCGCCCGGGAGTTGACCAAGCGCTACGAAGAGTTCAGCCGGGGAAGTCTCGGCGAGTTGCGGGACTGGTTTGAAAGCCACGAGGCCCGGGGCGAATTTGTCGTCCTCGTGGCGGGGAACCCGCATCCAAATAAACAAGAAGACGAGGGTCGGCCCCAATCGCTTCAGGAACAGATCGACGCGGCGATTGTCGACGGCCTGTCGACCAACGCCGCTATTAAGCTGGTGGCCAAACGTAACGGGATCAAGCGTCAGGACCTCTACAAGCAGTACCACAACCTCTAGGAAGGGGATTCGAATGGATTTACAACAAAACAAGCAAACCTATGAAATGCCCCACCTGTTGACCTATTACGAGTGTGACGATACCGGTCGCCCCAGCCTCAGCATGGTATTGAGCATGATGACGATGGTTTCCGATGCCCACAGCATGTCACTGGGGATGGATACCGCGACGGTGCAGTCCACCGGGGGTGCCTGGGTGATTACCGCCTACGAGGGGGAGTTCACCAAAGAGCAGCCAACCTTTGGCGACACCGTGATCCTGGGGACCCGGGCCCTAGCTTATAACCGCTTCTTCGCCTTGCGGGAATTCTGGCTGACCGACCCGGACCACCGGATCAAGTACGCCCACTTCCGGGCCAACTTTGTCTTCATGAATCTGGAGAAGCGGCGGTTGATGTCGATTCCCGAAGAACTGATCAGCCGCTTTGACTCGCCGCAGGAGAAGCGGCTGCCCCGCCTTGCCCAGCCCGCTGAAGTCACGGAGCCGGCCAAGGAGCAGGAGTACCGGGTGCGCTACTTTGACATCGACGTTAACCACCACGTCAACAACGCCCGCTACTTCGACTGGCTGCTGGATCCGCTGGGGAGCCAGTTCTTGCGGACTCACCACCTGACCAGAATGGCGATTAAGTATGAGCACGAGGTTCGCGAGGGTGCCACGGTCACCAGTCGCTGTCAGGTGCTTGACGAGCCAGGTCAGCTGACCAGCCGCCATGCGATCGTGGTGGACGGTCAGACCTGTGCCCAGGCCGAATTTCACTGGGCCTAAATAATTAGTAAAAGAAGTCATTTCGCGTGAAATGGCTTCTTTTTTATTAATATTTGGTCCTTTCGCTGTGGTGGCGGAGGTGAATGTTCTATAATTAACAATAGATGAAGAATTATCAAGATAGGAGTGGTTGGCGTGAAGAATTCATTGACTGCAGTGATTTATTTGGAGCCTGACCAGGTAAGCCTGCGCATCTTGGAACTGCCCAAGGGCCGGGTGATTAATGACGTCCGTTCGGGAGAACTGATGGTTGGCAGGGGCAACATTGCCAACTATGCCCAAAACATGGAAGCCATTGTGAACAACCTGGAGGGCTTCAAGCAGCTGCTGAAAGATTATCAAGTTGAAGACGTTCATTTCTACGGGGCAATTGAGGACCTTGATCCGGTCGACGCCCGTTACGTCGGCGATCAACTGGAGGTCCGGACCGGCCTGAAGGTACAGTGGCTCAACAACAACCAGCTGATGGCCCAGACGATGGGCTGCGTTGTGACCACCCTGCCTGAATTCAAGGAATTAAGCAAGCACTGCCTGTACCTGCTGACGCTGGGGCTGGACACGGTAACGCTGGCCTTCTTCCACCACGGCAATTTTGAAAAGCAGTGGGACCTCGATCTCGGGGGTGCCAAGATCAGCCGGCTCGTCCAGCGGCTCCGGCAGACGACCACGAACCCGCAGGAAATTATTCAGGACTACATCAACTCCAAACTGGAGTACATTTCACCTGAACTGAAGCGGAAGAAGCGGACGGTGCTGCTGATTCAAAACGCACCGGTTCTCAACCATCACTACATTCCACGTGGTGAGCACCTGGCAGAGGTTCCCGAAGCACCATTGGACAAGGTCGATCAGGAATTGGGCATTCGGCCGGGCAGCCACGGCGCTTGGATCAGCAGTGCGCTGACTGATGCGGAGCGGCGGGTTAACCTGCCGAACTACCTGGTCATTGCCCGGACCGCCCACCTGGTTCACCCGTTGAGCATCTACGTTACCGATATTTCGATGATGGATGGGCTGGTCAACGGGACGATCGACGCGGGCGCCCAGAGTCAGATCAATACGATGATCCGGACCTCGGCCGACGACATTGCCCAGCGTTACGGGATTGACATGGCCCACCAGGAGTTCGTGACCAAGTTTGCCTGCCAGTTCTTCGACCAGTTGCGGCCGATTCACCGGTTGGATAACCATGCCCGCCTGCTGCTGGAGATCGCCAGCAAGGTCGACGACATCGGGAACTTCATTAACCAGAAGGGCCACTACCGGCACTCAGCCTACATCCTGGAGGCTAACCCACTGATCGGACTGTCGGATAAGGATAACCAGATTATCGCCGAGGTGGCCCGTTACCACAGTGCCGAGTCGCCAACGGCCACCCAGGCCCACTATCGGCACATGGACGACGACATTCAATTGACGGTGGCCAAACTGGCGGCCATCCTGCGGTTAGTTGACGCACTGGATGACTCACGCCAGCAGAAGATCTCGGCCATTAAGTTAAAGCTGACGAGCGACCAGGTATTGAAGATCAAGGCCACGGCTAACGACGACCTAGTCCTTGAAAAGTGGTCATTTAGCAAGAAATCCAAGCTATTCAATGACGTCTTCGGCATTCAGCCGGTATTAATTGAGAGGGGCGAAAACTAACATGTACAAAGATTTCTATAAACCAGAAAACTATGTCAACCGGGAGTTGAGCTGGATCGACTTCAACGGCCGGGTCCTCGGTGAGGCAATCGACACCAACAACCCGTTGCTGGAACGAGCTAACTTCCTGGGAATCACGCAGAGCAACGTTGACGAATTCTTCATGGTCCGGGTGGCTTCCCTCCACAAACTGGCCGCTGCCAACGTCACGACGACCGATGCTTCCGGCCTGACGCCGCAGGAGCAATTGGATGCCGTCAACGAAAAGGAGCACCGGATGGTTGAGGAGCGTTACCGGGTCTACAACCAGGAGATCATCCCCCAGCTGGCAGAGCAAAACATCACCATTCTGCATATCGCCGACCTTGACGACAAGCAGTACGAATTCATCCGCCGGTACTTCAACGACGAACTGATGCCGGTGCTAACGCCGATGGCCGACGACAGCTCCCGGCCGTTCCCGTTTATCTCCAACAACTCCTTGAACATCGCCGTTCAGCTGCGTCGCGACCCGGAGCAGCGGGCTGAGTCGATGAAGACCAAGGAGATCCTGGAAGGGGACCAGGAAGTCGAACGCCACCAGAATGAGCCGCACGACGATTCCCGGGAGGCCGACATCAAGTTTGCCACCGTCCGGGTTCCGGACATTTACAAGCGGCTGGTGCGCCTGCCGGGTGAGAACAACTTCATCCTGATCGACGAGTTGATCAAGGAATTCATGTCCCTGCTCTTCCCGGGCTACCAGATCATCAAGACGGCAACCTACCGGGTCATGCGGGACATGGACCTCGATGTGGCCGAAGAAGATACCTCCGACCTGCTGCGGGCCGTTAAGCAGCAGCTGCGTGATCGGGAGCACGGTCAGGTAATGCGGCTAGAGGTCGAACACGACATCGACCCGTGGCTGGAAAACCAATTGATCGACAACCTCCACGTCAGCGAGCGGTCCCTCTACCGGGTGGACGGGCCGGTTGACCTGACCTTCCTGAAGAAATTATCTGGAATGGTCGACGGCCACGACGACCTGCGCTACAAGCCGTACAAGTCCTACCTCAACCCAAAGATGGACATGGATCACAACATTTTCCAGGCCATTCGGGAAAAGGACTACCTGATGCAGCACCCGTACGACAGCTTTGACGCCGTCGTCAACTTTGTCCACCAGGCAGCCCTCGATCCGAAGGTACTGGCGATCAAGATGACCCTCTACCGGGTTTCCGGCAATTCGCCAATCATCAAGTACCTGGGGATGGCCGCCCAGCGGGGCAAGCAGGTCACCGTCCTGGTCGAAGTCAAGGCCCGGTTCGACGAGCAAAACAACGTTCGGTGGGCCCAGCGGCTGGAACAGATGGGCTGCCACGTTATCTACGGTCTGGTTGGCCTGAAGACTCACTGTAAGGTCACCCTGGTCATTCGGCGGGACGAGGACGGCCTGCGGCGTTACATGCACCTGGGAACGGGGAACTACAACGACGTCACCGCTCATTTCTACACCGATATGGGCCTCTTCACCTGCGACCACGAGATCGGCATCGACATGACCAACCTCTTCAACATGCTGTCCGGGTTCGCCCGGCCGCCGTACTTCCGGCAGCTGCGGGTTTCACCGGACGGGATCCGGGAATTCATCAACCAGAAGATCGACGAGCAAATCGAGGTGGCCAAGAGCGGCAACCCGGCCCTGATCCGGATGAAGATGAACTCACTCTCCGACAAACAGATTATTGCCCGGCTCTATGATGCCGCCGCTAACGGGGTTAAGATCCAGCTGATCGTCCGGGGGATCACCTGCCTGAGAAACGATTTGCCGGAACTGCACGACAACATCGAGGTGCACTCCATCGTCGGCCGCTTCCTCGAGCACTCGCGGATCTACTACTTCAAGAGCAACGGTCACGAGGAAATCTACCTGGCCAGTGCCGACATGATGACCCGGAACCTGAACCGGCGGGTGGAAGAACTCTATCCGGTCAAGGAGGCGGACACCAAGGCCCGGGCAATCCACATTCTGGACGCGATGTGGCGTGACAACACCAAGGCCCGGATCCTGGAAGGGGACCACTACGAGCGGATTGACCGTGGGGATGCCCAGCCGTTCAACTCTCAGGAATACTTTGTGGCCGAGGCAGAAAAAATGTACAAGCAGGAACACCACCAACGCAAGAACCAGCGGCACCTGTCAACGGTCTTCGAGACCCTGAGCAAGCACGTGCCGTCACTGCACCTCGACCACGGGAAGGATGATTCTAATGACTAATAACCTGGCCGTGATTGACCTGGGTTCCAATTCGGTTCGTCTCAAGATCAGCGAGCTGACCAAGGATGGGCAGGCGGTGACCAAGCACTACGAGAAGCGCTACGTCCGCCTGTCATCCCAGATGGGGCCGGAAAAGGTCCTGAAGGCCGAGCCGATGGACCGCACCGTGGCGGCCCTGCGCGACTTCCGCCAGATTTGTGACCAGTATGACCACGGCCGGATCGTGGCGGTGGCCACCGCGGCGGTTCGCCAGGCCAAAAACCAGCAGGAATTTCTGGACCGGGTGCAACAAGAGACTGGCTTTAAGTTTCGGGTGATCACCGGCGAACAGGAGGCCTACCTGGATTACGTCGGTGTTGCCCGGACCCTGCCGATTGACCGTGGGATCATCATCGATACCGGTGGGGCCAGCATGGAGCTGATTGCCGTCGACAACGGGGCGGCCGAGGAAACGGTCAGCATCCCGATCGGTTCGGTGACCTTGTCGCAGCGCTACCAGCTCGGTGACGTGATCAACGCGGCTGACCTCTTTGACGCCATGGTCGAGGTCGATGAGATCCTGTCCCACCAGCGCTGGCTCAACCGCTTCCGTGACACCCGAATCGTGGCCCTCGGTGGCAGCAACCGGGCCCTTGGTAAAATTTACCGCTGGCGCAATGCCGTCGACGGCAAACCGGCCCCAATCCACGGACTGACGATGAGCTCACAGACGGCCTTTGGCATCATGCACCAGCTGGTCGAGGCCGATCAGGAGAGCCGTGCCCAAATGCGAGGCGTCATGAAGGCCCGGGCCGACGTGATCGTCGGTGGCCTCTTACCGCTCTTGGCCCTGATGCGTCAGCTGGCGATCGATAGCGTCAGTTTTAGCAATAGCGGCCTGCGGGAGGGGATCCTCTTCAAGTACGTTGAGCACGCCTTTGACATGGATAATTTAGAAACCCTCTAAGACTGGCAAATGAAGCGGTTCCAATTTTACGTAATTTTTACTAAAATTTACTCGCCGGGGCCAGAAAACTGTGCTACAATGCCTAGTGAAAGATAAAAACACTAGCTGGTTATATCGGTTAGGCAGTCGATATAAGGAGGAATTTGGAATGGCAATTTTAGTTGCTGGTGGTGCCGGTTACATCGGTTCCCACATGGTCAAGGATTTAATCGAACATGGTCAAGACGTGGTTGTGGCCGATAACCTGTCAACGGGTCACCGGGACGCAATCAACCCGAAGGCAAAGTTCTACGAAGGTGACATCCGGGACCGGAAGTTCCTGGACAAGGTCTTTGACAGTGAAGACATCACGGCGGTTGTTCACTTCGCTGCTTTCTCAATTGTTCCCGAATCAATGGAAAAGCCACTGAAGTACTTCGACAACAACACTGGTGGCATGATCACCCTGCTGGAAGCAATGCGTGACCACCACATCAAGTACATTGTCTTCTCATCCACGGCGGCAACCTATGGTGTTCCTGAACACATGCCGATCAAGGAAACCGACCCACAGAAGCCAATCAACCCGTATGGCCTGTCTAAGCTGATGATGGAAAAGATGATGGCCTGGGCTGACAAGGCATACGGCATCAAGTTCGTTGCCCTGCGGTACTTCAACGTTGCCGGGGCTGCTCCTGACGGCACGATCGGTGAAGACCACGGCCCTGAAACCCACCTGGTTCCAATCATTCTCCAGGTTGCCCAGGGCAAGCGCAAGGAACTGAGCATCTTCGGTGACGATTACAACACCCCAGATGGCACCAACGTCCGTGATTACGTTCACGTCATGGATCTGGCCGATGCTCACATCCTGGCCCTCAAGTACCTGGAAGCCGGCAATGAATCCAACGTCTTCAACCTGGGCTCCTCCACTGGCTTCTCCAACAAGCAGATGCTGGAAGCCGCCCGTGAAGTTACCGGCAAGCCGATCCCGGCTAAGATGGCTCCTCGTCGTCCCGGTGACCCCGACTCACTGGTCGCTGCCAGTGACAAGGCCCGGACGATCCTCGGCTGGAAGCCAAAGTACGATGACGTTCAC
Organism: Limosilactobacillus sp.; assembly: GCF_022482365.1. Lineage (NCBI taxonomy): Bacteria > Bacillati > Bacillota > Bacilli > Lactobacillales > Lactobacillaceae > Limosilactobacillus > Limosilactobacillus sp. The sequence continues at coordinate 2,023,137 of NZ_JAKVPE010000001.1, forward strand.
GACATCATCGCGACTGCCTGGAAGTGGCACTCCACTCACCCAAAGGGCTACGACGATCGCGACTAGTCCGCGTTCAATATAATAGTAAAATCCGTTGCCAAATTCGGCAGCGGATTTTTTGTTCTCAAATCGGTCCGGCCGATCAAACATCGGCGACGAAGCGGGCCAGTTGTGATAAGATGTTAGGTGTGATTGAAAGGACGTGCAAACAACAATGAAAGTCTTAGCGATTGATACCTCGAACCACCCGATGAGCGTTGCCCTGGTGGAGGACGACCAGCTGCTGGCCACCACGACGCTGAACATGGTTCGCAACCACAGTATTTATCTGATGCCGACCATTGACCGGCTCTTTAACCTGGTCAAGTGGCAGCCGGCAGACATCGACCGGATCGTCGTCGCCCAGGGTCCCGGTTCCTATACCGGCATCCGGATTGCCGTCACTACGGCCAAGGTTCTGGCCGATACCCTAAAGGTGGAACTGGTGGGTGTTTCCAGCCTGGAAGTCGTTGCCCGCAACGTCCTGCCAACGACGACGGCAATCATCGTTCCCTTCTTCGACGCGCGCCGGGGCAACGTCTTTGCCGGGGCCTACCAGTGGAAAGACGGCCAGCTGGTCAACCGGATTGAAGATCAGCACCTGGGGATGGCTACCCTGCTGGACCAGCTGGCAGCAGTCGACCAGCCTGTCATCCTGGTGGGCCACCTGACCAAGCGGATTGAAGACCAGTTTGAGGTCTTGCCGGATAACGTCACCCTGGCGCCGCGCGCGTACGGTATTCCGTCGACCTATCAGCTGGCGTTGGCGGGCGAAAACCGGCCAGCCGTCAAAGAAATTGATCCGTTCGTGCCACACTACCTTCGGATTACAGAGGCCGAGGCCAACTGGCAGAAGCTTCACCCGGGCGAGACCCGTCAGAACTATGTTAGAGAAGTTTAAGCACTGGTGCCGCTTCAAATTTGAGGGAAACCGGTGGCCGCTGTTGGATTTTGCCCGGCGCGTGGTAATGATCAACGGGCACCAGTACGTGGTCCGGATGGCCGCCGAGGACGACATCCAAAAAATGGTCGACATCGAACGGGCCATTTACGGGGAAGAACCCTGGAGCTACGCCGCCTTTCAAATTGAGCTGCGGCGGCCCCACGACCGGCTCTACCTGGTGATTGTCGACGACGGCTTGGTGATCGGCTTTATCGGCATGTCGGTCGACTGGTTCAAGCTCGACCTACACATCACCAACCTCGGCGTGACCCCCGGCTACCAAAAAAAGGGTATCGGGACCTACCTGGTGGGAACGGCGATCAACTATGCTCGTCATACCCAGCTGCACTCGGTCAGCCTGGAGGTACGGGTTCACAACTTGGTGGCACGCAAGTTGTACGAGCACCTTGGTTTTCGCGAGCGACAGATCAAGCACCGCTACTACCTCGACAACCATGAGGACGCGGTGGACATGGAAGCAGACCTATTGAAAAAAGGGGAGTCAAAGTAATTATGGCAGAACGTACGCTGATTTTAGCGTTTGAAACCAGTTGTGACGAAACAAGCGTGGCCGTGATCGAGAACGGCACGAAAATTTTGAGTAACGTGGTGGCCACCCAGATCGACAGCCACCAGCGCTTCGGAGGCGTGGTGCCCGAAGTTGCCAGCCGCCACCATATTGAGTGGATCACGCGCTGCATCGACCAGGCCCTAGACGAGGCCCAGGTCGGCTATGACGACATTACGGCCGTGGCGATTACCTACGGACCGGGACTGGTCGGTTCGCTTTTGGTCGGGGTCACGGCGGCCAAGGTGATCGCCTGGGCCCACCACCTGCCGCTGATTCCGGTCAACCACATGGCCGGCCACCTCTATGCGGCCCGCTACGTTGGCGAATTCAAGTACCCGCAGATGGCCCTCTTGGTTTCTGGTGGGCACACCGAACTGGTTTACATGCCCAAGGAACACGAGTACGAGATCATCGGCGAAACCCGGGACGACGCGGCTGGCGAGGCCTATGACAAGATTGGCCGGGTGCTGGGCGTCAACTACCCGGCCGGCAAGACGATCGACCAGTGGGCGGCCCAGGGTGAGGACACCTTCCACTTCCCGCGGGCGATGGAGAAGGAGGCCAACTACGACTTCAGTTTCAGCGGGTTGAAGAGTGCCTTCATCAACACGGTCCACAATGCCGACCAGCGCGGTGAAACCCTCAACAAGTATGACCTGGCCGCCAGCTTCCAGCAGAGTGTCGTCGACGTCCTGGCGGAGAAGACGATGCGGGCATTGGACCGGTACCCGGTAAAGCAGCTGATCCTGGCCGGTGGGGTGGCCGCCAACCAGGGACTTCGGAAGCGCCTCGACCACGACATGGCTAAGTACCACCCGGAGGTTTCGATGCTCCAGGCGCCACTGAAGCTCTGCGGTGACAACGCGGCGATGATTGGTGCGGCGGGCTACGTTAACTACCGCCACGGCGATCGCGCCGGGATGGACCTCAATGCGGTGCCCGGCCTGATGTTTAAGCGGATGGAAGTTGAATAAAAGTCAAAAGGATGTTCATGGTGCTGAGTCATGAACATCCTTTTATAGTTATTTATAAAATTTAATGCTATCAACTTCAAAGTAGTTTTTCCATGCAGCTAGGATGAAGTTGTAGTTTTGAGTAATAAAGAAGCTAAGGCGCTTGATTGACTTGCGTGATAATTCGGCATGGTTATTTGCTAGTTCTACAGAACCATCTTTTAATAACCAGAATTTTGTGGATTGGTTCGATGGCCTTTTGACTGAAACATGAACATGAATTGGTTCACCACTTTCGTTGGACCAAAAATATATACAATATCCGGCGAAGTTAAATAAGTTAGGCAAGCTCCACACCGCCCTCTTCGGCGAATTCAACAATCAGCTTTTCGTTTTTGGCGAGGATTTCTTCATTTAGTTTAGTTTCGCTTGGTGTAAAGCCATCATTGAAAAGAACCTTGTGTGAAGGCAGTGAGTAGCGTGCTTCCTTAAATCCCCAATCGGTTGGCTGCTCAAAGTTGACGTGGATAGTCTTATCGGGTTTGACTTCTGAATAAGTGATGATCAAATGATTTGGAAATTCGGCGTACGGGTATAACATTTTTGAACCCTCCTTTGCTTAGCCTTATTTTAGCATGGTTTTGTGCTGTTATACGAAAATTGGCACCCGATAAACCTGCAGATTTATCGGGTGCCAATTGTGACTTTTGCGTTATTCTTCGCCGTTGGCCTTGTTGACGGCGTCGATCACGGCGTAGCGGAGACCGTGCTTCTCCAGGGCCTCGACGCCCCGGATGGTGGTGCCGGCCGGCGAGGTGACCTGGTCGCGCAGCTCGGCCGGGGTCTTGCCGGTGTCGTAGGCCAGGGTACCGCTGCCCTTGATCATGCTGGCGATCAGCTCGTAGGCGGTCTGCCGGTCAAGACCGAATTTCACCGCGGCGTCGCTCAGGGCGTCCATGAAGACGTCGACGAAGGCCGGGCCGCAGCCGCCAACCACGCCGACGATGTCCAGCTTGTCTTCGCTGACCGTGACGATGTCGCCGAGCTGCTCGAGGACGTGATTGATGGTCGGTTGCGCGGCCGTTGCGCCATCATGTGGCAGGGCCAGGCCAATCGTTCCGGCGTTGACGGCCACCGGAGTGTTGGGGATGATGGTGGCAATCGGGTTATCCGGCAGGGCGGACTTCAGCTGATCCTGAGTGACGCCCGCGGCCGCGGAGATCACGACTGCCTTTGAATTCAGTCCATTGAGCTCCCGGGCCACGGCCACCGTGATCTTAGCCGGGGTCGTGAGGATCACCACGTCCGGCTGGGCCTTGACCACTTCCGCGGCGGTGTGAAAGAGGGTGAAGTGGAGCTGGTCGGCGAGCTTGCTGACGCGGGGGTTGGTCGGGTTCATCCCGCTCACCTCATCAACGCCGCTGTTTACGAGTCCCTTGACGATGGCGCCGCCCATGTTGCCGACGCCGATAATTGTTACCTTCATGTTGAACTTCCTTTCTATTGCCGAACCTGACCGTTACCGGTGATTTCGTACTTAATGGTGGTCAATTGATCCAAGCCCATTGGTCCGCGGGCGTGGAGCTTCTGGGTGCTGATGCCAATCTCGGCCCCAAAGCCGAAAACCCCGCCGTCCGTGAAGCGGGTCGAGGCGTTGACGTAGACGCAGGCGGAGTTGATCCGCCGCTGGAATTCCTGGCCCCGGGCAATATCCTTGGTGACGATGACCTCGGAGTGGTGGGTGCTGTGGCGGTTGATGTGCTTGATGGCCGCATCCAGTGAGTCGACCACCTTTACCGCCATGATCAGGTCGTTGTATTCCGTGTCCCAGTCCGCTGCGCTTGCTTCCTGCATGGCGGGAACCAGCCGACGGGCGCGCTCGTCACCACGGAGCTGGACGCCGTGATCCATCAAGGCCTGGGCAATTTGTGGCAGGAACTTCTCCGCCACGTCCTGGTGGATCAGAAGCTTTTCGGCGGCGTTGCAGACGGATGGGCGCTGGACCTTGGCGTTGACCGTAATGTCGGTTGCCATCTTCAGGTCGGCGTCCCGGTCGATGTAGACGTGGCAGTTGCCGGCCCCGGTCTCGATCACCGGCACGGTTGCCGTCTTGACAACCCGCTGGATCAGGCCCTGGCCGCCCCGGGGAATCAGGACGTCGATGTAGTCGGTCAGGTTCATCATCTCCTGGGCCAACTCGTGGCTGGTGTCTTCGATCAACTGAACAGCGTCTGCGGGCAGCTGGTGGGCAGCCAAAGTATCGCGCAGGATCTTAGCCAGGGCGATGTTGGTGCGGATTGCTTCCTTGCCGCCCCGCAGGATGACCGCGTTGCCGCTCTTAAAGGTCAGTCCGGTGGCGTCGACGGTGACGTTTGGCCGGGCCTCGAAGATGATGCCAATGACGCCGAGTGGGACCCGGCGCTGGAGAATCTGCAGGCCGTCAGCGTTGATCCAGCCGCGGTCGATCCGGGCAGTTGGGTCGGCCAGACTCGCGATGGCGCGCAGGCCGTTTGCCATGTCGGCGATCCGCTGGGCGTTGACCAGCAGACGGTCGGTGAACTTCTTCGGCATTGCCGTGGCATTTGCCATATCTTCTTGATTGGCGGCGATGATCTCGTCTTGATGGTTATCGAGGGCGTCCGCCATGGCGTTTAAGGCCGCGTTCTTGGTGGCCGTGTCGAGCTGGGATAGAATGTCTTCGGCGGCTTGGGCCCGCTGACCAATCTTAATTAATTCCTGATTCATGATTAATTCCTCCTTTATGTTCTACTTGCCAAATCGAGTGCCGACCGCTTCGCCCTTGACGACTCTGAAGATGATCCGGGGATCGGCGCCGGAACAGAGAACCATCTGCTGGTGGTGTTCCATGGTGGTGGCGGCGGCGTGGAGCTTGGTGACCATCCCGCCGGTGCCGAAGCGGGTGCTGGAGCCGCTGGCGGCCGCCCGCAGCTCCGGCGTTAATTCTTCGACCCGGCGAATTGGCTGGGCGTCGGGATACTTGTGGGGATCCTTGTCGTAAAAGGCGTCGATATCCGAAAGCACGATCAGCAGGTCGGCGCCGATTCGGGTTGCCACCAGGGCCGACAGCTCGTCGTTATCACTGAAGGTCGTGTGATGATCCAGCTCGTCGACCGAGACGGGGTCGTTTTCGTTGATGATCGGCACCACGCCGTCGTCCAGCAGGGTCGAGATCGTGTTAAGAACGTGCTGGCGACTGACGGGGAAGTGGAGCACGTCGCGGGTCAAAAGCAGCTGGCCGACCTTGGTCTGATAGTCGAGGAAGCGCTGGGAATAGATCCGCATCAGTTCGGTCTGCCCGATGGCGGCCAGGGCCTGCTGTTTGGCGATCGGCTTGGGACGTTCCCGCAGTCCCTGGCTCGCCAGGCCGACCCCCATCGCCCCGGATGATACCAGCACCATTTCATAGCCCTGGTGATTGAGGGTCGCCAGGGTGAAGGCCAACCGGTCGATGGCACGCAGGTTGGTTTGGCCATTGGGCAGGATCAGGCTGCTGGTCCCGACCTTGACGACGATTCGTTGCTTCTTTTCTGCCATTGGGCAATTCCCTCCTTAAAACAAAAGCACGCCCTTAATCGAGACACCAGTGACGGCGTTACCATTCTCGTTTAAAGACGTGCTTTACTCTTTTTCTAAAAATTTATTTACATGTTAGTTCGATGTGGCTTGGATTCGGTATTGGTGGCGGGGCTTGCAGCCGATGACCCCGCTCTCTGGTCTGACCTACTATGACCACACGCTTAGTTTACCGTCCCGGCGATTTATTTGTCAAGTCTGAGAATTAATTAAAATTATATTAGAAAACTATTGACTTTTTCTTAATCGTTAATTAGAATAAGCGACAACAAGTTAAGAGAACGTCAGTCAGATGAGTAGCGGTGGCGCAATTTTCAGAGAGTCCCTGGGCGGTGCGAAGGGATGGTTGCCAGCCGTGAAGATGGTCTGCAAAAATGACGCGCCGGCGAGGCCTAGCTGAGCTGGCGACGGGGTGGTAGCCGTTACCAATACCGGGAGTTGATTGACTCCACGAGGCCGTCCGTGTGAGCGGGCGGCGAACTAAGGTGGCACCACGGGAAAGAGCACTCGTCCTTAAATATAAGGATGAGTGCTCTTTTTTGTTTGAGGTGGAGAAAATGAGTTTGAAAGTGGCCCTAGCACAGATTGACATTGCCTTTGCGAACCCGCAGGCCAACGCGGCCAAGGTGGCGGCCTTTACCAAACAGGCGGCCCAGGGCGACGCGGACGTGGTTGTCTTCCCGGAGATGTGGAATACCGGCTACGCCCTGGATCAATTGGACCAGCTGGCTGACCCGGACGGCGCCCAGACCCGGGAGCTGTTGAGCCGCCTGGCGCGCCAGTACCAGATCAATATCGTCGGCGGTTCGGTTGCCACTAAGCACGGCGACCAGTTTTACAACACCACCTTGGTCTACGACTCAACCGGGCAGGCGGTCGCTTCCTACGACAAGGTCCACCTCTTTGGCCTGATGAAGGAGGACCAGTACCTGACCGCCGGGGACCGGGAGAACTTCTTCCGCCTGGCGGGCGTGTCGAGTGCCAGCTTCATCTGCTACGACCTGCGCTTTCCGGAATGGATCCGGACGGTGGCTCGTCACGGGGCCGACATCCTCTACCTGCCCGCGGAATGGCCGGCCGTGCGGATCCCGCAGTGGCGGATCATGCTGCAGGCGCGGGCGATTGAAAATCAGGCCTTCGTGGTGGCAGTCAACCGGGTCGGGGACGATCCCGACAACCACTTCGACGGTCACTCACTGGTGATCGACCCGCTGGGGAAGATCATTGTCGGTGACGGCAGCGGCGAGCAGCTCTACTTTGCCGATTTAGATTTGGATGAATTAAAAGCAGTGCGGGGACCGATCCCAGTCTTCTCGGATCGGCGGCCGGACCTGTATCGTTAGGGAGGAAGATTATTATGAAATTTGAACAGTCAGACTTACTCAATCACTTACCGAAACAATTCTTTGCCAACCTGGTCGCTAAGGTCAATGCCAAGGTGAACGCCGGGGTCGACGTGATCAACCTCGGCCAGGGGAACCCGGACAAGCCGACGCCGGACTACATCGTCCAAAGCACCCAGAAGTGGGTGGCCGACCCGGCCTGCCACAAGTACTCCCCGTTCCAAGGCCTGCCGGAATTCAAGAAGGCCGCGGCCAAGTTTTACCATGAAAAGTACGGCGCCGACATTGACCCGAACTCCGAAGTCGCCATCCTCGGCGGGTCCAAGATTGGCCTGGTTGAACTGCCCTGGGCGCTGATGAACCCCGGCGATACCTACCTTCTGCCGGATCCCGGCTACCCGGACTACTTCTCCGGCGCGGCCCTGGGCGAGGTCAACTTCGAGACGGTGCCGCTCCTGGAGGAAAACGACTTCCTGCCGGACCTGGATGCCATTCCGGAAGAGACGGCCAAGAAGGCAAAGTTCTTCTACCTGAACTACCCGAACAACCCGACCGGTGCGGTGGCGACGGCGGAGTTCTATGAGCACCTGGTTGCCTGGGCCAAGAAGTACCACGTCGGCATCATCTCCGACTTTGCCTACGGGGCGATCGGCTTCGATGGCCAGCAGCCGCGCAGCTTCATGCAGACGCCGGGGGCCAAGGAGGTCGGGATCGAATTCTACACCTACTCCAAGACCTTCAACATGGCCGGCTGGCGGATCGCCTTTGCGGTCGGCAATTCCGACATCATCGGGGCACTGAACCTGATCCAGGACCACCTCTTCGTCAGCCTCTTCCCGGCGCTGCAAAAGGCGGCCATCGATGCCCTGACCGCGCCGGAGCGGGACGAAGAAATCGCCAAGATCGTTGCCCGTTACGAGACGCGGCGGAACGCCTTCGTGGGCGCGGCCGAGAAGATCGGCTGGCACGCCTTCAATCCACAGGGGACCTTCTACGCCTGGATGCCGGTGCCGAAGGGCTACACCAGCGAACAGTTTGCCGACCTGCTGCTGGATAAGGCGGGCGTGGCCGTGGCGCCGGGCAACGGCTTCGGTGAGCACGGTGAGGGCTACGTTCGGATCGGCCTGCTGATTGAACCAGAACGGCTAAAGGAAGCCGTGGACCGGGTTGCTAAACTGCACTTGTTTGACTAAGAGGGGGAAATGAGAATGACTTTGAAATATACTGTATTAGGTGCCGGTGCCATGGGACTGCGCTTCGGGGTTCTGCTCCAGGAACTGGCGGGTGCCAAGGTGGACTTTGTTGATAACTGGGCACCCCAGGTAGAAACGATTCAAAAGCAGGGCGGGGTATACGTTTCCCGTGATCACGAGGGCCGCCACCTGGTCCCGATCAACATTTATTCGCCCGAGGACTATGATGGTGATCCCGACGTCTTCATTGTCTTTGCCAAGCAGATGACCTTAGATGACCTGCTGACCCGCAGTGCCCACTTCTTCCATCCGGACCACCAGTACGTTTTCTCCGGCATGAACGGGATGGGGCACATCGAAAAATTAAACCGCTACTTCCCAAAGGAACACGTTGTTGCCGGGACCTGCCTGATTGGGACCGTCCTGAATAAGGCGGGGGATGTCGACTTCATCGGGAAATCCGGCGCAGGCTCGATCAACCTGGCACCCCAGGTTGGCGAACCGGACGCGCGGGTCAAGGAGATCGTCGCCGACTTCACCACGGCCAACATCAATCCGCACTTAAACGACAACTTCTACGGCACCCTGCTTACCAAGGTGGTCTTCAACTCGGTGATCAACACGATCTGCACCCTCTTTGAAATCCAGATGGGTCAGTTCATCGACTATGATGGTGCCGAAAAGCTCGGCAAGCAGCTGATCAACGAGGCCTTCGACGTGGCCGAGCGGGCGGGCATCCAGCTGCTGTCCACCCGGGAGGAAGAATGGCAGACGATCAAGTACGTCAGCTCCGTCACCAACCCGCTGCACTACCCGTCGATGTACCAGGATATGTCTAAGGGCCGGGCAACCGAGGTTGATTACATCAACGGCTACATTTACGATCTCGGCAAGAAGTACAATTACGAGGCCAGCACGCACGACTTCCTGCGTAACCTGGTCCACCTCGCGGAAAACACCCGGAAGTTTAGAAAATAAAGTATAAAAGGGACCAAGCAATTTGACTTGCTTGGTCCCTTTTATAGACTTTACTATTGATTTTCTTGGTCGAATTCCTCAAGCTTTTCGGCGGCCTCGGTCCAGGCCAATTCAACCTCGTCCGACTTTTCCTTGGCGGCGTCGAGCTCCTTTTGCAGGTCGGTTAGTTTGCCGATATCGGTGGCAATTTCCGGCTGGCTCATCTTTTCTTGGATTTCCTCCTGCTTGGCCTCCAGGTCGGTCATCTCGGCCTCGAGCTTGTCGACCTGGCGCTGCAACTTGCGCCGGGCCTTCTGAGTTTCCTTGCTCTGTTGGTAGGATTGTTTGCCCTTGGAAGGCTGGCTAGCCGGCGTTGAGCCTGCCGGATTATCCTGCTGTCCGGCTGCAACGGTTGCGGCCCGCTTTGCCTGTTCGGCCAGGTAGTCGTCGTAGTCACCTTCGTAGTGGGTGATGCCGTCCTTGCGCATGTCCAGCACGTCGGTGGCCACCTGGTTAATGAAGTACCGGTCGTGGGAGACGAAGAGGACCGTTCCGGTGAACTCGTTGATGGCGTTTTCGAGGACCTCGCGGCTGTCGATGTCCAGGTGGTTGGTCGGTTCATCGAGGATCAGGAAGTTGATCGGCTTGAAGGAGAGCTTGGTCAGCTCCAGCCGGGCCTTTTCACCCCCGGAGAGCTCGTGGACGACCTTGTAGACGTCATCACCGACGAAGAGGAAGCTGCCGAGCAGGGAGCGGATGTCTTTTTCCGGGACCTCGGGATGCTCGTCCCAGACCTCATCGAGCACCGTCTTATCGGGATGGAGCTGCTGCTGTTCCTGGTCGTAGTAACCGATGTCCAGGTTGGCCCCGAACTTGACCGTCCCGCTGATCAACGGGATCTGGTGCAGGATCGACTTCAAAAGGGTCGACTTCCCAATCCCGTTGGGGCCGATGATCCCGATCCGCTGCGGCTTGCGGACGGTGAAGGAGAGTGGCCCGGCCAGGACCTGCTCATCGTAGCCGACCTTGGCGTTTTCCACGTCGAGGACCTCGTTGCCGCTGTCCTTGTCACTGTGGAAATGAAAGTGGATCGATTGGTCGTCGGTTTCGGGCCGGTCGAGCCGGTCCATCTTTTCCAGCTGCTTGCGCCGTGCCTGGGCCCGCTTGGTCGTCGAGGCCCGGACGATGTTGCGGTTGACAAAGTCTTCCAGCTTGGCGATCTTTTTCTGCTGCTGATCGTAGTGCTTCCATTCGGCCTTCAGGCGTTCCTGCTTGTGGGCGACGAACTGGGTGTAGTTGCCGGTGTAGTGAAGCAGAGTTCGGTTATCGAGATCGTAAACGTCGGAAACAACGTGGTCGAGGAAGTACCGGTCGTGGGAAACCACCAGCAGGGCGCCCTGGTAGCTCTTCAAATAGTCTTCCAGCCAGGCCAAAACATTCATGTCGAGGTGGTTGGTCGGTTCGTCCAAGATTAACAGCTGGGGGGCTTGGAGGAGAATCTTAGCCAGGGCCAGCTTCGTCTTTTGTCCCCCGGACAGGGCGTCGACCGGCGTGTCGTAGTACTCCTCGCCGAAGCCAAAGCCCTTCAGGATTCCCCGCATCCGAGATTCATACTCAAAGCCACCGCGCTTCTTGTAGTCGCTCTGCAGGCGATCGTACTTGTTCATCACCTGCTGGTAGCGCTCGTCGGCAGGGTCAATGTCCGCAAGTTCGGTTTCAAGTTGGTGAATCTCGTCCTCCATGGCGTGGAGGGGTGCGAAAACCAGGTCGAGCTCGGCCCAGATATTGTTTTGGCTGTCGAGCCCCTGGTCCTGGGCCAGGTAGCCGATCGTCAGGTCGCGGACCTTGCTGATCGTGCCTTCGTCGGGGGTAGTGATGCCGGCAATCATCTTCAGCAGGGTGGTCTTCCCGGCACCGTTGCGGCCAACCAGGGCGGTCCGGCCGTGATCCTGGATCTGCATGTTGATATTGTGAAATAAAACGTCGGCCCCAAAACGGCGCATGACGTCATTGGCTTGTAATAGTATCATTGAAGAAACCTCATTAATATGGATGTAATAAATTCTTATCTATTCTAACAGATTTCAAGAAATTTATAAAAAATGCACTTTTTATTGTGGATCGGTTCACAAAACCGCCGAAGGTTGCTAGAATGTATTGTGATGTGAATTTCACAAAGTTCTCAAATCGAGCTGGCAATTTGCTCAACAATAAGCGTGAGAGTTAAGAGTAAACGATCAATGATAGGGGGATAATTATGCCAACTAAGAAAATACCACGTGCAACTGCCCGCCGGCTGCCAATCTACTACCGTTACCTCACCGTTCTGATGAGTGCCAACAAACAGCGGGTTTCTTCGACGGAACTGTCTGAGGCCGTTCAGGTCGACTCGGCCACGATCCGGCGGGACTTTTCCTACTTTGGTGAGTTGGGGAAGCGGGGCTATGGTTACGACGTGGCCAGCCTGCTCAAGTTCTTCAAGGGCATCCTGCATCAGGACTCCCTGGTCAGCGTGGCCTTAGTCGGGGTCGGGAGCCTGGGGAGTGCCTTATTAAACTACAACTTCCACCAGGACACCAACCTGCGGATCAGTGCCGCCTTTGACACCAAGCCGGAGATGGCTAACACGGTCAAGAGCGGGATTCCGATCTACCCGGCCGAGGAAATGATGACCCAGTTAAAGGAACAGCAGATTGACGTTGTGATCCTGACGGTGCCGGGTGACAAGGCTCAGAAGGTCACCGACCAGCTGGTTGAAGCCGGGGTCAAGGGGATCTTAAACTTTACTCCGGTCCGCCTGTCCGTGCCGAAGAACGTTCAGGTGCAAAACATTGACCTGACCAACGAGCTGCAGACCCTGATCTACTTTATTAAGAACTATTCCGAAGACAACAAATAAGAATTGATCAACGTCCCGAAAGCCTAGTGCTGACGGGGCGTTTTTTCGTTGGTTAAAAAATAGTCAAATTTGGTCAAACTTTTTTATTGCAATTCGGACAAAAGATGTTATAGTAATAACTGTGGTTAGCACTTAAGCACAGTGAGTGCTAAAGTGACAAAATTAAATTTAACAAGATGGAGGGATTAACGTGTTAAAACCATTAGGAGACCGCGTTGTTCTAAAAGCTGAAACTGAAGAAGAAAAGACGGTTGGTGGAATTGTCCTGGCATCCAACGTCAAGGAAAAGCCAACTACTGGAAAGGTTATTGCCGTTGGTGAAGGTCGGACCTTAGACAACGGACAAAAGCTTGCTCCAGCTGTTAAGGAAGGCGATCGGGTACTCTTTGACAAGTACGCCGGCAACGAAGTGGAATACGACGGTGAGAAGTACCTGGTCGTTCACGAAAAGGACTTAGTCGCAGTGCTCGACTAGTTCGAACCACGTTGATTAGGAAACTAAAGCTTAAAAATAATTATCGATTCGATGAGGTGACAATAAATGGCAAAGGAAATTAAGTTTGCTGAAGACGCACGGAACGAAATGCTCCGCGGTGTTGACAAATTAGCTAACACGGTTAAGACGACGATGGGTCCTAAGGGGCGTAACGTTGTCCTGGAACAAAGCTACGGCAACCCAACCATCACTAACGACGGTGTGACGATTGCCAAGAGCATTGAATTGGAAAACCACTTCGAAAATATGGGTGCTAAGCTCGTGAGCGAAGTTGCTTCCAAGACTAACGACATTGCCGGTGACGGGACCACGACTGCTACCGTTCTGACCCAGGCAATTGTTAACGCCGGGATGAAGAACGTGACTGCCGGTGCTAACCCAGTTGGCATTCGCCGTGGGATCGACAAGGCGACCCGGGCAGCCGTTGAAGCTTTGAAGAAGATGTCACACGACGTTAAGACTAAGGATGACATCGCCCAGATTGCCTCCATCTCTGCTGACAATAAGGAAGTTGGTAAGCTGATTGCCGACGCCATGGAAAAGGTTGGTAACGACGGGGTAATCACCCTGGAAGATTCTCGTGGTGTTGACACCAGCGTTGACGTTGTTGAAGGGATGAGCTTCGACCGTGGTTACATGTCTCAATACATGGTTACGGACAACGACAAGATGGAAGCCGACCTCGACAACCCATACATCCTGATCACGGACAAGAAAATCTCCAACATCCAGGACATCCTGCCACTGCTGCAAAGCGTTGTTCAGGAAGGCCGTGCTCTCTTGATCATTGCCGATGACATCACCGGTGAAGCTCTGCCAACCCTTGTTTTGAACAAGATTCGTGGAACCTTCAACGTGGTTGCCGTTAAGGCTCCTGGCTTCGGTGACCGGCGGAAGGCTCAACTCCAGGACATTGCCGTTCTGACCGGCGGGACCGTTATTTCCGACGACCTGGGCATGAACCTGAAGGACGCTACCGTTGATCAATTAGGTCAAGCCAACAAGGTTACGGTTACCAAGGACGCTACCACGATCGTTGACGGTGCCGGTGCCAAGGAAGCCATTGCTGAACGGGTTGACCAAATCAAGCAGGCCATCTCCAAGACGACCTCTGACTTTGATAAGGACAAGCTCCAAGAACGGCTGGCAAAGCTCTCTGGTGGGGTTGCCGTTGTTCGGGTCGGTGCTGCTACCGAAACTGAAATGAAGGAAAAGAAGTACCGGATCGAAGACGCCCTGAACGCTACCCGGGCTGCCGTCCAAGAAGGTTTCGTTCCTGGTGGTGGTACGGCACTGGTAAACGTTCTGCCTGCCCTGGACAAGGTTGAAGCCACCGGTGACGAAGCAACTGGTGTTAACATCGTTAAGGACGCCCTGGAAGCTCCAGTTCGTCAAATCGCTGAAAACGCCGGTGTTGAAGGCTCTGTTATTATCAACCAGCTGAAGAGCGAAAAGCCTGGTATTGGTTACAACGCTGCTGATGGCAAGTTCGAAGACATGGTTGAAGCCGGAATCGTTGACCCAACCAAGGTTACCCGTTCCGCTCTGCAAAACGCTGCCTCCGTTTCCGCACTGCTGCTGACGACGGAAGCCGTTGTTGCTGACAAGCCTGACGACAACAAGAACAATGCCCCTGCTGCTCCACAAGGCGGCGCCGGCATGGGCGGCATGATGTAATCTCTGCCGTTACATAAAATCAAATAAGTAAAAATAGTCGATGGGGAAATTTCCCGTCGGCTATTTTTATTTCCCGGGAAATATCTATCTGGGGAAATTTTGGAAAGCCTTTTCAGCACCGCACGGGTCCGCGGGTGTGGTAAAGTAGACTTTGCAATTATTTTCAATCACCGGTACAGAAAGGACTAACATGGAAAAACTAAAAGTACACAAAATTAGCCTCTTTTCCGGGATCATGCTGGCGCTGAATTCACTGATCGGCTCCGGCTGGCTATTCGGGGCCGGGACCGCGGCCAAGGTGGCCGGCCCTGCCGCCATCATTTCCTGGATCCTTGGGGCGGTCATTATCATTAGTATCGCAATTACCTACGTTGAACTGGGGGCGATGTTTCCCGAGAGCGGGGGCATGAGCCGCTACGCCCAGTACAGCCACGGTCAGTTGCTCGGCTTTATTGCGGCCTGGGCCAACTGGATTTCGCTCATCACCCTGGTGCCAATGGAAGCGGTGGCCTCGGTTCAGTACATGAGTTCCTGGCCGTGGTCCTGGGCCAACTGGACCCACCACTTTCTCTCTCACGGCAACGTGACTGCCCAGGGAATGTGGGTGGTTGTGCTCTTCATGCTGATCTTCACTTTAATCAACTTCTGGTCGGTTAAACTGATGACCCGCTTCACCAACCTGATCTCGATCTTTAAGATTGTTCTGCCGACCCTGACCATCGTGATGCTGTTGGTCAGCGGCTTCCATCCGGGCAACTTTGGTCACAGCGCGGCGACCTTCATGCCTTACGGCAGCCGGTCGATCTTTGAAGCGGCGGCCGTCTCCGGGATCATCATGTCCTACGACGCCTTCCAGACGATCATCAACATGGGTGGCGAGATGGTGAACCCCCGCAAAAACATCGTGCGCGGGGTGCTGATCTCGATGATTATCACCGCGGTGATCTACATCATGCTCCAGGTGGCCTTCATCGGGGCGGTGGACCCGGCACTGCTGGCCAAAAACGGCTGGCACGGGGTGAACTTCACCTCGCCCTTTGCCGACATTGCCATCCTGCTGGGGATGAACTGGCTGGCCATCCTGCTCTACATGGACGCCTTTGTCTCGCCGTTCGGAACCGGGGTGGCCTTCGTGGCGACGGCCTCCCGGGCCCTGGCGGCAATGACCCACACCAAGCACCTGCCACAGTGGTTGGGACGCCTGGCCCGGCGCTACATGATTCCCCGTTTCGCCATGGTGACCGACTTCATTCTGGCCGTGATCCTGGTCAACACCTTCCGGAACTGGAGCCTGCTAGCGACGGTCATTACTGGATCGACCCTGATCGCCTACCTGACCGGCCCGGTCACCGTTACGGCCCTGCGCCGGATGCGGCCCGATCTGAAACGGCCCTTTGCCCCACACTACATGTCCTGGCTGGCCCCGGTTGCCTTTGTCCTCGCCAGCCTGGCGATCTACTGGACGATGTGGCCGACGACCATTCAGGTGATTGTGGTGATCGCCCTCGGCCTGCCGATCTACCTTTACTATGAGGTACGCTACCAGCACTCCAAGTGGGGCCAGCAGCTGAAGAGCTCTGCCTGGCTGATCGCCTACATGGTCTTCATCTCGCTGGTCTCCTATGCCGGCAGCACAGGCTTTGGTGGCCGTGACTGGATCCAGTACCCGTGGGATTTTGTGCTCATTATCATCTGCTCGCTCGGCTTCTACTGGTGGGGTGTTCACAGTCACCTGCCGGAGATGGACCCGATCGCCGAAGAAGTCAATGCGCGGGTCAAACTTTAGGCCTAATTTGTCCTAATCGGTGAAAAAAGTCGCAGATTGCTTGTTGCAATGCCGGTGAATAAATTATAATATTGTTCAGTTATCCAATCGGGGTAACGATCAAGTTAACAAAATTTCCACAGACTGATTAAAATTCAGCTAAGTTGGGAGGGAGAAAATGATATGTGGCGTTATCTAAAACGCGTGTTAATTGGGAAGCCACTGAAGACCCTGGATGAGGGTCAAACCCACTTAACAAAATTCAAGGCGTTAGCGATGCTGTCGTCCGACGCCATCTCGTCAGTCGCCTATGGTCCTGAGCAGATTACCACCGTCCTGGTAACCCTGTCGGCCGCCGCTATCTGGTACTCGATTCCAATTGCGGCGATCGTCCTGATCCTCTTGCTGGCGATCACGCTATCGTATCAACAGATTATTCACGCTTACCCCAGTGGTGGGGGTGCCTAT
The DNA here is from genome assembly GCF_022482365.1 of Limosilactobacillus sp. Classification (NCBI taxonomy): domain Bacteria; kingdom Bacillati; phylum Bacillota; class Bacilli; order Lactobacillales; family Lactobacillaceae; genus Limosilactobacillus; species Limosilactobacillus sp. The sequence continues at coordinate 2,040,035 of NZ_JAKVPE010000001.1, forward strand.
GTCGTTGCCACCCGCAACTGGGGGAGCACCGGGGGACTTTTTGCCGGGGGGTCGCTTCTGGTCGACTACATGCTGACCGTGGCGGTTTCAACAACCTCTGGGGTGGAGGCGATCACCTCCGCCGTCCCAGCGCTTTACCGGTTCTCCATACCGATTGCCATCATTATCGTTCTGTTGATCATGTTCATGAATCTGCGGGGGATGAGCGAGAGTGCCAACTTCTTGACGGTCCCGGTCTACTTCTTCGTCGTGATGATCACGATCATGATTATCTGGGGTTTCTACAACGTCGCCACCGGTAACATTCACTACCACGCGGTCGTGGACTATGGGACGCCGGTTAAGGGCATGTCACTGGTCCTCTTCATTCGGGCCTTTTCTGCCGGTTCTTCATCCCTGACCGGGGTGGAAGCCGTCAGCAACGCGGTGCCGAACTTTAACAAACCCAAGGAAAAGAACGCGGCCACGACCCTGGCGATCATGAGCTTGATTTTGGCGACCTTCTTCAGTGCCATCATCTTCTTCAGCTTCTACCTGGGAATTATTCCAAACTCCCGGACAACGGTGCTATCGCAGATGGGGCCCAGATCTTTGGCGGTCATGGGGTTGGTTTTTACCTGCTTCAGCTGGCAACGGCCATGATCCTGGCGGTTGCCGCCAACACCGGGTTCTCCGCCTTCCCAATCCTGGCCTTCAACATGGCCAAGGATAAGTACATGCCGCACGCCTTCATGGACCGTGGTGATCGGCTGGGCTATTCCAACGGGATCATCTCACTGGCGGTCGGTGCCATCATCTTGATCCTGATCTTCCATGGTCAGACCAACAACCTGATTCCGCTGTACGCGGTCGGGGTTTTCGTGCCGTTCACGCTGTCCCAGTCCGGAATGATCATTCACTGGTTCCGTGAACGCCAGGGCTTCTGGCTGGGTAAGGCCTTCATCAACCTGGTCGGAGCCTTGATTTCCCTGGTCCTGGTCATCTGCCTGTTTTGGCAGCACTTCGTCAACGTTTGGCCGTACCTGATCATCATGCCGGTCCTGCTGTGGATCTTCTACGCGATTCACTCGCACTACACCAAGGTGGCCGCACAATTACGGGTGGCCGAGAAGACCAAGGTGCAGCTGCACGATTACGACGGCTCGACCGTGATCGTCCTGGTCGGCAACGTGACCCGGGTGACCCGGGGTGCGATCAACTACGCGCGGTCAATCGGTGATTACGTCATCGCCATGCACGTTTCCTTCGACGAGAATCCGGGGAAGGAACACAAGACGGCCAACGAATTCAAGGCCGAGTACCCGGATGTTCGGTTTGTCGACATCCACTCGTCCTACCGGTCAATCGCCAAGCCGACGTTGCGGTTCGTGGACGTGATTGCCAAGCGGGCCGAGGCACGGAACTACTCGACGACCGTCCTGGTTCCGCAGTTTATCCCGAAGCACCCGTGGCAGTTAATCCTGCACAACCAGACCAGCGTCCGGCTGCGGGCGGTGCTGAACTCGCGGGAGAACATCATCGTCTCAAGCTACAATTACCACCTGCATGAGTAAAAAACAAATCGGTGCTTCGACATTCTGTCGGCACCGATTTTTTGGAGAAGCACATGAACAAAAAACAGTTGCTATTCGGCGGCCTCTTCGCCCTCGGCCTGATCTTCACGGCCAGTTACTCGATCGATAACCGGGGCTTTCACTCCGGTGTCTTTGGGATCATCGGCTGCGTCTTGATGCTGGCGTCCTACGTCGGCTTCAATCAGGAGAAACTAAAAGCCCACGACCACCACACGCGGGTGATCCTGGGCTGGCTGAGCGGCATTCTGGCCTTTCTCGTTATTTTAGATATTGCCGAAGTCCTCTTGGCTTAGGACTGGGCGGCATAGGGCACCTCGTGATTGCGGGGCTGCCCTTTTTTGATTGTCAGCTGGTCGTTGAAGCGGGTCGTCAAATCGGCAATCAACTGGTCGCAGGCGTCCTGGTCGACGAAGATGGTGACCACGACGTTGACCCCGTACTGTTCGTCGGCGACCGTGATCTGCTTTTCCTTCAGAAAGTAGAGCAGCTGGTCGTGCTGGGCGTAGGAGGCGGTGATCGCCACGGAAGTCTGGATGACCCGCTGGACCAACCCCGCCTGGTGGACAGCGTTGGTGGTGACGTTGCTGTAGGCCCGGATCAGGCCACCGGCGCCGAGCTTGATGCCACCGAAGTACCGGGTGACGACGGCCACGACATTGTGCAGTTTCGCCAGCTGGAGCGACTCGAGGATTGGCACCCCGGCCGTTCCGCTGGGCTCGCCGTTGTCACTTTCCCGCTGAATCTGGTCGTGGTCACCGACCAGGTAGGCATAACAGTTATGATTGGCCTTGCGATTGTCCCGCTGTACCTGGGCGATGAAATCCTGGGCCTCCTGCTCGCTGTTGATGCGACCGAGCTGGCAGATGAACCGTGACTTTTTGATCACCATCTCAAAGGCGGTGTTCTTGGCAATGGTAAGGAATGGTTCTGGCATGAAAAAACTTCTTTCGTTAAAAATTGAAAATTTCCCGTACTTATTAAGTAGGGGGGATGAAAATGAAATTAACAGAGTATTACGGCCGCCGGGTCATAATCGACCGGCCAGAATGGCAGGGAAAACGACCACCGGCGCCGGTCCAGGTCCTGGAGACCATCGAGCTGGGCCGTCACGAGATATATTGCCAACGCTGTGGGCAAAGAACGGCGAAGAAGGTCGCGGCACTGCCCAACGGTGAATTCTATTGCCCGCGCTGCATTAACCTGGGCCGGGTGGCCACGCTAAATAAATTTTATCATGTTCCGGAGCCAAATCAATTTGTGGTCAAGGAACCGGTGCTAACCTGGCAGGGCCACTTATCGCCCCTGCAGCAGGGGGCCGCCAAGCGGGTTGCATCGGGGATGCGCAACCACCAGCACCAGCTGCTCTGGGCGGTGACCGGGGCCGGCAAGACCGAGATGATGTTTCAGGGAATCGCGGCGGCCCTGCGCCGGGGTGAGCGCTTGGCGGTGGCCTCGCCCCGGGTCGACGTTTGCCTGGAGCTTTACCCGCGCCTGCAAGCGGCCTTTGCCAACACGACGATGGTCCTGCTGCACGGCCGCCAAGAGCTGCCCTACCGCTATGCTCAGCTGACAGTCTGCACGACCCACCAGCTCCTGCGCTTCTACCGGGCTTTTGACAACCTGATCATTGACGAGGTCGACGCCTTTCCCTATGCGGCCAATGCGGCCCTGCTGTACGTGACCGGACAAGCGGTGAAGAAGACGGGTGGCTGCCTTTATCTGACCGCGACGCCGGGCCCATCGCTGCTGCGCCAGGTCCGTAGAAAAGAGCTGATGGTCAGCTACCTGCCGCTGCGCTACCACGGCCACCTGCTGCCGGAGATTCGGTTGCGCCTGACGCCCCGCTGGCGTCGGGAGCTGGGCCAAAAGCGTTTGCCAGCCAGCCTGGTTGCGGAGCTGCGCCGAACGCTCGCGGCCGGGCACCGCTTCCTGTTCTTTGTGCCACACGTTCGCGACTTACCCGGGATCGCGACGGCGCTGGAGGAGGCCGGCTTTGAACGACGGATCTTTACGACGGTGCACGCCGCGGATCCCGAGCGCCTAGAGAAGGTCCAGGGGATGCGGGACGGCCGATACGATTTTTTGGTGACCACCACAATCATGGAGCGGGGCGTGACCTTTCCGGAGATCGACGTCTTCGTGTTGGGAGCCGATGATCCGGTCTTTTCCTCCTCGGCCCTGGTACAGATCGCCGGTCGGGCCGGTCGAGCGAGCAGCCGGCCCGAGGGTAAGGTCGTCTTCTGGCTCGGCTGCCCCTGCCGGCAGGTGCGGGAGGCGGTCCGCCAGATTCACTTCATGAACCGGAAGGGCCAGGCCCTGCAGCGATGAATTGCCTGCTTTGCAACGCTCCGCTCACCTACCGCCTCACGATTCCCGACCTGGTGCTGCTGCGGCCGATTCAACCACCACTCGTTTGCCAACGGTGCAGCAAGCAGTTCGTACACATCGACCCTTGTACGGCCTGCCCGGGCTGTGGTCGCCCCAAGAGTGCCGGCCGCCTTTGCCCGGAATGCCAGCGTTGGCATCAGCACTATGGCTGGCACCTGCACCACACGGCCCTCTATACGTACAACGAAGCGATGCGTGATTTCATGCGTCGCTACAAGTTCCAGGGGGACTACCACCTCCGCCGGGTCTTTCAAAACGAGTTTTTCCGGCATGTGCGAGAAGCGGGCGCCGACTTAGTGATCCCGATCCCGGTGACGACCACCACCATGGCGACGCGGGGCTTCAACCAGGTGCTGGGTCTACTGGGAATGGAAAAGGAAGTAGGGCTGCTCGTGCACCGCGCCGGTGATAAGGTTGCCCAGTCACACAAGACCCGTCAGCAACGGCTGCACACGCCCCAGCCGTTTCAGCTGGCCAATCCGGCAGCGGTTCGGGGGAAGCGGGTCCTGCTGGTTGACGACGTCTATACGACGGGGCGAACCCTCTACCATGCTGCCAGCCTGATCCATGCGGCTGGTGGAAGCGAGGTCTGCAGCCTATCTTTGGCACGTTAAGGAAGGTTAAATGATTCTGAAAACGGTTTGTTAATTGATCAGAACTACACTATAATGGAATTAGGATATGAGAAGAGTGGTCCTTCTGATATCAGATCAAGCGATTGCTTGGACTGAAAGGAGAGATGTCTGATGTTAAAGTTCAATATTCGTGGTGAAAATGTCGAAGTTACTGACTCAATCCGTGACTACGTAGTCAAGCGGATCAGCAAGCTTCAAAAGTTCTTTGAAGATAGCGTCGAAGCTAACGCCCACGTGAACTTAAAGGTATACCCAAACCGGACCTACAAGGTTGAAGTAACGATTCCACTTCCATACCTGACGCTGCGGGCCGAAGAGACCTCCAACGACATGTACGGCAGTGTGGACCTGGTTACCGATAAGCTTGAACGTCAAATCCGGAAGTACAAGACCAAGGTTAATCGGAAGTCCCGTGAAAAGGGCTTTAAGAACGTTGAATTCGTTCCGAGCGATGACGATAGTACCAGTACTGACGATTTGAAGATCGTTCGGACCAAGCAAGTTTCCTTGAAGCCAATGGATCCCGAAGAAGCAGTCCTGCAGATGGACATGCTGGGACACGACTTCTTCGTCTTCCAAGATGCTGAGACCAACGGCACGAGTATTGTTTACCGTCGTAAGGACGGTCGCTACGGCCTGATCGAAGCAGAATAAACGGACGCTAACGAGCGTTTCAAAAGGGGATTACGGCAAGTATTTTGCCGTGATCCCTTTTCGTTTTTCCCTTGATCAGTTTGGTTTTCAAAGCCTGGTGAACGTGGTAAAATACATAAGTTAGATTAAAAATATAATTGGCTTGAGTAGCACTTTTTTAATCGTTCTTAGCTCGAGCTAATGAATTAGGAAGGACGCTTTTATGGCCAACATTTTAAAAAAATGGATTGAAAGCGACCGTCGTGAACTGCGGCGGATTGATAAAATCGCTGATAAAGTTGAAGCCTATGCCAAGACCATGGCGGCAATGACTGACGACCAGCTGAAGGCAAAGACGCCAGAGTTCCGCCAGCGCTACCAGAAGGGTGAATCACTCGATCACATGTTGCCGGAAGCCTTTGCGGTTGCCCGGGAAGGTGCCAAGCGGGTGCTGGGTCTGTACCCATTCCATGTCCAGATCATGGGTGGGATTGTCCTGCACGAGGGGAACATCGCCGAAATGAAAACCGGTGAAGGGAAGACCCTGACCGCCACCATGCCGGTGTACCTGAACGCGCTCTCCGGCAAGGGGGTTCACGTTATCACCGTCAACGAGTACCTGTCCAAGCGTGATGCCGTCGAGATGGGTCAGCTTTACAACTGGCTGGGCTGCAGCGTCGGCATCAACAACTCCGAGATGAGCCCCGACCAGAAGCGGGAAGCCTACAAGGCCGACATCATGTACTCAACCAACAGTGAAATCGGGTTCGACTACCTGCGTGACAACATGGCCGTCTACAAGGAAGACCAGGTTCAGCGGGGATTGAACTACGCAATCGTCGACGAGGTGGACTCGATCTTAATCGACGAAGCCCGGACGCCACTGATCATTTCCGGACCAGGGACGGGAACCTCGAAGCTCTACAAGCAGACGGACCGGTTCGTTAAGCAGCTGAAGAACGAGGTGGACTACAAGGTCGACCTGGAGTCCAAGACCGTTTCCCTGACCGACGAGGGAATCCAAAAGGCCGAGAAGTACTTCAACCTGAAGAATCTCTATGATCCCGAGAACACGCCGCTGACCCACCACCTTGACCAGGCGCTGCGGGCCAACTACATCATGTACCGGGACAAGGACTACGTGGTTTCTGACGGCGAAGTCCTGATCGTTGACTCCTTTACCGGACGGGTCATGCAGGGACGGCGGTTCTCTGACGGCCTCCACCAGGCGATCGAAGCCAAGGAAGGCGTTGAGATCCAGGAAGAAAACAAGACGATGGCCAACATCACCTACCAGAACCTCTTCCGGATGTACAACAAGCTGGCCGGGATGACCGGGACCGCCAAGACCGAACAGGAAGAATTCCGTGAAATTTACAACATGGAGACGATCACGATTCCAACCAACAAGCCGGTTATTCGAAAGGACGAACCGGATCTGCTCTACCCAACGTTGAAGAGCAAGTTTGCGGCCGTTGTTCGCCGGATCAAGAAGCTCCACGAAAAGGGCCAACCGATCCTGGTCGGGACCGTGGCCGTTGAGACCTCGGAATACCTGTCGCATTTGCTGGATAAGGAACACATTCCGCACGTGGTCTTGAACGCCAAGAACCACGCCAAGGAAGCCGACATCATCAAGAACGCCGGTCAGCGTGGTGCCGTTACGATCGCCACCAACATGGCCGGGCGGGGGACCGACATCAAGCTCGGCCCCGGCGTTCGTGAACTCGGTGGTCTGGCCGTCATTGGGACCGAACGGCACGAATCGCGGCGGATTGATAACCAGCTGCGTGGTCGTTCCGGTCGGCAGGGTGACCCGGGCCTGTCCCAGTTCTACCTGTCACTGGAAGATGACCTGATGAAGCGGTTCGGTGGTGACCGGATCAAGAACTTCCTGCAACGGATGAAGGTTGACGACGAGGATGCCGTGATCAAGAGTCGCTTCCTGACGCGCCAGGTGGAATCCGCCCAGAAGCGGGTTGAAGGGAACAACTACGACTCACGGAAGAACGTCCTCCAGTACGATGACGTGATGCGTGAACAGCGTGAGATCATCTACAAGGAACGTCAGCAGATCATCACCGAGGACAAGTCTTTAAAGTGGGTTCTGATGCCAATCTTTAAGCGGACAATCGAACGGGAAGTCGAGCAGCACACCCTGGGTGACGAAAAGGAATGGGATCTCAAGGGGATCGTCGACTTTGCTGAAGAGGTCCTGGTCAAGCCGAATACCATCACGGTCAACGATTTGAAGGGCAAGACCAAGGAAGAAATGGTGGACTACCTGATGGGCTTTGCCAAGGGCGTCTACAAGGACAAGCAGCGTCAGCTCTATGATCCAGCCCAGATGCTGGAATTCGAGAAGGTCGTGCTCCTGCGGGTGGTTGACTCCCACTGGACCGACCACATCGACGTGATGGACCAGTTCCGGCAGTCTGTCGGTCTGCGGGGCTATGGTCAGTTGAACCCGCTGGTTGAATACCAGACGGCCGGCTACCACATGTTCGAGCAGATGATTGCCGACATCGAGTACGAGACGACCCGGCTCTTCATGAAGTCCGAGATTCGTCAGAACGTGACCCGGTAAAATTCAATATGATTGACTACTACTAGATTTTAGGTACGGCAGTAAGGTAACCCATGGCGGTACCGCTGCCGTATGTTTGTATGTGGAGGTTTTGTTGTGGAATTAAGTGAAGCAAAAAAACAAGTAGAAGCAATGCAACAAGAAGTTGCCCGCTTCGGGAGGTCTCTTTGACCTTGATGCCTTAGACGAGAGCATCGCGGAAAACGAGCAGAAGATGGCCCAGCCGGACTTCTGGAACGATAACGAAGCGGCTCAGAAGGTCATCGGTGAAAATAACGCGCTCAAGGACAAGCGCGATACCTTTGTCCACCTGCGCGACCAGATTGCCAACCTGCAGACCAATATCGAGCTTCTCGAACTGGAGCCTGACCCGGACCTGCAGCAAGAATTTGATACCAGCTTTGCCCAGACGAAGAAGGACCTGGAGCAGTACCGGCTCAGCCAGCTGCTGGACGGGGAGTACGACTCCAAGAACGCCATCTTGGAAATCCACCCCGGTGCCGGGGGGACCGAAGCCCAGGATTGGGGATCGATGCTTTTGCGGATGTACGTTCGCTGGGGCGAGCAGCACGGCTTTACCGTCGAAACTGCCAGCTATGAGGCCGGGGACGAGGCCGGCATCAAGAGCGTGACCCTCCTGATTAAGGGACACAACGCCTTTGGCTACCTGCGCAGCGAAAAGGGGGTTCACCGGCTCGTCCGGATCTCGCCATTTGACGCGGCTGCTCGGCGGCACACCTCCTTTGCCTCGGTCGACGTCATGCCCGAATTGGACGAGAGCGTTGACATCAAGATTGACCCGTCCGATCTCCGGGTCGACACCTTCCGTTCCAGCGGGGCCGGTGGTCAGCACATTAACAAGACCGAATCGGCCGTCCGGATTACCCACCTGCCAACCGGGATCGTGACCTCCTCGCAGGCCGAACGTTCCCAGCTGCAGAACCGGGTGACCGCGATGAACATGCTGAAGTCGAAGCTGTACGAATTGGAGGAGGAAAAAAAGGCCAAGAAACGGGCCGAGATCGAAGGGGAACAGCTGGAGATCGGCTGGGGCTCCCAGATTCGCTCCTACGTCTTCCACCCCTACACGATGGTCAAGGATAACCGGAGCGGTTACGAGACTCACGATGTCCAGGCGGTGATGGATGGTGACCTCGATCCTTTCATCAATGCCTACCTGCAGTGGAAATTAAGCCAAAAGAACCCGCAATAAAGAAGATTGCGGTTAGTTGGAAAAGCAAGTAAGATTAAATTAACAAGGAGTGGTGTTTATGCGCGAAAATCGCAAACGTCGGCTGACCCGCTCGGCGTCCGACCGTATTCTAGGTGGCGTCTTTGGCGGACTCGGTAAATATCTCCATGTTTCACCGAATTTTTTGCGGGTGATCTACGTGATCCTGACGATCCTGACCGCCGGTATGCCGGGGGTGATCGTCTACCTAATCCTGCTGATCATTATGCCGCCTGACCCGGAGCATCCCGGCATCATGGGCTTCTTCCAGGCTTTCAACGACCTGAACAAGAAGATGACTGATTCGGATGACCATTCCCGGTCCCGGCGGCAACTGACCGACGTAGAAGAAAAAGACATTAAAAGAAATGGGCGATCATAATGGGATTTTGGAAAAGAGTATTAATTGATACCATTTTGTTCATTGCCCTGGCCGGCCTCTTTGCCGGAACGGGGATGTTCTACATCAGCAGCGCCTGGATTGCGCTGCTGGCCAGCTTTGTCTTGGCCATCTTAAACGTCTTGGTCAAGCCAATCCTGGTGATTCTTTCCCTGCCGATCAACGTCTTGACCCTCGGGCTCTTCAGCATCGTGATTAACGGGGCGATGCTGATGTTGACGTCGGCATTTATTGGTGCGGACTTCTTTCACTTCTCCTCGTTTTGGAGTGCCATGCTGATTGCCATCATCATGTCGATCTGCAACACCATTATCACTGATCACCAAGAAAATCATTATTAAAAGGAGTGAAGCATCGTGCCAAACCACGTTACCGTTCAAGAATTAGTTGACCAGGTCCGCTTAAAGGTCCTCCAGGGCAAGGAATACCTCGACCGGCCGATCACCACCAGTGACATCTCCCGGCCAGCCCTGGAATTTGCCGGTTACTTCAAGCACTATCCAGCCCTGCGGATCCAGCTGCTGGGGATCACCGAAACCTCCTTCTCCAAGGACCTGACCCACGAGAAGATGGAGAAGTACATGACGAAGATGTGCACGCCCCAGACGCCGTGCTTCGTCATCTCAACGAACCTGCCGATCCCGCCGGAACTGAAGACGGCGGCCGCTAATGCCAACATCCCGATTCTGGGAACCCACCTGACCTCGTCACAGATCCTGTCGAACATGACCTCCTACCTGCTGGGCCGTCTGGCACCACGGAAATCAATGCACGGGGTCCTCGTCGACATCAACGGGGTTGGGGTTCTGATCACCGGTGACTCTGGGGTCGGTAAGAGTGAAACCGCCCTGGAACTGGTCCGGCGGGGACACCGGCTGGTTGCCGATGACCGGGTCGAAGTCTACGCCCGGGACGAACAGACCCTGATCGGGACGGCGCCGGCGATCCTAAAGCACCTGATGGAAATTCGGGGAATCGGAATCATCGACGTTTCCACCCTTTACGGGACCGGGGCGATCATGCCGGATGACAACATCAATCTGATCGTTCACCTGGAGACCTGGACGCCGGACGCCAAGTTTGACCGGCTCGGCGACCGGGGCGATACCCAGACCATTCAGGGGGTCATCATCCCGAAGGTGTCAGTCCCAGTTAAAACCGGGCGGAACCTGGCGATCATCATTGAATCGGCCGCGATGAACTACCGGGCCGAAACGATGGGCTACGACGCCACGGAAACCTTCGACCGCAACCTGAACAAGCTGATCAAGGAGAACTCGGCCCGCGATAGCAAGAGGGTTCAGAAGTAATGGGAACCAGGCTAACAGCGGCGCTTAACCCAATCGCCCTTCAATTTGGTCCCTTCACGATTCACTGGTACGGGGTCATCATTGCGACCGGGGTGGTCCTGGCCCTCTGGCTGTCCGTTCGCGAGGGCAAGCGCCAGGGGATTCCCGAAGACTATTTCTATGATTATCTGCTCTGGGCTTTGCCGATTGCCATCATCTGTGCCCGGCTCTACTACGTCACCTTCCAGTGGCCGTATTATGCCGCCCATCCCGGCGAGATCATCGCCATCTGGGACGGGGGGATCGCCATCTACGGGTCGATTCTCGGGGGCTTTGCCGTCCTCTACTTCTTCTGTCGCGCCCGGCACCTGTCGATGTGGACAATGCTGGACGTGATCGCGCCAACGGTTATCCTGGCCCAGGGGATCGGTCGCTGGGGCAATTTCATGAACCAGGAGGCCTTTGGTGTGATTACGACCAGAGCCGCCCTAGTGGCCCAGCACATCCCGAATTGGATCATCGCCCAGATGTACATCGGTGGTCATTACCGGGTGCCAACCTTTCTCTACGAATCGCTCTGGGACCTGGCGGGCTTTGCCATCTTGATGCTTTTGCGGCACCGGCACCACTTCTTCTTGCGTGGGGAGGTCTTCTTATCCTACGTGATGTGGTATGCCTTTGGCCGCTTCTTTATTGAGGGAATGCGGACCGACAGCCTGATGCTGGGCAGCGTCATCCGGGTTTCCCAGCTGCTGTCACTGGTGTTCTTTGCCGGTGCCCTGGTCTTAATGATCGTGCGGCGGCGACGGGGGACGGTTCCCTGGTATGATCAATCAAAGTAAGATGAATTAAGGAAAGAGAGAGATTTTATGACTGAAAAAGTAGCAGTACTCGGCGCGGGCTCTTGGGGCAGCGTGCTGGCAAACATGTTGGTAGAAAACGGTCACGATGTGCTTCTCTGGTCACGGGACCAGGACCAGGTTGATCAGCTCAACCGGGAGCACGTCAACCCGGCCTACATGAAGGATTTTACCTATTCCAGTGATCTTCACGCTACGGCCGACATGAAGGAGGCCGTGGCTGGGGCCGACGTGGTGCTGATCGTGATCCCGACCAAGGGGATCCGGGAGGTTGCCAAGAAGCTCAACGCCGTCCTGGCCGACCTCGGCCAGCAGTCGCTGATCATGCACGCCACTAAAGGGCTGGAACAAAACACCTACAAGCGGCCGTCCGAAATGATCAAGGAAGAAATCGCCCCTGAATACCGTCGCGACGTGGTGGTGCTGTCCGGGCCAAGCCATGCCGAATCCGTGGCCATCAAGGATGTGACCGCCGTCACGGCCGCCTGTGCCAACCTGGCTGATGCTCAAAAGGTACAAAAACTCTTTAGTAACGATTACTTCCGGGTCTACACCAACGATGACGTGATCGGCGCCGAATTTGGTGCGGCCCTGAAGAACATTATTGCCATTGGTGCCGGGGCCCTGCAGGGATTGGGTTACCACGACAACGCTCGTGCCGCCTTGATCACCCGGGGCCTGGCCGAAATCCGCCGGCTGGGCGTGGCCTTTGGCGCCAACCCAATGACCTTCATCGGCCTGTCCGGGGTGGGGGACCTGATCGTTACCGCCACCAGCAAGAATTCCCGGAATTGGCGTGCCGGCTACCAGCTTGGCCAGGGCCAACAGCTCGACGACGTCATTAAAAACATGGGGATGGTCATCGAGGGAGTTTACACCACCAAGGCTGCCTATGAGCTTAGTAAAAAACGTCAGGTAAAAATGCCAATAACCGAAGCATTGTACCAGGTTTTATACCAGGGCGAGAGCATTAAAACCGCAATTTCTCAGCTAATGAGCCGAGATCTTACGTCAGAGATGGAATAATTATGGTAAAATACAACCGGGTACAATGAGAGATTGAAGTTATGGAAAGGATTTTTTCGTTATGAAACGTGTTAGAAAAGCGATTATTCCGGCAGCCGGGTTGGGGACCCGTTTCCTGCCTGCTACCAAGGCCTTAGCCAAGGAAATGCTGCCCATTGTTGATAAGCCAACGATCCAGTTTATCGTTGAGGAAGCACGCAAGTCCGGCATCGAAGACATCGTTGTCGTTGACGGCAAGAACAAGCGCTCGATCGAGGACCACTTCGATTCCAACCCTGAACTGGAAGACAACCTGCGTGCTAAGCACAAGGATGCCATGCTGAAGCTGGTCGAAGAAACGACCGACATCAACATCTACTTCATTCGGCAGTCACACCCACGCGGCCTCGGGGATGCCGTTTTGACCGCCCGCGACTTCATCGGCGACGAACCATTCGTGGTCATGCTCGGTGACGATCTGAACAACATCAACAACAACGGTGAACCGCTGACCAAGCAGCTGATCGAAAGCTACGAACAGACCGGGGCCTCCACCCTGGCCGTAATGCGAGTACCACACGAGGACACCGCCAAGTACGGCGTTATCAACCCAAGCAAGGAAGTTACGCCGGGCCTGTACAACGTGACGAGCTTTGTTGAAAAGCCGGCCCCGAAGGACGCACCAAGCGACCTGGCCATCATTGGTCGCTACGTCTTCACCCCAGAAATTTTTGACGTTCTGGCCAAGACGAAGCCGGGCAAGGGCAACGAAATTCAGCTGACGGATGCCATCGACACCCTGAACCAAACGCAACGGGTCTTCGCTCGTGAATACAAGGGCGACCGTTACGACGTTGGTAACAAGTTCGGCTGGGTTAAGACCAACATTGAATACGGTCTGCAGCACCCACAAGTTAAGGATGAGCTGCGTGCCTACATCAAGGATCTCGGCGCCAAGCTGGCGGCTGAGGACAAGAAGTCCAGCGCAAAGAAGTAATTTAAACAATCAAGAAGTTGAGTTAATTCCCAACTTCTTTTTTTACACTTGTGCTTATAAAAAGTAAGCAAAACGATGGACATTTGGATCCGCGGCCAGTATGATATAGTCAAGAATTTATTTGTGGAGGAATCAAAATGGCAGAAGAAAAGCACTATGATGTTGTGGTGATCGGTGCGGGTCCCGGTGGCCTGACCACCGCCATGTATGCTTCCCGGGCCAACCTGTCCGTCGTGATGCTTGACCGGGGGATCTACGGTGGCAATCTGAACAATACCGCCACAATTGAAAACTACACCGGCTTCAAGAGCGTCAAGGGGCCGGACCTGGCCAAGGACATGTACGAGAGTGCCACCCAGTTTGGCGCCGAATACGCCTACGGGACGGTCACCAAGGTTGAGGACCAGGGCGCAACCAAGAAGATCACGACCGACATGGGCGACACTTACATCGCCAAGGCAGTCGTCATCGCCACTGGTTCTGGCCAGCGCCACCTGGACGTGCCGGGCGAAGAGGAGTTTGGCGGCCGGGGCGTTTCCTACTGCGCGGTCTGCGACGGGGCCTTTTTCAAGGGACTGAACTTGGCCGTAGTCGGTGGCGGGGATTCCGCAGTCGAAGAGGGAATCTACCTGACCCAGCTAGCCAAGAAGGTGACCGTCCTGGTCCGTGGCGACCACCTGAAGGCCCAGCCAATGCTACAGGACGAGGCCGCTAAGAACGACAAGCTGGACTTTGTCTACAACACCAGCGTGACTGAGATCACGGGCGACGACGTTAAGGTTCGTGGCGTCAAGACCCACAACAACCAAACCGGTGAGGACGGCGAGATGCCAGTCGACGGGGTCTTCATTTACGTCGGGGCCTACCCGATGACCGCTCCCTTTGCCAACCTGGGAATCCTCGACGACCAGGGCTGGGTCAAGACCGATAACGAGATGAAGACCAGCCTTCCCGGGATCTTTGCGATCGGGGATGTCCGCGAGACGCCGCTGCGTCAGATCGCAACGGCGGTCGGCGACGGTGCCATTGCCGGCCAGCAGGTTTATAAGTACATCAGTAGTTTGAACTAAGATTAAGGGTCGTGCCTGTATCGCAGCACGTCTCTTTTTTGGTACACAAGTAAAACTTTAGTAAACTTTGCTGGGAGGGCGGCAGGTCGGTGCAGAATGCGGTATACTAGTGGCAGAGAAAAATGTAAAGGGGACATCACTGTGAGCTGGAAAGATACTTACCAAGTATGGAAGAAACAAACTGATCTCGATCCAAAGCTGAAGCAAGAATTGGACGAATTAAGCGATGATAAGGAAATCGAAGACGCCTTTTACGGTCCGCTGTCATTTGGGACGGCCGGCATGCGGGGCTTGATGGGTCCCGGGATCAACCGGATGAACATCTACACGGTTCGGCAGGCAACTGAGGGCCTGGCAACCCTGATGGAATCACTGGGTGACGACATCAAGGCCCGGGGTGTGGCGATCGGCTACGACTCTCGTCACAATTCCTATCAGTTTGCCCACGACTCTGCCCGGGTCCTGGGTGCTCACGGCATTAAGGTTTACATCTACGACAACGTTCGGCCAACCCCTGAACTGTCATTTGCCGTTCGTCACAACCACACCTACGCCGGAATCATGATTACGGCGAGCCACAACCCGAAGGAATACAACGGCTACAAGATCTACGGTGAAGATGGTGGTCAGATGCCACCGAAGGAATCCGACATGATGACCGGCTACATCCGGGGCATCAAAGACATTTTCGACATCAAGCTGGCTGATGAACAAGAAATGCTCAACAGCGGCCTGGAGACGGTCATGGGTGAAGATGTCGACCACGCCTACCTGCAATTAGCCAAGGAAGTCACGGTCAACCCTGAACTGGCTAAGGAATACGGCAAGGACATGAAGTTCGTCTTCACGCCACTATGCGGGACTGGTCGGATGCTGGGTGAACGGGCCCTGCGCCAGGCCGGCTTTACCAACTTCACGATTGAACCAACCGAAGCCCAACCAAACGGTGACTTCCCAGGTCTGGAACACCCGAACCCGGAATTCCCCGAAGCCTTTGTTCGCTCCATCAAGCTTGGCAAGCAGATCGACGCCGACGTGCTGATCGCCACCGACCCCGATGCCGACCGGCTGGGCTGCGCCGTTCGTCAGCCAAACGGTGAATACCAACTGCTGACCGGGAACCAGATCGCATCGATCATGCTTCACTACATCCTGGAAGCCCACAAGCAGGCGGGTACCCTGCCGAAGAACGCGGCGGCCGTTAAGTCGATCGTTTCCACCAACTTCGCGGCCAAGATCGCTGCGGACTACGGTGTCAAGATGATCAACGTCCTGACCGGCTTCAAGTGGATTGCCGACCAGATTCACCAGTACGAGACTGGCAAGGCTGACCACACCTTCATGTTTGGCTTCGAGGAAAGCTACGGCTACCTGATCAAGCCATTCGTTCGGGACAAGGATGCCATCCAGTCCCTGACCCTGCTGGCCGAAGTAGCGGCCTACTACCGGAGTCGCAACATGACCCTGTACGATGGCCTGCAAGAACTCTTCAAGAAGTACGGTTACTTCCGTGAAAAGACGATTGCTAACACCTACGCCGGGGTTGACGGTCCAGCCAAGATCCAGGGCCTGATGAAGAAGTTCCGGGAAGAGGCACCAAAGGACTTCGCTGGTCACCAGGTTGTCGTTACCGAGGACTTCTCCAAGGGCACCAAGACGACCGCCGATGGCAAGGTCAGCGAATTGGGCATTCCAGAATCCAACGTGCTGCGTTACGTTCTGGATGACGAGACCTGGATTGCCATTCGTCCATCCGGCACTGAACCAAAGCTGAAGTTCTACATCGGCACGAGCGCTGATTCCCTCGACGCCGCCAATGCCAAGCTGGCCGACTTTGAAAAGGCCCTGCAGGCATTCGCTGAAGAATAAACGGCGACACTAATTTAAAGTCAAAATAAAATTTCCACCACGATCCTGAGTGATTGTGGTGGAAATTTTTGTTAATGCTCGAAATGATTTAGTGGATGTAAGCCGTCAATCATCGCTGCTCGTTGTCGACTGGGACGGTGATTGTTCATCGTTGGCTTTCAAATCGCTAATCGGGGTCCAGTGGAGCTGCTTCAAAAGCAGTGGCTGCTTAAACTTAGTGTCCTGGTCGGCGAAGAGATTGTTTTGGGACAGGGCATCCCGGTTGGTGTTCATCACGTCATTGAGGTATTGATCGGCGAAGTAGTGAATGGGAACGCCAAGGATGCTGAGCAGGGAAATGACCGGCTCGATGTATTCGTAGGGGTGGGCGATTGTCGTGGCTGACGAGCGACTCTGCGAATCGAGGTGGACCTCGAACTGGTAGAGGTTGGCGTTGACGAAGGTGATCCGCTTGGCGTTAAAGTAGGGCTTCCACATCGTGTAGACATCGTCAACCACCTGATTCTCCGGGAAGCGAACGTGATCAAAGACCCGCGTGCGAAAAAGCTTGACGCAAGGGGTCCAAAAGACCTGCCGGATGTGGGGGAAGAGGTCGCCGAACCATTCCTTGGGGGTGTACCAGGGTTTGATTTTCACCTTGTCGATATTCTTGCTGCCAAAGTCGTAGTAGTGATCGTGGTCGGAGTTATAGCCATGAACGTAGCCGACCGCGATGTCGCTGTTCGTCTCCTGCATTCGCTGGTAGAGGGTGGTCAGGAAAATTGACTCGAACTGGTCATCACCGTCCAGAAAGGTAAACAGGGACGTGTCGACCAGGTCCAGGGCGGAGTTGCGGTTGGCGGAGATGCCACGGTGGGGGAAGCGGAAGTATTTAATTCGTTTGTCCCTGGCCGCGTAGAATTTGCAAATTGCCGGGGACTCGTCCGTCGAGCTGTCGTCCACTAGCAGGAGTCGCCAATTCGTGTAGGTCTGCTTAATCACCGATTCAATGCACTTGGCCAGGTACTTGGCCTCGTTGTAGAAGGGCACGACAACGGTGATGGTTTCATCATTCATCGGCGTCCCCCTCTTCAAGCCGGTCCAGAATGCTCAGCTTCTCGACGGCATCCTGGTAGGCCCAGAGTTGGTTGCCATCCAGGGCGTGATCCTTGATGAACTGCAGCTGCTGACGGTAGCAATTGGCAATCGCCTGGGTATCGGCACCGAGAATGTTCAGAATTGCCAGGGCCGCTTCCAGACCGGTTACGGACAGGTTGAACACCTTCTTTTGCTGGAGACTGCCGGGCCGGTTAATACGGCGGCAGTACAGTGGGTCCGTCAAGTAGGCGATGCGCTGGGCGTTCAGGTAGAGCTTCCAGACGGTCATATCGTCCGGGAAGTTGTTGTCCGGGAACATGACGCTATCGAAGACGGCCCGCCGATAGAGCTTGCCGGTTGAAGTCCGGTGGAGCTGATTGATCCAGTTGGGCTCATAGTCGGCGTACCGGAACCATTCCAGGGGAGTATGGGTTCCCGCCAGTGAGTTTTCGACCGTCGTGTCATGGTAAAGGGTGGCCTGGCGCGGATCGTCGAACTGGGTGAAGTTGGTAATGGCGATATTCGCCTGGTCGTCCTCAAGCGCCCGGGTCGTTTGCGCCAGAAAATCTGGGTCGAGGAGATCATCGCCGTGCACGAAGGTAATCAGATCGCCGGTTGCCAGCTGCAGGCCGAGGTTGTAAGCCGCCCCGAGCCCAGCGTGATGCTGGCTGATGAAGCGAACCCGGTGGTCGGCCAGGGCGTAACGAGCAGCCACCGCCAGCGTGCCGTCGGTGGACTGGTCATCGACGACGATTACTTCGAGGTTGTGATAGGACTGGTTAAGGATGCTATCGAGGCAGGTTGCCAGGTAGTCCTTGAGGTTATATGCGGGAACAATTACAGAAACTTTTTCAGACATGCGCTTTTCCTTCCTTGCTTGATAAAAACGAGATAATTTATCTGGTGATTTATAAAACGACAATGAAGCACTATTTGATGACACCCAGGAGTTAATGCTCCCGGCAACAAATTGCCACCTCCCTCACTTTAATTTGATTTTACAACATTTATTAGCAAAATTGCGCTCAATTATTAAAACACTTATAATTAAATTAAATCTCAACTAGAGGGGGTGGCAAAATGGCGTTTTATATCACACAGATATACGGTGGTGGCAGCCGGGATGACCAGCTGCAGGCCCGCGTCGCGCAGGCGGCCGCGTCCATTGGGATTTCGACAATCGGCATTCGTCAGTGTCAGCAGGAGCGGCTTGCAACTGAGCTGTTAGCTGCTCTGCGACCACTCAGTGCGGGGGATGGGCTGATTGTGCAGCTGCCGCTGGCGAGCGATCAGGTTGTCGGCGAGACTCTGCTGGCCGTCCTCGACAGCCTTGACAAAGACCAAGCGAGTATCCCCCTGGTGCTTTTCCTGCACCGGTTGCTGTTTAGCCGGCCGGGCCTGCTGGAACAAAGTCGTGCCTTGCTTAAGCGCTCGAATGCCGTGATTGTCCCTGACTCGCCGGCTGGCAGACGCGTGGCCCAGCTGGACGTAACTGACCGGCCAGTCATCACTTGCCAGCTCCTGGATGCCGTCAGCAACTTGAGCTTTTCCCAGCTTCCGACATTTAGTCGGCACCTCAACGTCTGTGATCCACCGACGCCAGCGGCCCTTAATTCTTGGGCAGTTGCCGCAGTGCCAGAGCATGTTTACAATGCGGGCTTTGCGGTTGATAACCCGGCTTGCATTGACCGGGGACAGGCGGAGAACGACGCCCTTATCCTTGCCCTGCATCAGGAGGGTGGCTTTGGCCTGCTGCTGGATGACGATGCCTTGCAAATGAATCTGGGGAGTTTTGTTGCCGCTAGCTTGCCCCTGGTGGTTGCCAAATCAAATCCCCAGTCGGCCTGGGTTTACCGCTATGGCCTGGGTCACGTTGTTGAATCGCCTGCTGGTGCCGCCCGGTGCATTCGGCAAACGCCGGCGGCCATTTACGAGGCGATGGCCCGTCGCGTTGAGCAGTTTGGTCGATTGAGCCGCCGGGGTTATTTCCTACGGCGCGCCCTGCTTGAGGGGGAATACCGGGCACTATTAGATGGACAAGGCCTTGCGAAGGGGGCGGAGCAATGACCGTTTGGATAACGAGCATGAAGGGGATGGCGGGAGCAGCCCAATTGGGTCAAGATCTTGAAGCGCAGGTTGGCCGTGAGCTTGGCTTTCGTGAGCTGAGCTTCCCGGTGAGCTTTGAAGACGTTAAGGCCGATGGTCAGGAAGAGCTCCGGTCAATATCCGCCAAGGTCCACGCTGGGGACGTGGTGATTATTCAGTCCCCGCTGTGGTTTCAATTTGCGTTTGAACAGTCCTTGGTTCGCCTTTTGAAAAAGCAAGGGGTTAGAATCGTCTATTTTGTCCACGACGTCGAGCCACTTGAATTTGGCGCGACCGAGCAAAAGGAGCTGACAACCTGGATTCATCTTTATAATCAGGCGACCGTAATGATTTTGCCCAACCGCCACACGGCAAAATGCCTCCGCGGTTATGGGCTGATCATTCCGTCAAGCCAGATTGTTTACCAGGAGGTTTGGGACAACCGGGTTGAGTTTGACCGGCTGGACCAACCAATTAGCAAGTACACGCCGATTATCCAGTTCGCCGGTGACCGGGACAAGTTCGATTTTATCGATACCTGGCCGAGCGCTGAGGTGCCCCTGGTGAACTATTCCCGGACGCGGGTTCGGAGCAAGAATGTTTTTAACGGCAATTTTTTGCCCAACGATATTCTAGTGCTGAAGATGCATAACCTTGGGGGCTACGGCCTTTTGTGGGAAGCCGACGAGCGCTGGTATAACTACATGAAAATCAACACCTCCTTCAAGTTGGGGGCCTACCTCAGCGCAGGGTTGCCGGTGATCGCGCATCGAGGAGTTGCGCAGGAAAAACTGATCACCCGTGAACACCTGGGCATCGTGGCGGATTCAATTAGCGATGCGATTGATCAGGTGATGAAATTGCCGCCGCAGCAGTACTTCCGTTTAGCCCAAAACGCCTGGCGCTTAGGGCGGCTGACGCGTCAGGGACTCTTTTCAAAGCGGGTCCTCACCGCAGCTGTTTTCCGTGCGCTGGCACCGTGGACAGTCTGACAAGTCATGGGATTAGTGTCAAAAACATTTAGAAAAGTGTACGCTGGCTACGGAAAATAGGATACAATGTTATTAAGAATAGAAAATAATTTATATTTGGGGTGAGGGGTATGAAAAAAATAATAGTACTTTCGACCGACATGACCTTTCTCATGCCAGCGGAAACGCTGATCAAGTCCATCGCTTGTCACAATGACAATGTTAAAATCTACGTCCTGAACGAGGACCTTCCACAAGAATGGTTTGCCAATATTAATCGGCGTCTGCACTTCTTGGACATCCAGGTCGTTGACGTGAAGTACGACCCGACGCTCCTGGACAACGTGGTGGTCTCCAATCAGTTCCTTACCAAGATGACGTTCGGTCGTTTTCTGATCCCCAAGCTCATCCCAGAAGACGGGTCATCTACATGGATGTCGACATGGTTGTCGACGGGTCCCTGGACGGACTCTATCAGTACCCGCTCCATGGTCACACCCTTGGTGCCGTCCTGACCCCGATGGATCCGAACGTCTTTAACGCGGGCCTTTTACTGATAGATAATACCCGATTGCGGGCCACTAACTTCACGGCTGAAATGCTGGAGAAGGGAACGGTTAGCCACAAGAAGGACGACCAGTCAATTCTCAACGAGGTCTTCAAGGACGACTTCGAAAAATTACCCGGGAAATATAATGTCCAAATCGGTGACGACCTTTCCGTGGTCTACAATAACGAATACGACCGTTTCTCGAAGAACCTAGAGGAGTCGCGCCCCTTTACGATCATTCATTACACGGGGGTCAACAAGCCCTGGTGGCTGATGAGCGCAATGCGGCTCCGTGAAAAGTGGTGGGAATACCGTAACCTTGATTATCCCGAACTCATCGCTCAGCGGCGGGTAGCGATGCTCAGAAAGCAGGCCACCCAGCGCCCGCAGTTTTTCACCTTTACCTATACCCAGGATCTCAGTCAATTGGAAGCACTGGTGAAGGCCTTTCCAGACTGTGACTTCAATATTGCCGCCCCGACAATGGTGGGCCCGGTCCTGCAGGTGATGCTGCGCTACCCGAACGTGAGAATCCACGAGCAGGTTAACAAGTACATCTTAAAGGAAAACATCGACAAGACGACGATTTACCTGGACATCAATGCACAGCCGCGCGATAAACAAAACATGGAGATCATGCAAGAAATGCTCAATCGCCAGGTGCCGATCCTGACCTTTGCCGATGTCAAGACGGATATGCTTGAGAGCGAACCGGACTACACGGTTATTCCGGCGGGGGACGTTGATAAGATGGTCGCTACCATTCGACAGCTTTTGGCGGCCAGACCAAATGATTAGCTTCGATCAAAAGAGGCGGGGGACAACCCAGCCTCTTTTTAACTATCAATCGATAAGAAAAAAACTGCAAATGGCCATTTTCCAGAGCAAAGTATGGAAGGGCGACTGTGATTGCAATGCAATAAATTAACCGCGCACGGCGGGCAAAAATGTTCATGAATGTTTCGATAATACTGAATTATAAGAATATAAGTGCTAAAATGAATTTGTTTATAAGCTTAAAAGTTTTTAACGGTTTAAGCTGAATGAAAATTGATGTTGGGGGAGAATAAGCAATGAAAAAGCCCTATCAACTAAATATTCTCCGCGACCGCGTGGCCTTCAGCCTCTTTGTGCTGCTGATATATATCTTGGGAAGCAGTATTCCCCTGCCCTTTGTCCGGATGACGGAAATGTACCGGAACATGCTGGCTAAGACCCCAATCGGCCTGATGAGTTTCATGGGCGGGGCCAACTTGCAGACGCTCTCGCTGTTTTCCGTGGGACTGAACCCGTTGATGATCGCGATGATGATTGTCCAGCTGATGTCGATGACCAAGCTCTTCTGGACCGATTCGCTCTCCCAGCACCAGACGATGATCGTGCAGCAGTGGCTGATGCTGATCCTGGCGACCGTGCAGGCGATTGCGATCACCCTGACCTTCCATTTGACCGCCAACTATCGGCAGGCGACCGCGGTGGTGATCATCCTGGTGGCCGGCAGTATGTTGGTGGTTTGGCTGGGCTTCATGAACATGCAGTTTGGCATCGGGGGAACGATGACCCTGATCCTGTTCAACATGATTTCCGGTTCAATCCAGCCGCTGGTGCGCTCGATCAAACGAATGCAGGTCATTCCACACGCTGAGGTCTGGCTGGCGATGCTGATTCTGGTTGGCCTGGTGGAGATTATCTTCTGGGTTGGCTTCAACCGGGCCTACTACCGGGCCTCGATGATTGACGTCACCCTCAAGAGTTCGGTGAAACCGCTGGCCTTTCCAATCGCACTTAACCTCGGTGGGATGATGACCTACATGATGGGGATGGCCATCCTGACTTTGCCAATGATCCTGGCCCAGACGACGAGTTGGCGGGAAAAGATCAACGATTGGCACTTTCAGGTCGTCTTCTGTATGGTAGTTACTTTTCTGTTGTTCTACTTCTTTGCCTATCTGCAGCTCAACCCTAAGGACCAGGCAAAGGAACTGCGAAACAAGAACAACTATATCCTCGACGTCCGGCCCGGGAAGCCGACGTCCCGCTTTATTCGCAATCACCTGCTATGGCTCAGTCTGCCCGGCGCCCTGCTCAACGGTGCCCAGCTGACCCTCGGCCTGGTGGGTTCGCAATTCTTGGGGCGGTACACGGCCTTTGCGCTGATTCCGCTGGACGTGGTGATGATCGTGATGTTCATGAACCTGATTAAGGACCAGCTTCTGGTACTGGTGATTCCGCATCGCTACGAGAAATTGATGAAAAAAGAGGGGTAGAGCATGGATTACATGGTGCCAGCATGGCATGAGTTATTTATTGATTGGGCATACAACGTTCCACACCTTGATTTTGATGACGCGACGGGCCAACTCCGGCTGCTTCAGGATAACAAGCAGCCAGTGGGCCTTTTTCTGCTTAATTACCAGCCCAATTTATTGGAGCGCCTGGGGCAGATGGCCCTGAGCCCGAATTCCATTTTGTCGGTATTTGACTACATTCAAGACGTCCATCACCAGGAGGGGCAGAGCCTGAGCTACAAGGACTTTGCATGGCCAGCTGGAGCCTACCTCAAGTTTTCCTCCTTCCACATTCAGGTAATAGTCAACAAGAAGATGTACGCCCAGGTGATCTTTAGCGTGTCCGGTCGAATCATCCTGGTGCAATATTACGACGAAAATGAGCAGCTAACTAAGCAGCTGCGCATCGATAGCCGGGGCTTCATTTCACGGGAGGAAGACTTCCGCGGCGACAAGGAGACCCAGCACATTTACTTTGACGAGCAGGGTAACTGGCGGATCAACCATAACCTGGAAAGCGATCAGGTAATCGTCAACCCGATGTTCAAGGACCAGTTTGCCCACGGCGAGTACGACCACCTGGATGAGCTGATCAGGGAGGTGGCCTTAACCGACCTGATGCCGCAGGTTTATAAGGACGGCGGGCGCATGGTCATCGCATTGGATGACAAAATGCCAGTGGCCCCGGACCTCTTTAGCACCGTGCCGACGGTCTACTCAATCAGCCAGTGGCACCCGTGCAAGAAGATCTTAGCCGGCCTGCAAAATCCAGATCTGGTAACAATGGTGGCGGACCGTGAGAAGACGGCCGAGAGCGTTCAGGAGCTTCTCCACCTCGATAAGCCAGTCACCACCATTCCGATCTTTTATTCTCAGTTTCGGCTGGGGCACAGTCAGCGGATCGCGCAGCAGCGGATCGCCATTTTTAACGAAAACATGACGGGCCAGGAGCTGATGGACCTGGTCAATCGGCTCTACAGCCGCCTATTAAAAAACTACAAGAAGGAGCAGCTCCTCTTCCTAAACTACAGCCAGGAAAAGGAGCTGGAGGCCAAGCAGATTATCAACCAACTGTGTGCCGACCATCCCGGCGAATTCCGGCTGCATAAGGACCATCCTGCCATGATCGAGGTTGATCTCGAGGGAGCCAAGAAACTGCCGGAGCTCTACCTCAAGTCAGTCCGGCTGCCCAGCGTGGGGGATGCGATGACGGTGCTTGATAAGGTGCGGTTGATGATCGACCTTGGTGAAGAGCCGGACGAATTCCTGCAGATGGCGTCCGTCAGCACCGGGATTCCCCGTCTGCAGCGCCACGCCACGGAGGAGGTTCATGACCATCAAAACGGACTGGTGGTTACCGACAATGACCAGGTGCTGGCGGGGATCAGCTACTACCTGGATCACTTAAAGCACTGGAATGAGGCCCTAGCTAGTGACGTTCAAATCATGAACACCCACTCCAGCCAGCGGCTCTTCCAAAAATGGCAAGAACTATGGAAGTAAGGTGAGAAGACGATGGCAACCAACGTTTTACAATTGGGCGGCCGTGATGATTGGTCGGAAAAGTACAAGATGTCCGATGAGATTACCTGGAACTATAATAATTTTCCGCCCAAGAAGCCGGCAATCTACTCGGTCGTAATCATTGACGGGGCGGTTAACCTGACACCAAAAAACTGGGAAAAATTGATTTGGGCTTCCACCCCCTATGCGGTCTTCTACCGTCCCGGAACGGAAAAGCAACTGGGAGCGGCCGGTCAGCGCTTCATCAAGCTGGATGCCGGCAAGCCATTCACCTGCTCACCGGAACAGATGATTAAGGACATCTCGGACAAGTACTACTTCGGCCAGACCGGGATCCGGGTCTTGCCCAACAACATCAACCTCAACCAGGAGCTGTTTGACGAACTGAACTACCCGGACGGCGGTCACCTGCAGCTGAGCGTGGATAGTGACGAATGGCAGACCTTTGGCCACTACCGCAACCAGCTCTATGTTGACCCCTACCGGCGGCTGCGGATCTGGCTGGAGGCGAGCCGGGAGCCCGGCGTCGAGCTCCGAATCGTGGTCAATGAACTGGTTGTTGGCGATCGTCAGTGGACCTTTCCGGTGACGACTAAGGACGCTGAGGAAATCATTCCCACCAAGCTGCAAACGGAGGGCCAGTTCGTCAGCGTCAGCCTGCAGATGCGGGGACACGGCAAGTTTACCCTAGGGCCTTTCCACTACAGTTGGGCACGATACGGGGCCGGTATCTTTATCGTCGGCGCCAAGCGGCTGATCGAGCCGCACAACGGCGAGCAGGTGGCCTACTACCTTAATCCCGGCAACCTCAAGCCGCCATTAAACGTCTACTTTTCCGGTGCCCGGAGTGCCGAGGGTTTTGAAGCCTACCCACTTTTTCGGAGCTTCAAGGCGCCGAGCCTGCTCTTTACGGATCCGCGGCTCGAAATCGGCCAGTTCTACACCGGTGACTACATGGAGCCGGCCATCAAGCGGGTCATCATGCGTTCCCTGCTCAAGCTCGGGATGACCACTGACGACCTGGTTATGTGCGGAGTGTCAATGGGGACTTACCCGGCCATCAAGCTCGGCAGCGAATTAGGAGCACACGCCATCGTGGTAGCCAAGGCGCTGACCAACCTCGGCTACCTGGCCGAGCGGGGAAGGCTGCAGCGGCCAGACGAATTCGAGACCATCTTCGATATCGACCGGCAGCTAACCCAGACGGACTTTCCGAAAGGCCTCCACGAGATTGACCAAAAGTTCTGGCGCCAGTTCGATGAGGACAACCTGGCCCGGACCCGGCTCTTTATCACCCACATGTACCAGGATGACTACGATGACCGGGCGGTTGCCAAGATTAAATCCTCAAACGCCATCCAGCACGTCAAGGAGTTTGCCACCAAGGGCTATCCCGGCCACCACAACGACAACACCGATGGCACGGTTAGCTGGATGATCTACCGGATCCGTCAGGTGATGCGTGATGACTTTGGCAATTACCAGGAGGATGATCAATAATGAAGCAAAACATTATTAACCAAATCTACTGGGGCCCCGGATATCAGGATGGCTATCACTTTGGCTCCCGGATTAAGATCCGAAAAAATGGCCACGTCAGCTTTGACAATAAGCTAATGGCGTCCGGAAAGATCATCATGTCCTGGCAGTCGAAGCTTAACTACCAGTTTTCCAAAATGGTGCCCCAGCTCCCGGTACTTGCCGTTGGTCGGCGGTATCGGCTCTACCTCAAGGGACAGGAAAAACCGGCCGGGACGATGATTACCCGACTGATCTTTCGCAACATTCAGGGGGACGAGATTAAGCAGCTTAACCTGGAGGGCCACGACAACGAGTTTGTCTTTCCTGAAGGGACGGTGGATTACGAGCTGCAACTGATTAACGCTGGCTGCACCCACCTGGAGTTTGACCGGATTGAAATCTGCACGGCCGACCTGCCCAAGGACGTCCACGATGATCTCTGGCTGCAAGACCCAATTACCGACTACCCGGACAAACCGGTCCACCTGCTGGTAATGTCGGCGGGGAAGCGGGCCAAACGTGACTTTCCGTGGCTCAAGCGCTTGGCGGGTGACCTGGCAGTGCAGATCATGCTGGTTTCCTGGCAGCACCGTGACGACGTCGGTCAGGACATTACCGATCTGCTGAAGGAAAACCGGGCCTACAACACCCACATTATTTCCTGTGAGCCGCGCTTTGATCGGGCGGTCATCGATGCCTGCAACTCGTTTCCGGCCTTCCAGGGGTTGGTAACCAACCGCGCCTACTTGGCGGATCGGCCACAGAACATTTACCGTTACGTTTGGCGGCCGAACGTGCACCAGCTGAAGGAAGCCGTCTCGGAACCGGACTGGGTCAGCCTGTTTTCGGTTATTCATGCCATCTGGGGAGGTGATCAAGGATGATTCTTGATAAAGTTGACCTCCACCATGTCCGGGCGATCCTGGGAAAGGTCAATGCCTGGGCACCCAAGATGCGGAAGATGTCAGATGCGGAGCTGCGCAACCAAACCAACCTTTTGCGTGACCAGCTCAAAGGCGGCAAGACCGTCGACGACGTGCTTCCGCAGGCCTTCGCCACGATTCGGGAAGCCGATTACCGGATTCTGGGAATGTTTCCCTACGACGTTCAGGTAATGGGCGCAATTATCCTCAACCAGGGCTACATTGCCGAGATGAAGACCGGGGAGGGGAAGACCCTGATGGCGACCATGGCGATCTACTTAAACGCCCTGGAAGGCAAGGGCTCGATGCTGGTGACGCCAAACGGCTACCTGGCATCCCGGGATGAGGCCCAGCTGGCCCCGGTCTACGAATGGCTGGGGATGACGGTGAGCCTCGGTTTCGACGAGAAGATCAAGCACCCGAAGCCGGCCCTGAAACGCAAGTGGTACAACGCGGACATCACCTATACCACCGCCAGTACCCTGGCCTTTGACTACCTGTTCAACAACCTGGCGGATAGCCTGGAGGGCTAGTTAAACAAGGTCTCTTCTATCGAATGATTTATCAAATATCAGAAACTCAACCGGACAAAATGGCAATTGCGTGAAAGCGCTAAAATTTGGTGGGGGGGGGGTAGAAAGCCACCCCTAAGCGAGTTTGTTTTATAAAATTTTATGTAAAAAATATAATTTAAAATATAAAACTTTAAATTAAAAATTGTTTATATCATTGTGAAACAATGTTCGGGTTTGGCCATGCTAGCTCTTGCTCAATGCGGTTTTGCTCAATAAAATATGATAATTGTAAAACGAATTATCATTGATAAAGGAGCAAGAACATTGGAAAAGATTGACGAAATAAAACATTATAAGTTGTACAAAGCCGGTAAATTGTGGCTTACCATGGCGATTGCGACGTTCTCACTCGGGGTAATGGTTTCGTCAGTCAACGCTGACCAAGTAAGTGCTAATAGTAGTGCAAGTGCTGTTAGTGAACGGGTTGTATCGAGCAGTGCCGCTGTAAATTCGTCCGCAGCCGTTCCAGCAACTTCTGCTGGATCAAAGAGCACAACACAACAAAGTCTAGCACCCGACCAGCCAGGTGCTTCACAGGCCACTACTAGTGCACAATCAGCAGCTAAGGTTGACAGTTCAGCTGCTAAATCATCCGCTAACCAAGCTACTAAAGATAATACGAAGGCTAACAGCAGTACGAAAAAGGAAGCAGCCCTTCCAGCACTGCCTGACTTGGATAACAATCTGTTGTCCAAGGCCGGATCATTCCATATTTTTGCAAATGAGGTTCAAATTGGCGCTGATGTTAACGGTAACATTGCCACCCAGCATTACATCAGCGGTAACGAATTTGGAACACGAAATGAGTCTCACAACTACACCAAGGGAGACGTTTACTACATTGAAACTGTTGACCAAATGGGTTCCAACGCCTTTCGAAACAGTGAAAACTATGTTGTCTTTGGCGAAGACACAAAAGTTGAAATAAAAAATGGTCAGGTTTTTGTAAATGGGACCCGAATGGATCACCTGAAGGCTAGTGCTGTTTATAAGAAGAGTGGCTACATTGATTTTCAAAAAGAATTCGACAACCTGACATCTCTGGCCAATTATTATGCACGGCAGAAACAGACTGATGGTGTGAAGGTCAACTTTGAGAATAACAATAATAATTATATTGATGTAAGTAATGTTGCTGCTGGTACAAAGATTATCTACGTTACTGTGCCGACTGGTTGTTTGACATCCTCCCAGCCACTGACTATCAAGGGGTTAAGTTCTTCAGAAGACGGTCCTGTTGTGGTTATGAATGTCAATGGTTCCGTTAATTTTAATACTCAAACAAAGCTGGAGTATGATGATGGCCAAACCATTTCTCCAAATGAAGGACATAGTAAGCCAAACCATGTGCTTTGGAACTTTGGTGCTAATGGTGGAACGTTAAATATTAACAGTGGCTATCTTTTAGGCAGTGTTCTGAATCCTCAGGGTGAAGTAAACGCAAACGTTAACGTCGATGGAAATTTGATTGCCAACCGGGTTAACATTAGCGGTGGTGAATCTCACCGTTGGGACCTCCGGGGTGGAACGTATGTAGATATCCACCAACCAAGTACACCAAGCCAGAGCAGTCAAGTAACACAGCCAAGTCAAACTAGTCAAACGACGCAGCCAACACAGCCAAGTCAAACCAGTCAAACGACGCAGCCAACACAGCCGAGTCAGACTAGTCAAACGACGCAGCCAACGCAGCCGAGTCAAACTAGTCAAACGACGCAGCCAACACAGCCGAGTCAGACTAGTCAAACGACGCAGCCAACACAGCCGAGTCAGACTAGTCAAACGACGCAGCCAACACAGCCAAGTCAAACTAGTCAAACGACGCAGCCAACGCAGCCAAGTCAAACCAGTCAAACGACGCAGCCAACGCAGCCGAGTCAGACTAGTCAAACGACGCAGCCAACACAGCCGAGTCAAACTAGTCAAACGACGCAGCCAACACAGCCGAGTCAGACTAGTCAAACGACGCAGCCAACACAGCCGAGTCAGACTAGTCAAACGACGCAGCCAACACAGCCAAGTCAAACCAGTCAAACGACGCAGTCAACGTCACCTGCTTACCCGGTAATCCCAGATAATCCGAAGTCAAGCACGCCAACGCAACCAAACCAGACGCAGCCGACCTCAATTCAGTCGACGACTCCTGCTCAATCACAGCAGCCGACTGAACCAGCAACGTCTGAAACGAACCAGCCAACCCAACCGGTTCACCAAACTGACCAGCAGCAACCAAGCTCACCAGTTGAGACCCAAGCGGTGAAGACCACTCCTGCCCAGTCACAGCAAGCACAAAGTCAGTCTGCTACCGCTACTGCTGCTGGACTGCCACAGACCGGTAACCAGAACGAAACTGCAGTAACCGTTCTTGGCCTCCTTACCGCCAGTTTCGGAATGCTTTTCGGCCTGAAGAAGCGTCATTTTGAATAATTTTAGCTAGCCCGAAAAAGTCGCAATTACCGTTGCGGCTTTTTCCTTTTCCGGTGTGCCAATCAATAGACGAATGCATGTTTGGGTGATAAACTAAATTGTAATTAAATAAAAGGCTGGGAATTAACCCGGCCTTTTTGCTGTCGTATAGTTAAAAATGCTACAGCGCGGTAGCTGGCTGGATCCTGAACGTTGATAAATCAACGCCCAGGACGCTTAGCCAGCCTCGCGGGGGTGGGAAGACGAACTCGCAAGCGAGTTCTGTCCCACCGCCTTGCTTGTATACGGAAAAATAAGGGGGATTTGTCATTGATTTATCGACAACCTGATCGAAAATTTGACCTTGTTTCTGACTATCAGCCGACCGGTGATCAGCCGGAAGCCATCGCCCAGCTCACCAAGGGAATCCAGGATGGCGAGAAGGCCCAGATCCTGTTGGGGGCAACCGGGACCGGGAAGACCTTCACGATTTCCAACGTGATCGCCAACGTCAACAAGCCGACGCTGATCCTCTCCCATAACAAGACCCTGGCCGGCCAGCTCTACGGCGAAATGAAGAAGTTCTTCCCGAACAACGCGGTCGAATATTTCGTTTCCTATTATGACTATTACCAGCCGGAAGCCTACGTGCCGTCTAGCGATACCTACATTGAAAAGGACGCTTCAATCAACGACGAGATCGATAAGCTGCGGAACGCCGCCACCACGGCATTGCTGGAACGCAACGACGTGATCGTGGTCGCCTCGGTTTCCAGCATCTTCGGCCTGGGGAATCCGAACGAATACCAGAACAGCGTGATTTCCCTCCATGTCGGCCAACAGATCGAGCGCGACTACCTTCTGCGCCAGCTGGTGACGATCCAGTATGACCGCAACGACATTGACTTCCAGCGGGGCCGCTTCCGGGTTCACGGCGACGTGGTCGAGATTTTCCCGGCTTCACACGGTGAGACGGCGCTGCGGATTGAATTCTTCGGTGACGAGATCGACCGGATCCGGGAGGTCGACGCGTTGACGGGGGAGGTCAAGGGCGACCGCCAGGAGGTTTCGATCTTCCCGGCAACTCACTTTATGACCAACGAGGACATCATGGACCTGGCCCTGCCGGAAATTGAGGCCGACATGAAAAAGCAGGTCAAGAAGTTCACTGACGAGGGCAAGCTGCTGGAGGCGGAACGAATTCAGCAGCGGACGACCTTTGACATCGAGATGATGCGCGAGGTCGGCTACGTCAACGGGATTGAAAACTATTCTCGCTACATGGATCGGCGCAAACCGGGGGAGCCGCCGTACACCCTGCTGGACTTCTTCCCAAAGGACTTCCTGCTGGTGGTCGACGAGTCCCACCAGACAATGCCTCAGGTACGGGGGATGTACAACGGTGACCGCGCCCGCAAGCAGATGCTGATCGACTACGGTTTCCGGCTGCCGAGCGCCCTCGACAACCGGCCGCTGAAGCTCAAGGAGTTTGAACAGCACGTCAACCAGGTCGTTTACATGTCCGCCACGCCGGGCCCGTACGAAATGGAACAGACCGATCACGTCGTCCAACAGATCATTCGGCCAACCGGCCTGCTTGACCCGACAATTGAGGTGCGGCCGGTAATGGGCCAGATCGATGACCTGGTCGGTGAGATTAACAAGCGGATCGAGCGTCACGAGCGGGTCTTCGTGACGACACTGACCAAGAAGATGTCCGAGGACCTGACCGACTATCTGAAGGACCTCGGGCTGAAGGTGAAGTACCTCCACTCCGACATCAAGACCCTGGAGCGGACCCAGATCATCCGGGACCTGCGCTTAGGCAAGTTCGACGTCCTGGTCGGGATCAACCTCCTGCGGGAGGGTCTGGACGTGCCAGAGGTCTCCCTGGTGGCCATTCTCGATGCCGACAAGGAAGGCTTCCTGCGTAACGAGCGCTCGCTGATCCAGACGATTGGTCGGGCCGCCCGGAACGAACACGGGGCAGTCATCATGTACGCCGACACGGTCACGGAATCGATGCAAAAGGCGATCGACGAGACCAAGCGGCGGCGGGCCATCCAGATGAAGTACAACCAGGATCACGGGATTACCCCGAAGACGATCATCAAGCCGATCCAGGAGGCGATCACGGCCACTACCAAGACGGAGGATACTGGCGAACAAGAGGACGCAAGCGAGTTTACGACCAAGGACTTCGCCAAGCTGTCGAAGAGTGCTCAACAGAACATGATCGACGAGCTGACCGAGCAGATGCAGGCGGCGGCCAAGCGGCTTGATTTCGAACAGGCGGCCACGCTACGTGATACTGTCATGGAGCTCAAGGCCCAGATGAGCGGCAAAAAGACGAAAAAAGTTGGCAATAAATAGAGGGGGATAGCATGGCAAACGATAAAATTGTGATTCACGGAGCTCGCGCCCATAACCTAAAGAACATCGACGTGACGATTCCGAAGAACAAGCTGGTGGTGATCACCGGGCTTTCGGGTTCGGGAAAGAGCTCCCTGGCCTTTGACACCCTCTATGCCGAGGGGCAACGGCGGTACGTGGAGAGCCTCTCCGCCTATGCCCGTCAGTTCCTGGGCCAGATGGACAAGCCCGACGTCGATTCGATCGACGGCCTCTCCCCGGCGATTTCGATCGACCAGAAGACGACCTCACATAACCCGCGGTCGACGGTCGGCACGGTCACCGAGATCAACGACTTTCTGCGGCTGCTCTGGGCGCGGGCGGGGACGCCAATTTGTCCCAACGACCACATCCCGATCACCAGCCAGTCCCCGGACCAGATGGTGGACCGAATCCTAAAACTGCCGGAACGGACGCGGCTCCAAGTGCTATCACCGATCGTCCGCGACAAGAAGGGGACCCAGAAGAAGGTCTTCGACAAGGTCAAGCGGGAGGGCTTCGTCCGGGTTCAGGTCGACGGTGAGACCTATGACCTGGATGAGGTTCCGGAGCTGGACAAGAACAAGAAGCACACCGTCAACGTCGTCATCGACCGGATCATCGTCAAGGATGGCATCCGCTCCCGGTTGTTTGAATCCTTCGAGGCAGCGCTGCGTTTGAGCGACGGGTACGCCATTGCCGACGTGATTGGCGGCGAGTCAATTCCGTTCTCCGAGAAGTACGCCTGTCCGATCTGTGGCTTTACGGTCGGCGAACTCGAGCCGCGGCTCTTCTCCTTCAACGCCCCGATTGGTGCCTGCCCGGCCTGCGAGGGCCTCGGCTCCAAGCTCGAGGTCGACGTTGATCTGGTGGTTCCGGACCGGACGAAGACCCTGCGTGAGGGAGCCATGGCACCGTGGAACCCAATTTCCTCCCAGTACTACCCGGAGCTGTTGGAACAGTTCTGCCAGTCGGTAGGAATCGACATGGACACGCCGTTCAACAAGCTGCCGAAGAAGCAGCAACAGCAGGTCCTCTACGGCAACGGCGACACGACCTTCCACTTCCACTACGAGAACGACTTCGGTGGCGTCCGGGACGTCGACGTACCCTTTGAGGGGGTCGTCAACAACATCAGTCGGCGCTATCGGGAGACCAATTCGGACTTCACCCGCGAGCAGATGCGCAAGTACATGACCGAGCTGCCCTGCCCAGTCTGCCACGGTTACCGGCTCAACCAGCGGGCCCTGGCGGTCAAGATTGACGGCGAAAACATCGGCGAAGTCTCTGAGCTGCCGATCAGTAAGGCAATTGAATTCTTCAAGAACGTCAAATTGTCGGAGCAAAACGAGCAGATTGCCCGGCCAATCCTTAAGGAAATCCTCGACCGGCTGACCTTCATGCAAAACGTCGGGGTCGACTACCTGACGCTCAGCCGGTCGGCCCGGACTCTGTCTGGTGGGGAGGCCCAGCGGATTCGCCTGGCCACCCAGATCGGTTCGAACCTGTCCGGGGTCATGTACGTCCTGGATGAACCGTCGATCGGGCTGCACCAGCGGGACAACGATCGCCTGATTTCCTCACTGAAGGCGATGCGCGACCTTGGCAACACCCTGATCGTCGTCGAGCACGACGAGGACACGATGCGGGCGGCCGACTACATCATCGACATCGGCCCGGGCGCCGGTGAGAACGGTGGTAAGGTGATGGCGGCCGGGACGCCAAAGCAGATCATGCGCTCTCGGAAGTCGCTGACCGGGCAGTACCTTTCCGGCAAGAAGATGATCGAGGTGCCGACTGAGCGGCGGGCCGGCAACGGCAAGCACATCATCCTGAAGGGGGCGGCGGCCAACAATCTCAAGGACATTGACGTCGACTTCCCACTCGGTAAGTTCATCTGCGTCACCGGGGTTTCCGGCTCCGGCAAGTCGACCCTGGTCAACATGATTCTCAAGCGGGTCCTGGCACAGAAGCTGAACAACAACTCCGCCAAGCCAGGCAAGTACCGGTCGATCTCGGGCGTGAAGAACATCGAAAAGGTGATCAACATCGACCAGTCACCGATCGGCCGGACGCCGCGGAGCAACCCGGCCACCTACACCGGGGTCTTCGATGACATCCGGGAGCTCTTCGCCCAGACGAATCAGGCCAAGATGCGCGGCTACACCAAGGGACGGTTTAGTTTCAACGTCAAGGGCGGTCGCTGCGAGGCCTGTCACGGGGACGGGATCATCAAGATCGAGATGAATTTCCTGCCTGACGTCTACGTGCCGTGCGAGGTTTGTCACGGCACCCGCTACAACTCCGAGACCCTAGAGGTTGAATACAAGGGCAAGAACATCGCCGACGTGCTCAACATGACGGTGTCCGAGGCCCTGAAGTTCTTCCACGCCATCCCAAAGATCCGGCGCAAGCTTCAGACGATTGAGGATGTCGGCCTTGGCTACGTTCACCTGGGCCAGCCGGCGACGACCCTGTCCGGTGGGGAGGCCCAGCGGATGAAGCTGGCGGCCGAATTACACCGGCAGTCCCACGGCAAGTCCTTCTACATTCTGGACGAACCGACGACCGGGCTGCACATGGACGACATTAAGCGCCTGCTGGCTGTTCTGCAACGCCTGGTCGACGCCGGGAACACGGTTCTAGTGATTGAGCACGAACTCGACGTGGTCAAATCAGCGGACTGGCTGATCGACCTCGGTCCCGAGGGCGGTGAAGGCGGTGGCCAGGTAGTCGCCACCGGGACGCCAGAAGAGGTTGCCCAGGTAAAGGGCAGCTACACTGGCAAGTACCTCAAGGAAATGCTGGAACGTGACGAGAAGCGAATGGCTGAGCACGCGGCTAAGAAGGCCAAGCGGTCACGCAAGAAAAAGTAGGGTAAATAAAAAGGAGATCAGTGGAATTTCTCATTGGTCTCCTTTAGTGATTTAAAGAGAATTTGCGATTAGTATTGTTATTTGACGATAATGCTTCCAAATAAAGCGTATGCTAGATAGCAAGGAAGTGATCGAATGATTTTACTGAGTGCTTGCCTCGCGGGCTTCAACGTTCGCTACGACGGTGGCAACGCCAAGAATGACCTGGCGGCGCAACTGGTGGCCCTGGGCCAGGCGGTGACGATCTGCCCCGAGGTAATGGGTGGCATGAGCACGCCCCGGGACCCGGCGGAAATTCAAGGTGGCAACGGTGAGGACGTCATTGCCGGCCGGGCCCGGGTGATTAACTGTCGCGGTGTGGACGTTACCAAACAATATCTTCAGGGCGCCCAGCTGGCCCTGTGGATTGCCCGGCGTTACCACGTTCAGGCGGCCTTTTTGAAGCAGAAAAGCCCAGCCTGCGGAACCCAGCTGATATACGATGGGAGTTTTTCCGGAAATAAGATCGCCGGGGTGGGCGTGGCAGCGGCCCTCTTGCGACAAGGCGGTATCCAGGTCTTCGGTGAAACGGAGCTCAGTCGTGAACGGGTCCGTCCCTGGGTAGATCCAACGGTTTGGCCACTGCTGGTAGAAAAGACAAAATAAAGACACACCCGGCTTGATGTGTTACAATACTTGGGTAGTCCTGATAGAGAAGAGAGGAAAATAAATGGCTGATTCTATGCAGGTAGTGATTATTACGGGGATGAGCGGGGCCGGTAAGACCGTGGCCGTTCACAGTTTTGAGGACCTTGGCTACTTCGTGATTGACAACATGCTACCAAACCTGGCGGAGAAATTCGTCGACGTAATTAAAGATTCGGGCGAGTTCGATAAGGTCGCCATGGTGATGGATCTGCGTTCGCGGGGCTTCCACGAGCAGGTCCTGCCGAGCTTAATGAAGCTGCGCCAGCGCAAAGACCTGAGCGTGCGGGTGCTGTTCTTGGACGCGGACAACGTTACCCTGATTTCTCGTTACAAAGAAACCCGGCGTTCCCACCCGTTGGCACCGCAGGGACGCCTGCTGGACGGGGTGGAACTCGAACGCAAGCTGCTGACCGAATTAAAGAGCCGGGCCGACGTGATTATTGATACCACCAAGCTGACGCCGCGCAACCTGAAACTACGGATTAACAAGCTCTTTGGCCACGGCGAGGGCAGCAACTTCTACATTGAAGTGATGTCCTTTGGCTTCAAGTATGGGTTGCCACTGGATGCCGACATCGTGATGGACGTCCGCTTCCTGCCAAACCCGTTCTACGTTCCAGAATTAAAGCACCGGACCGGCAACGATAAGCCAGTCCAGGATTACGTGATGAAGAGCCCGATTGCTCAGGACTTTTACCGGCACCTGATCGCCCTGCTCAAGAGCGCCATGCCTGGCTACATCAAGGAAGGCAAGAGCAGTCTGACCGTTGCCATCGGCTGTACCGGTGGGCAGCACCGTTCGGTTACCATTGCTAACCGACTGGCGGGCGATCTTAAGGAGGCCGGCTACCAGGTTAACCTGGTTCACCGGGACGTGGACAAGGCAAAGTAGGAAGGAAGAAGTTTAATGTTTCGAAAACCAAAGATTGTTGTGATCGGCGGTGGAACCGGCCTGCCAGTCATTTTGCGGGGCCTGCGTGACAAGGACGTCGATGTCACTGCCGTGGTCACGGTTGCTGATGACGGGGGTTCTTCAGGGATCCTGCGCAACTACATCAACGTGGTGCCACCTGGTGATATTCGAAACGGTCTGGTAGCCCTGTCAGAGCTGCCTAAGCTGGAGCTTGATGTCTTCCAGTACCGCTTTAACAGCAACGACCAATTCTTCGCGGGACACGCGATCGGCAACCTGATCATCTCGGCACTTTCGGAGATGCGGGGCGGAATCTTCACCGCCGTCCAGGAGCTGTCGGAGATGATGAAGATCCGCGGTCACATCTATCCGGTGGCTAACGAGCCACTGACGCTGAATGCCGAATTCATGGACGGCACCACCCTGAGCGGCGAGTCTGAAATCACGGCGGCTCACAAGCAGATCAAACGGGTCTGGGTGACCCCGACCCACGATGGGGATGGGCACACCACCAAGCCGGTTCCGGAAGTGATCCAGGCGATCAAAGAGGCCGACCAGATCGTGCTCGGGCCCGGAAGCCTCTTCACCAGTATCCTGCCGAACCTGATGATCAAAGAGGTCGGCCAAGCCGTCTGCGAGAGCAAGGCCGAGGTCGTCTACATCTGCAACATCATGACGCAGAAGGGCGAGACCGACCACTTCACCGATGCCGACCACGTCCGGGTGCTCAACCAGCACCTCGGCCACAACTTTATTGACACGGTCCTGGTCAACATCCGGCCGGTGCCGAAAAACTATATTGACTTTCAGGAATGGAACGAAATTTCCCAGCCGGTCGGCCATGATTTTCAGGGCTTACGCGACCAGGGCTGCCGGGTGATCAGTTCCAACTTCCTGCGCCTCAAGGATAATGGGGCCTTTCACGATCGCGATCTGGTAGTGGCGGAGTTGATTAACCGCCTGCACCAGGTCCATGACTAGGAGGGATTTTTGTGTCGTACGCGAGTGATGTCAAAAAGGAATTAACCGCCATCAAGGTTCACCAAGACAATGCCAAGGCGGAACTGATGGCCCTGATCCGGATGAACGGGAGCATTGGCCTGGGAAATGGGGGACTCGTCCTCAACATTCAAACCGAAAACCCAGCCATCGCCCGGCGGATCTATTCCCTGCTCAAGGAGTTCTACCACGTCGAGAGTGAGATCGTGGTGCGGCGCAAGATGAAGCTGAAGAAGAACAACCAGTACATCGTTCGGCTGCGCAATTCGGCCCAGCACGTCCTCGACGACCTGGGGATCTTACAGAATCTCCAGATCAAGGAACGGGTGCCGCTGGAACTGCTAAAGGACGAGTGGATGGTCCGCTCCTACCTGCGGGGGGCTTTCTTGGCCGGTGGTTCGGTCAATAATCCGGAAACGTCGCGCTACCATCTCGAGATCTATTCCCTGTACGAGGAACACAATGAGATGATTGCCCAGATGATGAACAAATTCGGCCTCAACGCTCAGACGACGGCCCGGCGCAGTGGCTTCATCGTCTACCTGAAGGAGGCCGAGAAGATCGCCGACTTTATGTCGCTGATCGGGGCGACGAACTCGATGCTTCAGTTTGAAAATGTCCGGATCGTTCGCGACATGCGTAATTCGGTCAACCGGCTGGTCAACTGCGAGAATGCCAACATGAACAAGATCGCCAACGCTTCGACCAGGCAGATCGAAAACATCCGCCTGATTGAATCGCGGGTTGGCCTGCAAAGCCTGCCTGATAAGCTGCGGGAGATCGCTGAGACCCGGCTGGCCCACCAAGAGGTCAGCCTCAAGGAACTTGGTGAATTGGTTCCGGGCGGGCCAATCTCGAAGTCGGGGGTCAACCACCGCCTGCGCAAGCTCAACGCCTACGCCGACGAGCTGCGAATGGGCAAAGCTGAATAAACTAAAAGGGTGCAACCGTTGCTGGCTGCACCTTTTTTGATAGAAAAAAAGCGTTTCGACTCGCTAAGGAATCGAAACGCTTTTCATTGATAGTGATTACTTCAGCTTGGAGTTGTTTTCCATTACTCCGTCAAGCAGGCCGTAATCAACGGCTTCCTGAGCGGTGAAGTAGTGGTCACGCTCCGTATCGTGCTGAATCTGCTCCAGGGATTGTCCAGAATTCTTGGCAAGGATGCCGTTCAGCATCTTCCGCGTCTTCAGGATTTCCGTGGCAGCAATTTCAATTTCGGTTTGTTGACCCTGAGCACCACCAGATGGCTGGTGAATCAGAACCTGGGAGTGTGGCAGACCGAACCGCTTGCCCTTGGTACCGGATGATACCAGGACACTGGCCATTGATGCGGCCATCCCGATTACGATCGTCTGCACGTCGGACTTGATGAAGTTCATCGTGTCGTAGATCGCCATCCCAGAGGTAACAACACCACCAGGAGAGTTAATGTATAAGTAAATGTCTTTGGTTGAGTCTTGCGCATCCAAGAATAACAGTTGCGCAACAATGGAATTAGCCATGTCGTCATTGATTGGACCAGACAGCATAATGATCCGGTCCTTCAGAAGCCGTGAGTAAATGTCGTAAGCACGTTCGCCACGTGATGACTGCTCGACGACTGTTGGAACTAAGTTCATAGTGTGGCCTCCTTACTTAAATTAGCACACGTTAGCTGGTATTGCTAACGGATATTAATACTATAACCGATTGGTCAAAAAAGGTCAAATGATTTATCTCTTTTAAATTAAAAAACAGCAACGACCGGGAATTGCCGATCGCTGCTGGGGGAGTAGTCAGAAGTTGTCAAGATAAGAGATTTACTTTTCGTTCAGGTTTTCGGCGAGCATGTCCAGCTCAGCGGCAGCGCTCTGCTGGTCCAGTTCCTTCCAATCTGCAGCGGTCTTGAATACGTTTAATTTACTAGTGTCTTCCATGATGAATACCTCCTGTGATAGATGTTAGCTTTTATTTTTTATAAATTAATTAGTAGCTCCTTAGGACACTTATAATGTACCGCATATTGGTCTGATTTGCAAGTGCCTATTTAACAATATTTGTAAAGGGTTTTCATAAATTGGTCTAGTCAGGAACCCTGAGAACACGACTGGGGCGATTGGTAACGTTTATCAATTTGAAGTAAAAAGTAAAAATAAATTTGCTTTTTTACCTATTGAAAAGTTGGTAACGAGCGCCCAATTAAATTCGCGGGGCGAAATTTAGCCAAGGCTTGCTTTTTGGGACGGGGCCCGGTATAATTGGAACGTTAATTATTTTACGTTTGATATTAAAGGAGGCATAGATTCATGCGTAAAGCACACCCATACGGCGTTCAAGGCCGTCGCCCAGTTGCTCCTAAGTACAAGCGAGCATTAAAAGAAAAGAAGATCGAAGCTATTCGTAAGTGGGCTAAGGAAAAGCCAGCAGACGAAAAGTAATTCGTTAATGAAAGAGAGCTGCCAGCGATTGGCAGCTCTTTTTTTACAGAGAAGGACGATAACAATGGAAGCTTTGATGAAAAGGGCGACAACCTGGTCGGGGATTGGCCTGCTTATGTTGACGATTCTCTACCTGATTTTCCCTCAAAAAATTTTGTTGAGCCTCGTGCTGACCTTTTTGGTAACATTCTATCAACTAGGGATGCGGCTGGTTGTTGGCAACGTAATTGAACCACGATTAAAGCTTGATCAGGATTGTCGCTGGTTCAGGGTGACGGCGGGCGAGCAGCGTCTTTACCGCTTGCTGAAAGTAAGGAAGTGGAAAAGCTTTCTGCCAACCTATTCGCCAGAAAAATACGACCTGCGCCGGCGTTCACTGCCTCAGCTTATCCAAACGATGATCGCCGCGGAGTTTGACCACGAATTGATGTTTATCTTAACCTATTTGCCCCTGATCCTGATTGTACCGTTTGGTGATCCGGCAATCTTTATCAGCACGTCCGTCATCGTGAGCCTGATTGAACTGCCCTTCATCATTCTCCAGCGCTATAATCGAGCACGGCTGCAGAGGCTGCTTCGGCGCCGGGAGCGGCGTCAGCGGATGAAATGAAAATCAAAAAACGCAAAGGCCTAGTTTTCACCGGCCTTTGCGTTTTTAATTCTATTATTTGTAAATCAATCCGCCATCAACGACAATCGCCTGACCATTTACGTAATTGGCTTTGTCACTTGCCAAGAATGAGACCACGTTGGCGATGTCTTCCGGTTGGGCAGGACGCCGCAGAGCAACTTCAGCGCTCTTTTGCTTCTCCAGCTCATCCGGCGAGATATGAAGCTGTTGGCTGTAATTCTTCACGATTTGCTTCATCATCGGTGTCATCGTGTAGCCTGGGCAATAGCAATTAGTCGTGATGCCGTATTTGCCAAATTCACGGGCCGCTGCTTGGGTTAGCGAACGAACGGCGAATTTAGTGGCGGAATAGCCACCGTGGTTTGGAGAAACCTTGTAGCCACCGACTGATGAGGCGTTGATGATCTTGCCGGGAGTTCCCTGCTTAATGTACTGCGTTGCCGCTGCCTGGATGCCAAAGAGGACCCCCTTCATGTTGACGGCAATCAACTGATCAAATTCTTCCGCCGTCATTTCGAGCAGAGGGTATTCTTTCGAGATCCCGGCATTATTGATCATTACATCCAGCTGGCCGAACTCACCAACGGTTTGACTAACTAAACTATCGACGTCCTCTTTTTTGGAAACGTCCGCTTGAAAAGCTTTAACCTGATTGTCGGCAAATTGACTAGCGAATTGTTCTGCGTCCGCCAAGTTATAATCGCCAATTGCAACTTGAAATCCGTCAGCCACTAATTGACGAACAATTGAAGCACCAATGCCCTTGGCACCGCCAGTAACGATTGCAACTTTCTTCATGAAAATCATCCCTTCATCATTTGATGACTTAATCGTAGCCAAAAGATAAAGAGAGGGCGTTACAACTTTGGCTCTAACTGTAACCCTCAGAGGGCGGCGATGATTCTTCCGAGCTGGCGGTCGTAGTGGTCGGCCTGTTCGAGCGTAATTGGGGTGTTGTTGGCAAGCGTGTAGGTAAAGACCGTGATCAGGTAGCTAGCAATGATCTCGAGGTCCAGATCGGAAAAATAGTGTTCGCGGAAATAATGGTACTTGATACTGACCTTGTACTTGTGAATAAAGGTGGGGGAGGGGTTAGTAACCAAAAAGGCCTTAAATGTTTCCCGGTTGGCCTGCAAAAAATTCCGCATCTTCTTTAGGTAGTGGGGATAGGAGGGATTAGCAAAGTCAAAGAACTTGAGCTGATAGCTTACGTGAAGCAAGTTGGCAACAAAATTGCTCTCCAAAACCTCCTTAATTTCCCACGTATTACTAAAGTAGCGGTAGAAAGTGGGCCGAGAAACCTGAGCGTGCCGGCAAATCGCGGTGATCGAAATATGCTCAAAGTCCATTCGCTGGTACAAGTAGAGGAAAGACTTGCTGATGGCCTGCTCAGTTGAATTGAGGGGAACAGCATGACACAGCTGGGATTGGTAAGGATTGTTCATCGCCATGAATGCCTCCTAAATGCTTATAAAAAAATAAACAGGGCACTGGACAAACCTGTCACAGCACCCTGCAAATAAAAAATGCGCCCCCCGGGAGTCGAACCCGGATCTCGAGAACCGGAATCTCACGTGCGATCCATTACACTAAGGGCGCAGAGCTGATTTACTTTGTGTTGAATCAATCAACGTCTATTATAATATCCTAATTCTTGCCCTAATGCAACTATTATTTGAACTTTTTAATCAAGATAACGTTTTCACAAGAAAATGCAAAATTTCTAGGGCGATTGAATAGACTTTTGCCCGCAAGGTGAGTATTATAAGACTCGTAAGGTTTGTATCTTGCTTAGACTTACCAGATTGTTCTGGCCAGTTAGAACCAGTCTAATTGATTGGCGCAAAAGCCGGAATGTGATAAACTAAGCATGTGCACTAACTATGTTTTTCCTAAAGGAGGAAATTGCAGTATGACTGTAAAGATTGGTATTAATGGTTTCGGCCGTATTGGTCGTTTGGCATTCCGTCGTATTCACGAACTCAACACTGATGACATCGAAGTTGTTGCTATCAACGACTTGACTTCACCAGAAATGTTGGCTTACTTACTGAAGTACGACTCCACCCAGGGTCGTTTTGATGCTGAAGTTTCATCAAACGACAAGGGCATCGTCGTTGACGGTAAGGAATACCCTGTATACGCAGAACGTGACGCACGTAACATTCCTTGGGTAAAGAACGACGGTGTCGACTTTGTTCTTGAATGTACTGGTTTCTACACTTCTGCTGAAAAGTCACAAGCTCACCTGGACGCTGGCGCAAAGCGTGTCCTGATTTCCGCACCTGCCGGCAACATCCCAACTGTTGTTCCTGGTGTTAACCTGGACACTCTGAAGGCTGACGACAAGATCGTTTCCGCCGGTTCATGCACCACGAGCTGCCTGGCACCAATGGCATACTTCCTGAACAAGAACTTCGGTATCAAGGTTGGTACCATGACTACTGTTCACGCCTACACTGGTTCCCAAGCCGTTCTTGACCAACCACGGGGCAAGAAGTTCCGTAACAACCGTGCTGCCGCTGTGAACACTATTCCTCACTCTTCAGGTGCTGCTAAGGCTATTGGCCTGGTTATCCCTGAACTGAACGGTAAGCTTTCCGGTCACGCACAACGTGTTGCCGTTCCTACTGGTTCATTAACTGAACTTGTTACTGTTATGGACAAGAAGGTTACGGTCGACGAAGTTAACGACGTTATGAAGAAGGCTGCTGAAAACAACCCAGCATATGGTTACACTGAAGACCCAATCGTTTCATCCGACATCATCGGCTCAACCTTTGGTTCTGTCTTTGACCCATCCCAGACTGAAATCATGGAAGGCGAAGACGGCACTCAATTAGTTAAGACCGTTGCTTGGTACGACAACGAAAACGGCTTCACTTGCAACATGATTCGGACTCTGCTTCACTTTGCAAATCTGTAATCTGATTGCTTAAATAAGCTTTTTCAAAAGGTGGGAGGAGGAGACTCCAACCACCTTTTTTCTTAACAGAGAAGGAGGAAACATAATTCATGGCTAAGTTAACTGTTGAAGACCTGCCTTTAG
Organism: Limosilactobacillus sp.; assembly: GCF_022482365.1. NCBI lineage: Bacteria > Bacillati > Bacillota > Bacilli > Lactobacillales > Lactobacillaceae > Limosilactobacillus > Limosilactobacillus sp. The sequence continues at coordinate 2,084,459 of NZ_JAKVPE010000001.1, forward strand.
AGGGCAAGAAGGTATTAATGCGGGTGGACTTCAATGTCCCGATTAGTGACGACGGTACAAAGGTTGAAGACGACAACCGGATCGTTGCTGCTCTGCCAACTATCAAGTACGTAATTGAGCACAACGGTAAGGCAATCCTGTTCTCCCACCTTGGCCGGATCAAGAAGGAAGAAGACAAGCCTGCTAAGTCATTGAAGGCCGTTGCAGAACGCCTGTCCAACCTGCTGAACAAGCCAGTTACCTTTGTTCCAGTAACGGAAGGCAAGCAGCTGGAAGATGCCATCAACGCAATGAACGATGGTGACGTTCTGCTGGTTCAAAACACCCGTTACGAAGACGTTAAGGATGGCGAATACGTCAAGCGTGAATCCGGCAACGACCCTGAACTGGGCAAGTACTGGGCTTCCCTTGGTGATGTCTTTATCAACGACGCCTTCGGTACTGCTCACCGGAAGCACGCTTCCAACGTCGGCATCGCTACTAACATGCCAGGCAAGGCTGCCGCTGGTTACCTGATGCAAAAGGAAATTAAGTTCTTGGGTAACGCCGTTGACAACCCAGAACGTCCATTCGTTGCCATTCTGGGTGGTGCTAAGGTTTCCGACAAGATCGGTGTGATTGATCACCTGCTGGAAAAGGCTGACAAGATCATCATCGGTGGTGGGATGGCCTACACCTTCTACGCTGCCAAGGGCATCAAGACTGGTGACTCCCTGGTTGAAAAGGACAAGATCGATGTTGCCAAGCAAATCCTTGACAAGGCCGGTGACAAGCTGGTTCTGCCAATCGACAACGTGGTCGCTGACAAGTTCGACAACGACGCCAACACCAAGGTTGTGGAAGGCGACATTGACGATGGCTGGATGGCATTAGACATCGGTCCAAAGTCCATTGCTGAATTCGAAAACGTTCTGAAGGACGCCAAGACGGTTGTTTGGAACGGCCCAATGGGTGTCTTTGAAAAGCCAAACTTTGCCAAGGGAACCCTTGAAATTGGTAAGTTCCTTGGTACCCTGAAGGATGCAACCACGATCGTCGGTGGTGGTGACTCCACGGCCGCTGTTAAGCAATTAGGCGTTGCTGACAAGCTGACCCACATCTCCACTGGTGGTGGTGCTTCACTGACCTACCTTGAAGGGAAGACTTTGCCAGGAATTGCTGCAATTTCTGATAAGTAATTTAAATCATTATTAAGCGGAACATGCCAAACGGTATCGTTCCGCTTTTTTACAAAGGAGGAGAGCGCGATGCGGGTTCCGATGATTGCCGGAAACTGGAAAATGAACAAGACGGTCGATGAGGCGGTCAGCTTTGTCAACCAGATTAAAGACCAATTGCTGCCAGCCAATCAACAGGAGACGGCGCTGGCGGCACCGACCCTGTCTCTGGTGCCAATGGTGCAGGCGGCCGCGGGTTCGCCCCTGAAGGTGATGGCGGAGAACTGTTACTACCAGGACGCGGGAGCCTTTACCGGGGAGACCAGCCCCCGGGCCCTGTATGCCGCCGGAATCCACCACGTCATTCTCGGCCACTCGGAGCGCCGGACCTACTTTCATGAGACCGACGAACTGATCAATAAGAAGGTCAAGGCGGCGCTGGGCAACGGTCTGTGTCCAATTGTCTGCTGTGACGACACGATGGGCCGGCGGGTGGCCAACGACCAGAAGATTCACTGGGTGGTCAACCGGATCTTGGAGGACGTCAAGGATCTCAGCCAGAACGAGGTGGCCAAGGTAACGATCGCCTACGAACCGAGCTGGGCAATCGGCACCGGCCAGAGTGCCGATCCGAGCCAGGCGGAGGAGGGCTGCTACCTGATCCGCCAGACCATCGCCGACATGTATGGCGAGCAGATTGCAAACGAGGTCCGGATTCTTTATGGCGGCAGCGTTACGACCAAGAACGTCAACGCGTTGATGGCCAAACCGGATATCGACGGGGCCCTGGTCGGAATCGCCAGTCTCGATCCGCAAACCTTTTTGCAAATCGTCAATCATTAGTGGCGAAAAGCTTGTTTTTAGTTGTGCAAGATAATACAATATTAAAGTGGAATGTATCCAAATAATAAGACAGAGGAGAGATTCATCAAATGTCACTTATTACAGATATTTACGCCCGTGAAGTTCTTGATTCACGTGGTAACCCAACCGTTGAAGCCGAAGTTTACACTGAGGCTGGCGGTGTTGGCCGTGGAATTGTTCCTTCAGGTGCTTCAACTGGTGAACACGAAGCCGTTGAATTGCGTGACGGTGACAAGGACCGTTTCGGCGGCAAGGGTGTTCTGAAGGCCGTTTCCAACGTTAACAACATCATTGCGAAGGAAATCGTCGGCATGGAAGTTACTGACCAAATCGCTATCGACAAGGCCATGATCAAGCTGGACGGTACTCCAAACAAGGGTAAGCTTGGTGCCAACGCCATCCTGTCCGTTTCATTAGCTGCTGCCCGTGCTGCTGCTGACGAACTGCAGGTTCCTTTGTACAACTACCTTGGCGGTTTCAACGCTCACGTTATGCCAACGCCAATGATGAACGTTATCAACGGTGGTGCTCACTCTGATAACAAGGTTGACTTCCAGGAATTCATGATCATGCCAGTTGGTGCACCAACTGTCCGTGAAGCTATTCGTTGGGGTTCAGAAACTTTCCACGCCCTGAAGAAGGAACTGGAAGACGCTGGTAAGGTAACTTCTGTTGGTGACGAAGGTGGATTTGCTCCTGACTTTGCTAACAACGCAGAACCATTCGAATACCTGATCAAGGCCATCAAGGATGCCGGTTACAAGCCAGGCAAGGACATTGCCATTGCCTTTGACGTTGCCGCTTCCGAACTGTGGGACAACGACACCAAGAAGTACAAGCTTCGTTGGTCCACTGGTGAAGAATACACCACTGACGAATGGATCGACTACCTGTCCGGGATCATTGAAAAGTACCCAATCGTTTCTGTCGAAGACCCAATCGACGAAAACAACTGGGATGACTGGGTAACCCTGACCAACAAGCTTGGTAAGAAGGTTCAACTGGTTGGTGACGACTTCTTCGTAACCAACACCGACTACCTGAAGAAGGGTATCCGCATGGGTGCTGCCAACTCCATCCTGATCAAGCTCAACCAGATCGGTACGCTGACCGAAACTGTTGAAGCTATTGAAATGGCTAAGGAAGCTGGCTACACTGCCATCGTTTCTCACCGTTCTGGTGAAACCGAAGACACGACCATCGCTGACCTGGTTGTTGCTACGAACGCCGGCCAGATCAAGACTGGTTCTATGAGCCGGACTGACCGTCTTGCTAAGTACAACCAGCTGATGCGGATCGAAGACCAACTTGGCGACGTTGCTCAATACAAGGGCATCCACTCATTCTACAACCTGAGTGAACAAGCTCGTCAAGACATCGAAAACCGTTAATTTATTAGCGATTGACGAAAGAGCTGTGGCATTTTGCCGCGGCTCTTTTTTGTTTCTCGAGTTTTGATAACGCTTGCGTCAAAGATGTTATAATACCAAAAGAGTGCATTTGCCCAGCAGCACCAGCAGGTACACGGAGTAAGGGGGAAATAACATGTCTCAAGACATTCAGGGAATTGCAGCCAGTGACGGCATCGGCATTGCGCCGGTCTATTTGCTGACGCCGCCCGACTTATCGTATCAGAAGCGGCGGATTGATGATCCCGTGCAGGAGTATCAGCGGGTCAAGCAGGCCTTCGCGGACTCCATCGAAGATCTTCAGCAGATCAAGGAGAACGCCAAGCAGCGGCTCAGCGACAAGGAGTTGGATGTCTTTGACGCCCACATCACGATTCTGTCGGACCCGGAAATGCTCGGGCAAATCCAAAACGAAATCAACGATCTGCGAGTCAACGCGGAGGAGGCCGTCTCTAAGGTGACGGGCAACTTTGCCAACATGCTGGCGGCGATGCGGGACAATAAGTATATGCAGGAACGGGCGACCGACGTGCGGGACATTGCCCAGCGGACCCTTAGCCACCTGCTAGGCAAGAAGCTGCCGAATCTCGCTGCCATTACCGAGCCGGTGATCGTGGTGGCCCACGAGCTGACCCCTTCGGATACCTCCCAGATGGATCCGCGGCTGATTAAGGGGATCGTCACCGACACCGGCGGCCGGACTAGCCATGCTGCCATCATGTCGCGGACCCTGCGTATTCCGGCGGTGGTTGGCACCAACGTCATCACTGAGCAGGTCAAGAACGGCCAGCGGATGGTGGTCGACGGCTTGAGCGGTCACGTGATTGTCGATCCTTCGAATACCGAAATCAATGCGTACCGGCAAAAGGCGGCCGGTTACAGCGAACAGAGTGCCGAGTGGGCGCAGCTGGTTGACGCTCCATCCGTTTCCAAGGATGGCAAGCGATTCCACATTACTGCCAACATCGGGACCCCGGATGATGTCAACGACGTGATCAAGCAGGGGGCCGAGGGAATTGGCCTTTTCCGCTCCGAGTTTCTCTATATGGGTAGCGACCACCTGCCGACCGAGGACGAGCAGTTCGAGGCCTACCGGCGGGTGATCGTCAACATGCAGGGAAAGCGAGTCGTTGTTCGAACCCTGGACATCGGTGGCGACAAGCCCCTGCCGTTTTTGCCCCTGCCACGGGAAATGAATCCCTTCCTTGGCTACCGGGCCATCCGGATTTGCCTGGACCATCCCGAAATTTTCAAGCCCCAGCTGCGGGCCCTGATTCGCGCCTCCCAGTACGGGCCGTTATCGATCATGTTTCCGATGATCGCCACGATCCAGGAGTTGCGCAAGGCCAAGCGGATCTTTAACGATTGCAAGCAGGAGCTGCAGATGAAGCAGCCCGGCATTGGGGACGACATCCGTCTCGGAATGATGATTGAAATTCCGCTGGCGGCGGTCAATGCTGAGAAAATGGCCCGGGAGGTCGATTTCTTCAGCATCGGCACCAACGATCTCATCCAGTACAGCTTCGCGGCCGACCGGGGCAGCGACGCCGTATCCTACCTCTACCAGCCGCTGAATCCAGCCTTCTTGAACCTGGTGCGTCACATTATCCTTGCCGGTCACAAGTACAACATTCCGGTGGCGATGTGCGGCGAGATGGCCGGCGACAAGTGGGCGCTGCCACTTTTGATGGGGATGGACCTGGATAACTACTCGATGTCCTCATCCGGCGTGCTGCGGACCCGGAGCATGATGAAGCACCTCGATACGACGGAGTGCCGCCACGTGGTCAATGACGCCATCACCAATTGTTCCACCAGCCAGGAGGTCAAGTCCCTGGTGCGTAATAGTTTGAATATCAAGTAAGTGAAGGAGACTGGGAATTAACCCAGCCTCTTTGCTGTTATATAGCCATAAATGCTGCAACGCGGTAGCTGGCTGGATTCCGAACGTTGATAAATCAACGCCCGGAACGCCTAGCCAGCCTCGCGGGGGTGGGAAGACGAACTCGCAAGCGAGTTCTGTCCCACCGCCTTTTATCTCCTGATAAGAAAAAACATGGAATTTGTGTCAGAAATGTCCTATAATCTGGAAAGCAAATAGGGAAAGGAATCTGATAACAATGAAAGATACTGCGCCAAAGCTCCGGCGGTCGATGACGGCGGGGCAGATGGAGATGATTTCTCTTGGTGGTGCGATCGGGGTTGGCCTCTTCATGGGGGCAACCTCGACAATCAAGTGGACTGGGCCGTCAGTCCTTTTGGCCTACGCCTTCGTCGGCCTGATCCTCTACATCGTAATGCGAGCCCTCGGGGAGATGATTTACATCAACCCGGGAACGGGGTCGTTCGCGGATTACGCGACCGAATACGTCCATCCGCTGGCCGGTTACCTGGCTAAGTGGGCCAACGTTTTCGAATACATTGTGGTCGGCATGTCCGAAGTGGTGGCGGCGACCGAGTATCTGAAGTACTGGTGGCCTCACATGCACACCTGGGTGGCCGGAATCGTGATCATCGTCTTCTTGGTCCTCGCTAACCTGGCAAGTGCTAAGGCCTATGGCTCCCTGGAGTTCTGGTTTGCGATGATCAAGGTCGTCACGATCATCTTCATGATCCTGCTGGGCTTCATGGTGATCTTCTTCGGCTTCGGCAACGGCGGGCGCCCAACCGGCTTTTCCAATCTCTGGGCTCACGGTGGTTTCTTCACCGGCGGGGTCTCCGGCTTCTTCTTCTCAATGTCGATCATTGTCGGCTCCTATGAGGGAATCGAGCTGCTCGGCATTTCCGCCGGGGAGGTGGCGGATCCGCAAAAGGCGATCGTCAAGTCGGTCAAGTCGGTGCTTTTCCGGATCCTGATCTTCTACGTCGGGGCGATCTTTGTCATCGTCACGATCTACCCGTGGAATAAGCTGAGCAGCGTTGGTTCGCCCTTCGTTTCGACCTTCGCCAAGGTGGGAATCACGGCGGCCGCCTCAATCATTAACTTCGTCGTGCTGACCGCGGCCCTGTCCGGCGCCAACTCCGGAATTTACAGTTCCAGCCGGATGCTCTTCAAGCTGGCCCACGAGGGGGATGCGCCGAAGATCTTCGGTCGACTCTCCAAGCGGGTGGTTCCTGACGCGGCGATCCTGGGTATCTCCGGCGGGATTCTGCTGGGCTTTATCATCGACATGGTGGCCTCAATTTACAGCAAGTCGACGGCCGACATGTTCGTGGTCGTCTTCTCGTCCTCTGTTTTGCCGGGGATGATCCCGTGGTTCGTGATTCTGCTGGCGGAGATGCGGTTCCGGCGCAACAATCCGGACCTGATGACCGACCACCCGTTTAAGCTGCCGCTTTACCCGTTTTCAAACTACTTCGCCTTCCTGATGCTGATCGTGATTGTGATCTTCATGTTCATCAACCCGGATACCCGGGTTTCGGTCATCGTCGGGGCGGCGGTACTGATCGTGGCCACCCTGGTTTACCTGGTGCGGCACCACGGTCAATTGCAAACTAAATCCTAAAACCTACCTGTCCGGTCCGCGAAAATTTTTCGCGCGCCGGACATTTTTGGTATAGAATGGTTTGGTCAAGTAATTTGAGGGAGAATGATATGCAGAAAATTCAGCACGACAGTCAAACTAAACAGCTTTTCCGCGCCATTCTGATTGGCCTCCTGGCGGGAATCGTGGTCAGCCTCTTTCGCCTCGCAATCCAGCACCTGCTGGAATTCGTTGGCCACAGCTTCCAGTACTTCCACACCCACCCAGTCTGGTTGATTCCCTGGGCGCTCGGCTCGGTCGTCCTGGCACTAGCCCTCGGGATCATGGCCCAGCGCAACCCCAACATCAAGGGCTCCGGGATTCCCCAGGTGGAGGGCCAGCTGACCAGCCAGTTCGATGAAAAATGGTGGCCGGTGCTCTGGCGTAAATTTGTCGGCGGAATCCTGGCAATCGGTTCCGGCCTCTATCTGGGACGGGAAGGACCGTCAATCCAGCTCGGTGCCACCGTCGGCCAGGGGGTGGCGGAAACAATGCACGCCAACCAATTGGATCGACAGGTTGGAATCGCCAGCGGTGCCGCGGCCGGGCTTTCAGCGGCCTTCAACGCGCCGATTGCCTCGACGATCTTCATCTTAGAGGAGGTCTACCATAACTTCTCGCCGGTGATTTGGCTGGCAACCTTCGTCTCGGCCCTCTGCTCCAACTTGGTCTCGATGGTCTTCTTCGGCCTGCACCCGGTCCTCGACGTACCCTATAACCACATGCTGCCAACCAGGTACTACTGGCACCTGATCGTCCTCGGCCTCTTGCTCGGCCTGTTGGGGCGCTTCTACCAGGTCGTGATTTTGCGATTGGGCAAGTGGACCGCTAAGCTGAAGTGGCTGCCGCCGTTTGCCTACCCGGTCATCCCCTTCCTGCTGGTGATGCCGATCGCCTGGTATTGGCCGCAGACCCTTGGCGGGGGGAACCAGCTGATCGGGCTTTTGCACCAGCTGCCGATTTCCCTCTGGCTCTTTATCGGCCTCTTCGTGCTGCGCTTTGTCTTTTCAATGATTAGCTACGCCTCACAGCTGCCCGGCGGGATCTTCCTGCCCATTCTGACCCTAGGGGCGGTCCTCGGGGCGGTTTACTGCGCCCTGATGGTTCAATTGGGCCTCCTGCCGGCCCGCTACCTGCCGAACTTTGTCATTTACGCGATGGCCGGTTACTTTGCCTGCATCAGCAAGGCGCCCTTTACCGCCATCCTGCTGATCACCGAAATGGTCGGCTCCCTGGCCCACCTGATGCCGCTGGCGACGGTTGCCGTGACTGCCTACTTAGTTGTGGATTCGCTGCACGGGGAACCGGTCTACACGGCGATGTTCAACGCCTTTATCGGCAAGCACCCGCAGCGCTGTGAGCATAGTGCGACCGTGCCGGTGACGATTTACAAGGGGGCCGCACTGGATGGCCGCTTGATCAAGGACTTTGATTGGCCGGCCAACAGCATCGTGACCCTAATCTATCGCGGGGAGGATAAGCTGATTCCCAACGGGAAAACGAAGCTAATGGCCGGGGACACGATTCTGGTCCGGGCCAACTTCGCACCCGATAAGCGGGCCTACCGTCAGATTATGAATGCGGCCCACCGAGCGGACGTATAGCAATCGCTGCTTGGTTATGTTATGATATTAAAGATATAGTGGGTAAGTATTAGGAGGAAGATTCCTTGTATAACACATTAATGACTTTATTTTTAATCGATTGCGTTGTGCTAATTGCCTGTGTCATGATGCAGCCAGCAAAGAACGATAACGATGCAATGTCTGCCCTGACCGGTGGTGCCGGTGACCTGTTCTCCCGGCGCAAGGCTCGGGGCTTTGAAGCGGTCATGCAAATTGTGACGACAATCTGTGGGGCGCTCTTCTTCATCCTGGCGTTGGCATTAGTTTACGTATCATCACATTAGACTTTCAGTTGTGTGCCCCCTGACCAGTTCCAGGGGGCTTTTTTCGTGAAGGGATGACTTAAGATGGAAACCTATGCGGGAGACTCTTTTTATTTCCGGGGCGGCCGGCAAGCCGTAGTGCTGCTCCATGCCTACTCGGGCAATACCAACGACGTTCGGATGCTCGGTCGGGAATTGCAACGCCACGGCTACACGGTGCTGGGGCCGCTATTTAGCGGTCACGGTGGCGATCCGGTCCGGATTTTGCAAAAGGGCAGTCCGGATGACTGGTGGGCGGACACGCAGCTGGCCATCCGTCGGTTGCGCGACAACGGCTTTAGCCAAATCGCCGTTTTCGGCCTGTCCTTAGGCGGATTGCTGGCAACCCGGGCGCTGGAAAACGATTCGCAGCTGGCCGGTGGGGGCGTCTTTGCCTCGCCGATTACAACCTGGGGCGAATCCAACGTGCCGGAATACTTTCCGCGCTTGGCCGACGACTACTACCGGCGGGTTAGAATGCCCGCAGATGAGGAGAAAGCCAAGCTGGCCTGGATTGACCAGCACCTGCCGGCCCAGTTAGCGCAGATTCAGCAAATGGCCCATGATCTGGCCATCAACTTGGAAAAAATCAAGCAGCCGTTTTTCATTGGTCAGGGTGGTCAAGACGAGATGATCGACTCCGCTTCTGGTGAGCAGCTGGCACAGCAGTTGCGTGCGCAGGGCACTCCAGTCGATTACCATTTCTACCCAACGGCCACGCATCTCTTAACGGTTAACTCGGCCCACCGTCAGCTCTTTGCGGACGTTACTAATTATCTACAAAAATTATTCGAGGTATCAAATGAACAATAAAGCAGATTTAGCAGAACAGATATTAAAATATTTACGCGACAACGCGGGGGTGAGCTACTCCGCCGAGCGGATCGCCTACCACTTTGGGATGGACAATGGCGACCAGTTCACGCCGGTGGTCCAGACGTTGGCAAAGCTGGAACGGGAGAAGAAGGTCCAGGTTACCGACCGGGGCGAGTTTGAGGCCATCATTAAGCAGGAGCCATTGGTCGGCACCTTCCACGGCAACGACAAGGGCTTTGGCTTTGTTGACTATGATCCGGACCTGCCGGACATGTACATCAATCCCGACCACACCATGCACGCCCTAAACGGCGACCAGGTGGCAGTCAAGGTCCTGCGGCCGGGCAAGCCGGGCAGCGACCAGGGGCCCGAGGGTCAGGTCACCGAGATCGTTGAGCACAATTACGAGCGGGTCGTCGGCGAATTCAAGCAGGAGACCATCGGCAACTACATCGGTGAGATCCTGCTCAAGGACAAGAAGCTCAACACCTACCGCTTCTTCGTTTCCGACCAGGGCCTGAAGCCGCTGGATGGTCAAGTGGTTACGGCGACCGTCGCCACCTACCCGGACGACGAATCCCCGAAGATCCTGACCGGGGCGGTTACCGAGGTCATCGGTGACAAGGACGAGCCCGGCATCGACATCATGTCGGTCATCTACGCCCACGACGTTCCCCACGAATTTCCGCAGGAGGCGATCGACCAGGCCAACAAGATCCCAATGCACGTCCTGCCGGAAGAACGGAAAGGGCGCAAGGACATCACCGATCAGCCGCTGGTTACGATCGATGCCATTGAATCCAAGGACTTGGATGACGCTGTCGTTGCCTGGAAGATGGACAATGATCACTACCACCTGGGGGTCCACATTGCCGACGTCAGCCACTACGTCAAGCCGGGAACGCCGCTGGACAAGGAGGCCTTCAAGCGGGGGACCTCGGTTTACCTGACCGACCGAGTAGTTCCAATGCTGCCGAAGCGCCTGTCAAATGGGATTTGCTCCCTGAACCCGGGCGAGGACCGGCTGGCAATGAGTTGTGAGATGGAAATCGACGAAAACGGGAAGATCGTTAACCATAAGATTTTCCCAAGCGTGATGCGTTCCCACGCCCGGATGACCTACAAGGCGGTCAACCGGATCCTCGAGGCTCACGACCAGAAGACGATTGACGAGTACAAGGACCTCGTCCCGATGTTTGAAACGATGGGTGAACTCCATCGGATCCTGCTGAAGAACCGGCACCGTCGCGGGGCAATCGACTTTGATGCACCGGAGGCCAAGATCATCGTTGACGACAAGGGTCACACGATTGACATCCAATTGCGGGAACGGGGCCTGGCCGAGCGGATGATTGAGTCATTTATGCTGGCGGCCAATGAAACCGTTGCCGAGCACTACTTCAAGGAGAAGGTGCCCTTCCTCTACCGGATTCACGAAAAGCCGGATGAGGACCGGATCAAGTCCTTCGTTGACTTCCTGAGCGTCTTTGGGATCACCGTCCACGGTGATGTTCACAACGTTAAGCCGAAGATGCTGCAGAACGTTCTGAAGCAGGTTGCGGGCAAGCCCGAGGAACAGATGGTTCAGGTCATGATGCTGCGGAGTATGCAGCAGGCCAAGTACTCCGACGAAGAGGTCGGGCACTTCGGTCTGGGTGCCCCGTACTACACCCACTTCACCTCACCGATTCGGCGTTATCCTGACGACACGGTGCACCGCCTGATCAAGTGGTACCACGAGCACGGCAAGGGTGAAAAGGCCAAGGCTCACTGGCGCGACAAGCTGCCGGTAATCGCCGAGCACACCTCGGTCACCGAACGACGGGGCATTGACACCGAGCGGGACGTCGACAGCATGAAGAAGGCAGAGTACATGGAGGATCACATTGGCGAAACCTTTGACGCCGTGGTCAGCTCCGTGATGAAGTTCGGCCTCTTCGTTGAATTGCCAAACACCGTCGAGGGCCTGATCCATATCAGCGTGATGGATGACGATTACTACGAATACTCCGAAAAGCACATGGCCCTGATCGGCCGCAAGACCCACCGGATTTTCCAGATCGGCCAGCCAATCCAGGTCAAGCTGATCCGGGTAGATAAGGACCTGCGCGAGGTCGACTTCAAGCTGGTTCACCCGGAAAACACGCCAACCACTAAAATTCGGATCCCGCATGATGATCACCGCGGCGGTCGGCGGCGTGGTGGCAATAACCGCGGCCACAATAATAATCGTCGTGACGGCGGGGCCCACAACGGTCACGTCAACAACCGGCAGATCAACCGGGGCCAAAGTCGCCACCACAATAACTCCCGGGATCACCACCAGGAGGGACGGCGGAACCGGCGTCACTAAAATAATGGAGGGATAAAATGGCAAAGAAATCCCAACAAAAGAACAACGATAATTTAATTGCCCAAAATAAAAAGGCCCGCCACGATTACTTCGTGACGGACACCTACGAGGCGGGACTGGTGCTGACCGGGACCGAGATCAAGTCGGTCCGGGCGCACCGGGTCAACCTCAAGGATGGTTTTGCTCAGGTCAGGAATGGCGAGGCCTGGCTGATGAACGTTCACATCAGCGAGTACGACAACGGGACCTACTTCAACCAGGACCCGTTGCGCAATCGCAAGCTGCTCCTGCACAAAAAGGAGATTCACAAGCTGACCGGTGAGCTGCAGAACAAGGGGGTTACCCTGGTTCCGCTGAAGATGTACATCAAGCACGGCTACGCCAAAGTCCTACTGGGGGTTGCCAAGGGGAAGCACCAGTACGACAAGCGCGAGGACATCAAGCGCCGCGAGCAGAACCGTGAGATCGAACGGGTAATGAAACATTATTAATTAAGGACAAATCAAAAAAGGATCAAGCACGAAAAATGCTTGATCCTTTTGCTTTAATATAAAACGTCCGAATGGCTTCGCCGCAGGGTGATACCCATGCCGAGATCACCGCACGTTTGCGGGTTGCGGAAACGGAGCCGACCGGGTTCACGCTGCCCACGGCGGGCCCAGTGGTCGAGAACGCTGGCGACGAGGATCGCCAGCGGCTCCTCCTCCTGGTGCTCAATCGTTAGCTCATGGTAGTAATTAGAGGTTAGTTCGACGGGTTGGATGGAGAAGACCTTGTGACCCCCCTGGAAGACCCGGTAGCGACCGGCGAGTGGCGAGCCAACGATGATCCAATTGAGGCCCCGAATGTAGATCACCTGGCGAACAAAGCCGAGGGACTTGCCGACGGTACCGACCTTTTCCCGGTTAACGTAGAGGGAGAACTTGGGAAGGAGACCGAGCGACTGCTGCTTGACCTCGGCGAGCAATTCTCCGTTAATGGCATAAAGGGAGAGGACGTCGAGGCGCATCCCCCACTTACCAACCAGCAGGTAGCACGACCGTCCCTGGTGGTCGCGGATGACGGTCGTGCCGTGGAGATCCGTGGCGTGATCACGAAGATAAAGTTTGCGCATAATTTCACCACCATTCTGCCTATTCAATAACATTTTACCAGTTTATTGAAGAAATGCCTACTAACAAAGCGTTTTCATTTTGGTGAGCAGAGCCTTAACAGATATGCTAAAATAGGAAACGAGGTGCTGATAGTCATGAAACAACTAATTCATAATGACTGGTGGGGTGTTCTAGAACCACAGTTTGAGAGTGCATATTATGCGCAGCTACGCCAGTTCCTGAAGGAAGAATATTCGCATTACACGGTTTATCCGGAGATGCACCACATCTTTGAGGCCTTCGAGTGGACGCCGTTTCATAAGGTTAAGGTCGTTATTCTCGGCCAAGATCCTTATCATGGTCCCCACCAGGCCCACGGCTGCAGCTTTTCAGTGCTGCCCGGGGTACCGGTGCCGCCGTCTTTGCAGAATATTTATAAGGAATTGCAGAGCGATGTTGGCTGCACGCCCGTTAACCACGGCTACCTGAAGAAGTGGGCTGACCAGGGAGTGCTGCTTTTGAACTCGGTTCTGACGGTCCGCGATGGCCAGGCCTTTTCCCATAAGGGTCACGGTTGGGAGCAGCTGACGGATGCGGCGATCCATGCCTTGTCCGAGCGCCCTAAGCCGGTGATCTTCATCCTGTGGGGACGGGCCGCGCGGGACAAGAAGAAGCTGATCAACCTGAACACCAACATTGTTCTCGAATCGGCACACCCGAGTCCGCTCTCGGCTAACCGGGGATTCTTTGGCTCCCGGCCATTTTCCAAGACCAACGAAGCACTTCAGGCAATGGGAGAAAAGCCAATTGATTGGCAACTACCGGCCCAGCCAGTTGTTGACGAGCGAGTAGCAAACTAGGATTGTAGATACTTAACGATCACTAGAGGAGGTTTGCATAATGGAATTATTTGATGAAATTGCGGCAAAGGTCAAGGGACAAAACAAGACGATTGTGTTCCCAGAAGGTGAAGATAAGCGGGTTCTGGGCGCTGCCATCCGCCTGCAAAACGACGGCCTGGTAAAGCCAATCCTGCTGGGTACCCGTGCTGACATTGAAAAGACCGCTAGCGACAACGGCTTTGACATCAGTGGCCTGGAAATCATCGACCCAGCCGAATACCCAGAGGCTGACAAGAAGGCCATGTTTGATTCCCTCCTGGAACGGCGGAAGGGCAAGAACACGCCGGAACAGGTTACGGAAATGCTCAAGGACGTCTCCTACTTCGGGACGATGCTGGTCTACATGGGCAAGGCCGACGGAATGGTTTCCGGTGCCGTTCACTCCACTGGTTCAACCGTTCGTCCGGCACTCCAGATCGTTAAGACCAAGCCAGGTGCACGGCGGATCAGCGGGGCCTTCCTGATGCTCAAGGGCGACCAGCGCTACGTCTTCGCTGACTGTGCAATTAACATCGAATTGGACGCACCAACGATGGCCGAGGTGGCCGTTCAGAGTGCCGAAACCGCAAAGCTCTTCGGCATTGATCCAAAGGTTGCCCTGCTGAGCTTCTCTACCAAGGGCTCTGCTAAGGGTGACATGGTTACCAAGGTTGCCGACGCCACTGCTAAGGTGCACGAAATGGCTCCTGACCTGCCAGCCGATGGTGAGCTGCAGTTTGATGCCGCCTTTGTTCCAGAGGTTGGTGCACTGAAGGCTCCGGGCTCCAAGGTTGCCGGTCACGCCAACGTCTTCATCTTCCCAAGCCTGGAAGCAGGGAACATTGGCTACAAGATTGCTCAACGGTTTGGTGGCTTCACCGCCGTTGGTCCAATCTTGCAGGGCCTGAACGCTCCAATTGCCGACCTGTCACGGGGTTGCAATGAGGACGACGTTTACAAGGTTGCCATGATCACGGCTGCCCAAACACTGTAAATTAAAGATTGAAATTAAAACGGGATCCCGGTGTCAGATGGACGGTGGGATCCCATTTCTTAATTAAGGGGGTGGCGACAATCAAACGGTGGCTGATTTTAGGAATCATCATTATCGGTGGTGGCCTGTTGGCACTGACCGGGATTGCCCAAGCCAATGGTCGGGAGGCGGTCGAATCCGCCCTGCAGGAAAATCTGACCCAGGTTCGCACTTATGCCGACAGTGACCCGGGCAACTACGGCTATGCCAAGTACATTCGGCGCATTCATTACCGCGGCGGCAACCGGTGTACGATCCAGGTGAGCCCAGAGTTTAAGGGCCTGTCCGCGGCGGATCGTACTAGCGTCATCAATCAGACCCAAGCGCTGGCCAAGATGGTCCTGGTCGATCAGGGAGCCCGGACGAAAAAGCAGGTGCGCGCGGGACTGGTGGTCACGATCCGGGCTGGTCGTCAGACGCTGGGCCGCTCGCGCCCCAGTCAGCACTATCATTATTCCTGGACTCATTGAGCGGTCGGCTTTGTCATCTGGGGCCCGGTAAGTTAAAATAGGGGCAGATTGATTATTCGAGGTGCACACAATGCAAAAATTAACCTTAACCAGCCGGGACGAGACGATCGCCCTGGGTGAAAAGATTGGCCGCCTGCTCAAGGCTGGCGACGTCCTGGTCCTGGATGGTGATCTGGGTGCCGGCAAGACGACCTTTACCAAGGGCCTGGCGAAGGGACTGGACATTCCCGACCTGATCAAGAGCCCGACCTTCACGATCATTCGGGAGTATCAGGATGGCCGCCTGCCGCTCTACCACATGGATGCCTACCGGCTGGAAAACGGTGGGGCCGAGGACCTGGGGCTAGAAGAATACTTTGACAGCGACGGGGTTAGCGTCGTCGAGTGGGCCCAGTTCGTGGAAGACGAGCTGCCGGCCGATTTCTTGGCCATCCACTTCAAGCGGACGGACGACGAAAACACCCGGGTGCTGGAATTTGAACCGCATGGTGAACACTTCACTGCCCTGGTCGCTCAGGTGGCGAACTGATGGCAGATGAGGTAGAAATCAAGCTGGCAACGGGTGATGACGCGCCCCAGGTACTAAAGTTTTTGCGGCAAGCGGCGACCGAGAGTGACGCCGTGACGGTGCCCCATCTTGCCCAAGTCACCGTTGACCAGGAAAAGCAAAACATCGACCTGATCAACCAGTTCGACGACTGCGTGATCATGCTCGCGATGCTGGGCGAGGAGATCCTGGGGATTGTCACGGTGATGGTGCTGGAGTCCCAACCCACGGCGGGGGAGCTCGGCGTGGTGGTTGCCAAAAAGTATTGGCGCAACGGAATCGGTCGGCTCCTGGTCGAGGAGGCCGAATACTGGTTTGACAATTACAGCAGCCTTGAGTCGCTGGTGCTGACGGTTTTCACTACCAACACGCCGGCAATTAAGCTTTACCAGGGCTGTCACTTTGTCCAGACCGGCACGACGACTGAGGAGGGCCGCCCAGCCCTAGTGATGGAATATCGGCCAGCTGAATAGCAAAAAAGCTTCGGGAAGCAAGATTCCTGAAGCTTTTTGATTTCTTAGCCAAACATCTTGATGAAAGGCTTGATTTTTTGGTCGCCGAAATGCTGGTCCTGGTAGAGTAGAATGTTGGCGCAGGCTTGGGCATCGTCAAGGGCGTTGTGGTGGTGATGAAGGTCAATGTTGAGGGCGTCGCAAACCGTGTTGAGCTTGTAGTTGGCAAGGCCGGGAATCAGCTGCCGGCTGGAGCGGACCGTGTCCAGGGTCTGGTAGGCCGGTGGCTCGATCCCGTAGTGCTCCAGGGTGCTCTTTAAGACATTGTTGTCGAAGCGGTTGTTGTGGGCAATTACTAGCTTGTCGGGCGTGTAGAAGGATTTGATGTGTTCCCAGACGGCCGGGAAATCAGGCGCATCCTGGACGTCTCTTTCGTGAATTCCGTGGATCTGGACGTTACGCCAGAAGAAGTCGGTGTGGGGGTTGATCAGGGTGTAGAACTCGTCGGCAATTTGGCTATCGCGGACGATCGTCAGGGCCAGTGAGCAGGCACTGTAACGCTTGCCGCTGGCGGTTTCAAAATCCATCGCGATGAAGTTCATGAAGCTGCCACCTTTCATTTTGTTATTATCACTATTCTAGCGGGCTTCGATCGTTTTCGCAAAAGTTCTGCAGAAATCATGATACAATTAGGGGCAGAGTCAAAATTATGGATAAGAAAAGGAAGGCTTACTGAATGGCTAACTTAATGAATGAATTTCCGGAGATTGATATCAAGCAGGACGAACCCTTAATGAACTACACCTACACGCGCACGGGGGGACCGGCGGACTGGCTGGCCTTCCCAGAAAGCGTCGACCAGGTCAAGCAGCTGGTTGACTACGTGCGTGAACACCAGATGCCGCTGACGGTCTTGGGGAACGCCAGCAACCTGATCGTCCGCGACGGGGGAATCGATGGCTTGACGATCATCCTGACCCGGCTGAACAAGATCACGGTCAAGGACAACCAGGTGACCGCCCAGGCCGGAGCTTCCTACATTGACACGACGATTGCCGCCCGGGACCACAGTCTGACCGGCTTGGAATTTGCGGCCGGCATTCCCGGCAGTATCGGTGGGGCGGTCTTCATGAATGCTGGGGCCTACGGTGGTGAGACCCAGTTCGTGGTCACCGACGCAACGGTAATGCTGCCGGACGGGACGATCAAGCATTATGATAACCAGGGCTTGGACTTTGGCTACCGGCACAGCAGCGTCCAGGACAATCACGGGGTGGTATTAGACGCCACCTTCACCCTGAAACCGGGTAATTATGATGAAATCAAGGCCAAGATGGACGACCTCAACGAACGGCGGGCCGCCAAGCAGCCGCTGGATCTGCCATCCTGCGGGAGTGTCTTTAAGCGGCCCAAGGGCTACTTTGCGGGTAAGCTGATTCACGATGCTGGCCTGCAGGGCTACACGCACGGTGGGGCCCAGGTTTCCACCAAGCACGCTGGCTTTATCGTCAACATCGATCACGGCACGGCCAGCGACTACCTGGCAGTGATTCACCACGTCCAGGAGACCGTTAAGGCCAAGTTCGGCGTCGACCTTGAGACTGAGGTTCGGATTATCGGTCGGAATTAAAAAAATTTAAAGTGGGGCTCCGGCTGATCAGACCGGGCCCCATTTTAGCTTAGCTTTATAAAACGTTTTACGTTTTGGCCCCTTAGGCTTTGTAATCGTTTTATGGGTATGCTAGAATAAATACTGTTAAGAATTCGGTTAAATAAGGAGGCTCAAAACATGAGCAAAAAAGTAGTTGTATTAGGTAGCATCAATGTTGACACGACGTACCACGTTGACCGTTTCCCACAACCAGGCGAGACGATCTCTGCTAAGAGCAAGAGCTCGGCCCCGGGTGGCAAGGGCGCTAACCAGGCCGTTGCGGCGGCTCGTTCTGGCGCCAAGACTTTCTTCATCGGTGCGGTTGGCTCCGACAGCGAAGGTCAGTACATGCTTGAGGCCTTAAAGGATAACGACGTTGATGTTCATCACATCACGGTTGACAAGTACCACGGGACCGGCTCCGCTGCCGTGACCCTGGACGCGGAAGGGCAAAACGACATCATGATTTATGGTGGTGCCAACCAGGCAATGACGCCCGACCTGGTCAACGACATTGACGATGTTCTGGATGGCGCTGACTTCCTGATCAGCCAGTTCGAAACCCCACAGGATGTCACCCTGGCGGCATTTAAGAAGGCAAAGGGACACAACGTTACCACGATCCTGAACCCGGCACCGGCTCACGACATTCTGCCGGAACTGCTGAAGTACACTGACGTGATCGCACCGAACGAAAGTGAATGTGCCCTTTTGACGGGGATTGCAATCACCGACGAAGATTCGATGCTCAAGAGCGCTGACTACTTCCGCAAGCAAGGGGTTAAGCACCTGCTGATCACCCTGGGATCCAAGGGGGTCTTCTACTCCTGCCCAGGCGACAAGTACGGTCTGGTGCCAGCATTTAAGGTTCACGCCGTTGATACCACGGCGGCCGGTGACACCTTCATCGGGGCCCTTTCATCTCAGTTGGAAGACGACCTGTCCAACGTGGCGGACGCTCTGGTTTACGCCCAGCGTGCTTCCAGCCTGACAGTTCAGGGGATGGGGGCAATGCCATCAATCCCAACGGCTGACAAGGTTAAGGCTGCCCTGGCAGAAAAGTAACTTAGATCAAAAAAAGAAGCTCATTTCCGTTTGGAAGTGGGCTTTTTTATTATTTATAGGCTTGGCAGATTTTGATGAACCAATAAACGACCAGTTGAAGGACGGTCATGATCGCGGCGAAGACTAGCATCTTGGGTTGCCAGATTCCCCAGAGTTGACGGAAGAACCAAGACGGGGTGAAGAGCAGGTAGATGGAATGCAGCCGCAGAAAACGGCCGATGTAGATGCCGACGCTGGCCAGGAAGGTGAAAATGATGATCCAGACAAAGCGCAGCCAGGAGTGGTGCGGCGTGGTCAGGTTCGTCAACTGGCGGGCGACCCGCTCCATGGTGATGGTGCCGATCAAAAGACAGCTGAGCGCACAGATCATCATGATGGCAAAGACCAGCCAGATGTAGGGATCGGAGCGCAAAATGCCGTTGATGCTGGTGTGGGGATGAAGCCAGGAGAGGTGGAAGAGGTCGGTCATCACGTAGGGAGCGTTGGGATAGAAGGCCAGCCAGATGAGGAGCAGGAGCCAAAAGGCCAGTGCCCGCCGATCGTTGAAGCGGTGCATCTGGAAGCTGAGCTCGATGGGGACGTAGCCGAGAAAAGTATTCAGTGCCATGAAGTCGTAGGGGGATTTCATGAACAGTTTCAAAAGGATGATTAGGACCCAGAAGAAGAGGCGGATCTGCCAGGTCGGTGAGAGACGCTTAACCATCGCCATACCCCCTTAAATAAGAATTAATCATGACAATCATATCAAATATTTGTGAATTTAGTGTGGCGCTTTCGCCAAATGCAAAAAATGATATAATATGATCGTGAATTTAGAGGATGGTGAATGCGATGCAGTCTATAACTTCGCTTTTGACATGGCAAAATCTGGTTCACCTCATTGATATTTTGGTCATTTGGTTCTTGATCTATGAACTGCTGATCCTGATTCGCGGGACGCGGGCTGTCCAGCTCTTTCGTGGAATCCTGATCATCATCTTGGTCAAGGTCATCTCCTGGTATGCGGGCCTCAGTACCGTTTCCTGGGTGATGGACCAGATCCTCAATTGGGGTGTCATTGCCATCGTGATCATCTTCCAACCCGAAATCCGCCGGGGGCTGGAGCATCTGGGGCGTGGGACCTTCCTGAGCCACAACCAGTCGACCAACGAAACCGAGGAGGAAATGATCAAGCAGCTTGATAGTGCGATTCAGTACATGTCGAAGCGGCGAATCGGTGCCCTGATCAGTATTCAGATGAAGACGGGGCTTGAAGAGTACATTGAAACGGGGATTCCGCTCGATGCGGATATTTCCGGCGCCCTGTTGATCAACACGTTTATTCCGAACACGCCGCTGCACGATGGGGCTGTGATTATCAAGAATAACCGGATTGCGGTGGCGGCGGCCTACCTGCCCCTGTCCGACAGCAAGCTGATCCCCAAGGAACTGGGGACCCGGCACCGGGCGGCGGTCGGGATCAGTGAGGTCACGGATGCGGTCACGATCGTGATTTCCGAGGAAACGGGCGAGGTCTCGATCACTAAGGACAACGAATTGATCCGCAACATGTCGCAGAACGATTACCTGAAGTTCCTGCGATCGCAGCTGTGCACGCACGAACCAGCTCACGAGAGCGTTCTGACGCGAATCTTCTCGCTTTTTGTAGGACATGGAGGTGGCCGGCATGGACAACAATAAGGGCTTTTTCAGCCGTAAGTGGGTGCTGCGACTTTCCTCGTTAATTCTGGCCATCATGCTTTTTGCCTACGTTAACGGCAGCAAGAGTGGCTTTTTGCGCCAGACGACCCGGGGCAGCAACAACAGCGCCCTGATGTCGAACAAGTCGGCCACGATCAAAATGCCCTTGGACATCACGATCGATAATTCCAAGTACGTGGTGACGGGTTATCCGCAGTACGTCAAAGTCAAAATCACGGGACCGTCCGCTCTGGTAACCACCACTACCAACACGCAGAACTTCAAGGTTTACGTCAACCTCGG
Organism: Limosilactobacillus sp.; assembly: GCF_022482365.1. Taxonomy (NCBI): domain Bacteria; kingdom Bacillati; phylum Bacillota; class Bacilli; order Lactobacillales; family Lactobacillaceae; genus Limosilactobacillus; species Limosilactobacillus sp. Next base: position 2,105,685 of record NZ_JAKVPE010000001.1, read on the forward strand.
CAAGCTGGGGCCGGGCAAGCACCAGGTGCCAATTAAGACCAGTGGCCTGAACTCGGAGCTCAAAGCGACGGTAGTGCCGAAGGATATCAACGTCCGAATCCAGCAGCGGCGCACGGTCAATATGAAGGTCACGGTCCGGGTCAACTCGCGGAACCTGGCCGATGGCTATCAGGTTGGTCGGGCCCGGGCGGACGTCAGCAACGTTCAGGTCACCGGGGCTCAGGATCAAGTTTCACGGGTAAGCCGGGTGGTTGCCTATGTCGTTGTGCCGCGGGATGCGAAGAGCACTCTGGAGCGGCAGGTGACCCTCCAAGCCCTCGATAAGAACGGCCAAATCTTGAACGTCTCGATCGTTCCGACGACCACCAACGTTACCGTACCGATCAATTCAAAGAACGGTGACGATGACAGCTCGAGCAGCAGTTCGTCGGGGACGGATGACGAGTCCGCATCCAATTCCTCTAGCGGGAAAAAGGTGCAAACTGGCTCATCAAGTAGTAGCATAGGTAATAATACGAATGACAACACGAGCTCGACCGAATCGAGCAGCAGTCAGTCTTGATAAATAAGGAGTATATGATGAAACTGAAATATTTTGGTACCGATGGTGTTCGGGGAGTTGCAAATAAAGATTTGAGTCCGGAACTGGCCTTTCGGGTTGGCCGTGCGGGAGGCTACGTTTTGACGCGTCACTCAGAACGCAAGCAGCCCCAGGTATTAGTAGCCCGGGATACGCGGATTTCCGGCCAGATGTTGGAAAACGCCCTGATTGCCGGGCTTCTCTCCGTCGGCATTGAGGTTCTGCGGCTCGGCGTTGTGACGACGCCCGGGGTTGCCTACCTGGTTCGGGCCCAGGAAGCCGATGCCGGAGTGATGATCACGGCGAGTCACAACCCGATTAAGTACAACGGGATTAAGTACTTCGGGGGCAACGGCTTCAAGCTGTCCGACGACCTGGAATACGAAATCGAGCAGTTGCTGGATGCCAACACGGACGAGCTGCCACGGCCATCGGATAAGGGCCTCGGGACGGTGGCCGATTACCACGAAGGAGCGTTGAAGTACACCTCCTTCCTTGAGCAGACGGTTTCGACCGACCTGTCCGGCTTAAAGATCGTAGTAGACGCCGCTAACGGTGCCACCAGTGCCTTTGTCTCCAACCTCTTCGCCGACATGAACGTCGACTTTACCGCCATCAATGCCAAGCCGGATGGCCTGAACACCAACCTTCACTGTGGTTCGACCCACCCAGAAGGACTGCAGAAGGCGGTTGTTGAAAACGGCGCCGATCTTGGGGTGGCCTTCGACGGTGACGGTGACCGTTGCATTGCCGTCGACAGCGAAGGAAACATCGTTGATGGTGACAAGATCATGTACATCTGCGGCAAGTACCTGGACGCCAAGGGCATGCTGAAGAAGGACACGGTGGTAACGACTGTGATGAGCAACCTGGGGATGTACAAGGCCCTGGAGGCTCACGGCATGAAGAGCGTTAAGACGAAGGTCGGTGACCGCTACGTTGTCGAAGAAATGCTGAAGAACGGCTACAACCTGGGTGGTGAACAGTCCGGGCACATCATCTTCCTCGACCACAACACGACCGGGGATGGGATGTTGACCTCCCTGCAATTGCTGTCGGTTGTCAAGGAAAGTGGCAAGAGCCTGAAGGAACTGGCCAGCGATGTGCAGACCTACCCACAGGAGCTGTTGAACATCAAGGTTGCGGACAAGGCTGCCGCAATGGACAATCCAAAGCTGAAGCAGGTGATTGCGACGGTCGAGGAAAAGATGCACGGCGACGGTCGGGTTCTGGTTCGGCCGAGCGGGACGGAACCGCTGCTGCGGATCATGGCCGAGGCCCCGACGCCGGAGCTCGTTCACCAATATGTTGAAGAAATTGGTGATGTTGCCCGCGCCGAGCTAGAAGTTAAGTAGTAAAAAGAAACTAAAACTGGTTTGCTTTACGAAAAGTGAACCAGTTTTATTTTTTGCCTATTTTTTTGACCTAGACCAATGCAGGGCCTTTAATTGACATGGACCGCCGAAACTTGTATCATACATATATGTTGTAGCAGACCATTAGGCTAATCTATTGATCTATACCAATTAAAATAAAAGGATGGAAAAATTATGTGTGGAATTGTTGGTGTAACGGGGACCGATAAGACCCTGTCAATTTTAATCGATGGTTTAAAGAAATTGGAATACCGTGGTTATGATTCTGCCGGGGTTTACGTTAACGATAATGACGGCCACGACTACCTGGTTAAGCGGCCAGGACGGATCAGCAACCTGGAAGCAGCCCTGACCGATGACGTTCACGGGCTGTCCGGGATTGGCCACACCCGTTGGGCTACGCATGGTGCCCCAACCGAGGCAAACGCGCACCCGCAGTACTCCCAGGATAATCGTTTCTACCTGGTTCACAATGGTGTGATTGAAAACTATGTTCAATTAAAGAAGGAATACCTGGCGGACGTTCACTTTAACAGCCAGACCGACACCGAGGTCATCGTTCAGCTGGTAGACCACTTTGTTGTGGAAAACCACATGGACACCGAGACGGCAATGCTGAAGGTTCTGCGCCTGATCAGCGCGGACTCCTCCTACGCCTTTGTAATGATCGACCGGGAAGATCCGGAGACGCTCTACGTTGCGAAGAACAAGAGTCCGCTGCTGGTCGGCCTGGGCGACGGTTACAACATGGTAGGCTCCGACGCCATGTCAATGATTAAGGAAACGAACCGGTTCATGGAAATTGCCGACCACGAGCTGGTGATCGTCAAGCCGGACCACGTCACGATCAAGGACTTCGACGGCAACGAAAAGAGTCGCGAAAGCTTCACGGTTGACATGGATCCAAGTGCTGCCGACAAGGGGACCTACCCATTCTACATGCTGAAGGAAATCGATGAGCAGCCGGCCGTTATGCGGAAGCTGGTTCGGGAATACTTTGGCGACAGTGACGATCCCCAGATTGATCCGAACCTGATTCAAAAGCTGGCCGAAGCTGATCACCTCTACATCATTGGTGCCGGGACCAGTTATCACGCCGGTCTGGTTGGTGCCCGGCTCTTCGAACGGCTCTGTGGCATTCCAACCACGGCCCACATTTCTTCCGAGTTTGCCTACGAACAACCACTGCTGTCCAAGAAGCCATTCTTCATCTTCCTGAGTCAGAGTGGTGAAACGGCCGACAGTCGGCAGGTTCTGGTCGGGGTCAACGAACACAAGTGGCCAAGCCTGACCATCACTAACGTCGACAAGTCCACCCTGTCCCGTGAAGCAACCTTTACGGAACCGCTTTATGCCGGTCCAGAAATTGCCGTGGCTTCCACCAAGGCCTACACCGCTCAGATTGCCGTAGAAGCAATCCTGGCTAAGGCTCTGGGTGAATACCTGGGCAAGGAAGCTGCCAAGGGCTTCGACGTTAAGCACCAACTCGGCCTGGTCGCCAACGGCATGCAATCAATTACCGACAGCAAGAAGGAGATTGAAGAGGTGGCCTCTCGCTACCTGTCCAAGCCACGGAACGCCTTCTACATTGGTCGGGGAATCGACTGGAGCGTTTCCCTGGAAGCAGCCCTGAAGCTGAAGGAAATCTCCTACGTGCAGGCGGAAGGTTTTGCTTCTGGTGAACTGAAGCACGGGACGATTGCGCTGATCGAGAAGGGGACGCCAGTACTGGGCATCATTACCCAGGACCGGACTGCCGGCTTGACCCGGAGCAACCTGGATGAGACCCGGGCGCGGGGTGCCAACACGATCACGATCGTTGCTCGTCACCTGGCCCAGGAGGACGACACGATCGTCTTGCCAGACGTCGACCAATACCTGACGCCGCTGCTGTCTGTGATTCCAGCCCAGCTGCTGGCATACTACACCAGCCTTGGCAAGGGCCTGGACGTCGACAAGCCACGGAACTTGGCTAAGTCCGTTACCGTTCAATAAAATTAAAATATGAAATGTCAAAGAGGTCGTGAGGCGTTTGCCCCATGGCATCTTTGACATTTTTTAGTAAAAAGTTAAAAAGTTTGTCGATTAATATTGACATTCCGTTCTGAAACCGCTATCATAATAGTCGCAAGGTATTAAGTATTTACCTTCTAATCAATTCTCTTTCTCTCTTATGCCAATCATCGTCGTCCAGACGGTGATTTTTTGGTTTAAAGTCGCTATAATGTTTAATGTTGAAAGGGATGAGTTGCGTGGAAAAACAACATCAAGTGCTGACCCTGATTGAGGAAATCACCCGCAATGACGGCAGCAAATACTACGAGATTGGCAACATGGTTCATAACGGCCGCGCCGAATTGGCGGCCGAACGGGGCTTCATCAAGGAAGTACGGATCCTGCAGCTAAACATTCCCCATTCCAGGAACGTGATTCGCTACGAGGACTTCATCAACTCGCATTACGTGATGCAGGACGAGTCGATGGACCACTGGGAAGAGTGGAAGCGGACGCCCGAGATGGATCAGGTTGTCAATGACATTTTGAAGGAAAACCATATCGGTTAGACGAGCCGGTAGCACTTTTGCTGTCTGGCTTATTTTTAGGTACTTTTGAGGAAACTGCCGTGGAGGAATACGCTATATAATGAAGCCGGTTGGAGAAAAACGTCAATACATTACGGGAATCGACGGGCTCCGGACGCTCGCCGTTTTAGGGGTAATCATCTACCACTTATTGCCAAACGTCTTGCAGGGTGGCTATCTGGGAGTGCCCCTTTTTCTGTTGATTTCGGGTTATTTTGTCACCTACCAATTTAGTCGTCAGCTGGACGATCAGCAGCATATTGATATCTGGCACTTCTACCGCAAACGCTTCCGGCGGCTTTATCCAGTGCTGGTCGCCATGTTGTTTTTGACGACTGCCTACATCACCCTCTTTGCCCACGATTTGCTTCACAACATTCGGATGATCGTGATGACCAACCTGCTCTGGGTGTACAACTGGTGGGAGATTCGCCACGGCCAATCCTATTTTGACCAATTCGGCGGGGCCTCACCCTTTACCCACCTATGGACTCTGGGAGTGGAGGCTCAGTTCTACCTGCTCTGGCCGCTGATCATCACCTTGCTCTTTATGATCTTGCGGAAGAAAAAGACGGTTCGGCGGGTGATTTTGCTGCTGGCAATTGCCTCGGCGGTGGAAATGGCAATTCTGTACGATCCGGCGAACGTTAATCGGGTTTACTACGGGACCGATACCCGGGCCTTCTCCCTTTTGCTGGGGTCCTGGCTGGGGCTGGCGTGGCCACTGAACCGCCTGAACCCCCATCCCGCTATCAAGCTGCAGCACGGCCTGAACGCGGTCGGCATTGCGATGGCAGTCATTACCGTCGTGGGCTTCTTCACCCTCAATGGACAAACGGCTTTGACCTACCACGGGGGGATGTTTTTCTACAGTCTGATTGGGACGATCCTGATTGCGACGATTCTCCATCCCGGCTCACGGATGAATGCCTGGTTCTCTAATCCGGTCTTTCACTGGGTCGGCCAGCGTTCCTACGGGATCTATGTCTATCAGTATCCGGTAATGGTCTTTTACGAGCGCCTGGTTAAGGTTGGCCTGCATCCAGTCCTTAACTCGATTATTGAGGTGACCATTATTCTACTGATCAGTGAAGCGTCCTATCGCTTTTGGGAACGGCCGCTGGCGGACTGGCACTGGTCGAATTTATTTAGTGGACACCGGACCTGGCAGCAGTGGACCCGGCTGGGGGCTAGCGTCGTCGTTCTGGCGGTTGCCGTCTTTGGGATGGCCCAGCCGGATCACGCACCACGGAAGACGGCCGTTCAGCAACGGATTGAGAAGAGTCACAAGAAGGCCAGCAAGCACAATCAGGCGATCGCGGCCGGGAAGAAAGTTCAGACCGACACCTCCGCCAACGTTAAGCAGTACGCACTGACGCCGAGCGAGGCCCAGGCGGCCCAGAAACTTAAGATCACGGCGATTGGTGACTCGGTCATGGCCGACGCGGCAGACAGCATTCAAAAGCTGATGCCTCAAGCCTACGTTGATGCTCAGGTGGGACGGCAGGGCTCTGCTGCTCCGGACGTGATTAAGCAGCTGGATAAGCAGGGGCACTTGAATCAGATCGTGGTGCTGAACCTGGGAACCAACGGCTCGATGAGTCAGCAAACGATTGACGACATTGTGCACGAGATCGGCCCCAATCGGCAAATTTATTGGCTAACGGCTCACGTTCCGACAAAGCCATGGCAACAGACGGTTAACGATGAGATCAACGCTGCGGGCAAGCAGTATAGCAACGTTCACGTGGTAGATTGGTACGGTGCCAGTGAGAATCACAGTGATTGGTTTGGCAAGGACAATGTGCACATGGGTGAGCAGGGGAACATCAACTACGCCCGCTTGATTGCCAAGTCGATCCTGGCCGATCAGAAGGGGAAATAGCATGACCGCAAACGATGACCTGTTGAATCAGGCAATTAATATCTACCTGTCAGCACTAAAGCGGCTGGAGCACGTCGTTTCCCAGCCGGCGGCGCAGTATTCGCTGTCCTTTGAACAGTACCTGATCCTGCAGGAGATTGTGGCGCATCCGGGGACGAAGCTGATGGACATCGCCGCCCGGCGGCAGGTAACGCGCAGTGCCGTCTCGCGCCAGCTTCGGGTGCTGATCAAGCACGATTACGTTTCGCAGGAACGGGACCAGGAGGACCGGCGGAAGGTTTCGCTGGTGGCGACGCCGGCCGGCTGCCGGGTGGCCCATGCCATCGAGTCGCGCATCAATCAGCGCTTTGCCAAGTGGGTGCGGATTTATGGTGAGGAACGCGGAAGGAAGCTCCTGCAGCTACTGGACGAATTTAACCACCAGGTAATTCAGCCGGAGAATGACTTGAACCGAAAGGATGAAGAGAAGAATGATTAAGATGATTGCTTTGGACCTTGACAACACGCTGCTCAACAGTGAAAAGGAGATTTCCCAGCGCAACGAAGCGGTCTTGAAAAAGCTGCATGAGCGAGGCATCCACGTCGTCCTGTGCACCGGCCGGCCGATCAACGCCATCTGGCCATTGATTGAACAGCTCGGCTTGACCCGGCCCGATGATTACACGATCACCTTCAATGGGGGACTGGTGGTCAACAACGTCACCAAGGAGCACCTTTTCGAGTTGGGGATGCAGAAGGCGGACCTGCAGCCGCTGTTTGACTTTGTGCAGCGGGAAAAGATTCCGCTGGATGTTCTCGACTTCGACCGGGTCTACGAACTGACCGATCAGCCGGGCTCCATTTACCGTTCAGTTCTCAAGAACATCGAATTCCGTGATACGAAGCTGGCGGACTTGCCGGAAACGACCTACAGCAAGGCGGTCATGGCGATCCCGGCCGAACGCCTGGCCCCGATCATTGCCGATCTGCCGGATGAGCTGAAGGAACATTACCATGCGGTTCAGTCCCAGGCAATGATCATGGAGTTTCTGCCCCAGCACGTTAACAAGAGCGTTGGTCTGAAGGCGCTGCTTGACCACTTCGGCGAAGACTTTAGCAACCTGATGAGCTTCGGGGATGCCGACAACGACCTGGAAATGATCCAGGACGCGGCTCAGGGGATCGTTATGGCCAATGGCTTGCCAGAGGTTAAGGCGGCCGCAACGGCACTGACCGATTCAAACGACGATGATGGGGTGGCAACGTATTGTGAACGCTACTTTGCCGATCTTTTGAAATAAATAAGCAATCACCGTTGCCAATTTGTTTGGCAGCGGTTTTTTTGTCACTAAATTATTAAAATGTGAAGGAACTGTTACATTTTGTCGAAAAATGTAATTCATTTGCGAAGGAATTGTTACTGGCCGGTAACGTTGGTTGTGTATCATAAAGACAGTCAAAACGAAACGAATTAAAAAGGATGGTTGTTAATTTATGATTTCTAAGAAAAACTTTATGAAGGCCGCAACGACTCTTGGTGCCATGACCCTTGGGGTTGCGGCAGCGACGTCGGTTGCCAACGCCGACTCCGTTTACACGGTGAAGAGCGGTGACACGCTTTCAAGCATTTCTTACAAGTTTGCACAGGACAACAGCCTGGTTAATTCCATTGCCAAGGATAACCACATCTCTAACATCAACCAGATCAGCGTTGGCCAACGCCTGGTTATCAAGAGTGGCAGTCACCAAGGCGGGCAGAGCACGAGCGCCCCGGCCGCAACGACGACCACGACGAGCACCACGACAACGAATAATAATGCCAGCTCAACTGTTAGTGGCAGTGAAGCGGCTGCTAAGGCCTGGATTGCCAACCGCGAATCCGGCGGCAGCTACAGTGCAATGAATGGTCAATACGTTGGTAAGTACCAGCTTTCCGCTTCCTACCTGGGTGGTGACTACTCCGCCGCTAACCAGGAAAAGGTGGCTGATCAATACGTTGCTAGTCGTTACGGTTCCTGGACTGCTGCTCAGCAGTTCTGGCAGGCCAATGGCTGGTACTAATTTAATCTGAGAACAATGAAAGCACTTCCGATTGGGAGTGCTTTTTGCTATCCAAGCGAGGCGGGGTATGGTAAACTATTAATTGTATCTGGGGACGTTCTTGGATTCGACAGGTATAGGTCGAGTTTCGACTGCGTTTCGAAGGTTGCGTCTTCGTAAAAACGCTCAGTTTTCAAATTATAACTGCAAACAATAATTCAAACGCTTACGCTCTTGCTGCCTAACAAGTAGCATGCGTAAATCCGTTCCGGGTTCGTCCATGATGCGGTAACGGGTTTCATATTTAGTGGACTACGCTGGCCGTCGCCGCTTGAGATTGTCAGAAGAGATTTTCAAGCTAGCTAGCCATGGTTGCCCTGATCAGCGGCGTTTTGACTAGTGAAGCTTAAATAGCTGAGATACGAACGTAGAGGTCGAAATGGCGATATGCTTGGACACGGGTTCGACTCCCGTCGTCTCCATTTTTAGCATTTTGAGTGCCTTTATATCATCGCAAAACGTTGATATAAAGGCATTTTTGTTTTTGCGGTAGATTATAGAATGAAGTTAGCCACCCAGTTGGTGGTAAATAAAAAACGCCATTCGGCGTGACATCAGGTATCATATTAAGTGAACCAAACCTATATGAAAGGATGTCCGTCAAATGACGCACTTAAATGATACCATGTCTACTATTTTATTGACTACTCATAAAAAGAATGCTCATCTTACTAAAGAAGAACGTGTGATGATTGCGACTTTAAAGTCGCAAGGACTTTCCAATCGCGCAATTGGTCGCCAATTAGGAGTTAATCATCAAACAATTAATAACGAGCTCAACCGTGGTACGGTCCGCCAACTTCGTCGTCAAAAATCTAATGGTAAGATTTACGAATATTCTTACTACATCTATAGTTATGAAGCTGGTCAGGCCACATATCTTGAACATCACCGCCATTCTGGTCGTCGTCGCTTATATTATTCTTCAAAGCAATTTTTACGATTAGCTGATCAGCTAATGCTTGGTGAGTTTGACGACCACCATTACTCCCCACAAGCGGTTATTTATAAGGCTCGAGATTTAATGAATGATGGCACCCTGATCCCAAAGTCGGTTGTAACTTTATATCAATGGATTAATGAGGGTGTGCTTCGTACGTCCAATTTAGACCTCTTTGAAAAACCTAAACGTAAGCATCATCAAACTCATCCGCAAGCTAAAAGGTGCTTAGGGCCTAATATTGCTCAACGACCTCAAACTGCGGACCAACGGTCCGAAATTGGCCATTGGGAACTGGATACAGTTCAGGGACAGAAAAACGGTAATGACAGTGTTGTACTAGTAATGACTGATCGCCTTTCACGAGTTAATATCACGAGTAAAATTGCTGGTAAAACTGCGCATGCAGTAAATCAGTTCTTTATAAATTTGCGCCAGAAAATGGGCACAGATGCTTACTATCGCATTTTTAAGACAATAACCTCTGACAACGGTTCAGAATTTAGTGAGTTAACACAAGTTCACGATCATGTTTTCTATGCTGATCCGTATTCCCCTTGGGAACGTGGATCCAATGAGATCAATAACCGGTTTCTCCGCAAGGAGATTACCAAAGGTGAAGCTATAAATAACTATAGTAGTGCTCAGATCATAGCGACTAATGATTGGATGAATCACTATCCACGAGCTATGTTTAATGGACATTCGTCAATGGATATCTATCGTAAGGCCTTCTACCAAGAGATATCACAGCTCCATCAACCAATAATCAATTGGTCAGTATTATTTATTTGAGTCCAGTGGCTAACTTATTCTTGAAATTTAGGTTTTTGTTTTTGCAACAAATTGTACCAAATTAAACAAAAAGACAACCAACGTAATAGTCGGCTGTCTAGTTGCTTAATTCATGTTGTCGTTGCCTGATACAGTCCAATAGCATTGTTAGATCGTCTTCTGTGGCGTCTTTTAAAATAAAGTTCTTAGCTACTGATTTACGGTTGATGTATTGAGTACGGGCCTTGTTTTTTCGGCGGTATTTGTTAATTGCCCGGTGTTGGGCTTCAGTCATTGCCATGTTGCTACTTCCTTTCAATTTTGAATTCTATTAGCTTGCGGCGTTTGTTCTTAGGAGTGTGTCGCCACTCATTGAATTTATGAACGTCTTGCTTAATTATCCCCATAACTTCACGGGGATTGTAAACATCTAATGCAATAGTAACGTGCTTATTTTTTGACTGGTATTTGAAACGCCTCATATTCTCAACCTCGTTTTTAAATGCTATAATATACATATAAAAAGCCCCAAAGGTTGTTGACTTTGGCGAGTCAACCTTTGGGTGGTGGGTTAACCACTAATCAAAAATAACTACTAGCTTAAAGCGTAAGGGCACCAAGCTAAACTCAACCGAGTATGCTTTGACCGAACGCTTTTTGTTTTCGCCCTTTCCGTTCATGGTAACCACCCCCTTTCCTTAGGGGCTACCTATATTATATACATATGTAGGGGACGAAAACAATATTAATTTTGATCAGTATTAAGTTATTGAGACAAAATTAGAAGGGGATGGACGTCAGTTAGTTCATCCTTTTTTAGTGTCTGCCAATCTATCTATGCTATTGCAGCAATTAGGCTAGATTTTATTTTGATACAAAAAAGGAGCCATGCCCAATCGCACGGCTCCTTTTTAGGTAAATTGCATTTAATTTCTAGTCGGCAACGACCACGTAGGACTTGATGACCTGACGCTCGTCCATGCCCTTGTAGGCGGCGTCGATGTCGTCCAAGCTAAAGCTCTTGGTGAAGACCTTGCCAGGATTGATTTCACCGTCCAGGACGGCCTTGAGCAGGACTTCCTTGTCGTAGGTGGTGACGGATGCGGGACCACCGGCAACAATCGTGTTCTTGTAGAATGGGGTGGTCATGTCCTGCTTTGGCGTGTGCGGCAGGCCAACCCGGCCCACGATGGCACCCGGCCGACCAACCTTCATGGCGGTGTCGGTCGACTGCTCCGTCCCGACACATTCCAGGACGGCGTCGGCACCGTCGCCGTTGGTCAGCTCCATGATCTGTTTGACGGCCTCGTCACCACGTTCGGCAACGTTGTCGGTGGCACCGAATTCCTTGGCCAGGGCCTGGCGATCGGCGTGCCGACTGGTGGAAATGATCTTCTTGGCGCCCCGCAGCTTGGCGGCAATGATGGCACAGAGACCAACGGCACCGTCACCCATGACGACGACCGTGTCGCCCGCGCCGACGTTGGCAACCCGGGCGGCGTGGTAACCAGTGGCCATGACGTCGGCCAGCGTCAGCAGGGACTTGAGCATCCCTTCACTGTAGTCGCTTGGCTGGCCAGGAATCTTGACCAGGGCCCACTGACCATGCTGGAAACGAATATATTCGGCCTGAACGCCGTTGCTGAAATTGTCACTGTGACTCAGGCAGGAACCGTCAAAGCCGGCCCGGCAGGCGGAACAGTGGCCGCAACCGTGGGTGAATGGGGCAATTACGAAGTCACCCGGCTTGACCGTGGTGATGTCTGATCCGACCTCTTCGACAATCCCGATGGCCTCGTGACCGGAGTTTTCCTCATTCGGCTCCAGCGGATTGATTCCCCGGAAGTTCCAGAGATCGGAACCGCAGACGCAGGTCCGAACGACCTTGATAATGACGTCATCTGGGGCTTGGACAGTTGGCTTGTCAATGTCGACCAGCTTCATCTCGCCCTTCTTGGCAAATACAGCAGATTTCATAAAAAGGTCCCCTTTCTGTAATCACTTTCATTATAGCCGATTGCTCCACAGAGTTGTAATGCTTAAACCTAATACCTAGCCATGCACGCGCTGGATGATGTCAAATGTGAAAGAATGATGACTTCTTATTCGCAAGGTGCGCGCTGGTGCTTCGGGAATGTTAAACTAAAGAAAATGCGCAATTTTTTAAAGTTAGGAAGTGCGATCACATGAATATTCTAATGATTGAGGATAACCACTCCGTCTGCGAGATGATGGCGATGTTCTTCAAAAAGAATAACTGGGACTATGAATTCGCCTATGATGGCGTTGCGGCCGAAGACAAGTTTTCGGCCACGCCCGACAAGTGGGACATCATCTTGCTTGACCTCAACCTGCCGAAAAAGGATGGGATGCAGGTGGCGGCCGATATTCGCCGGATCTCGCCAACGGTTCCACTGATTATGCTGACGGCCAGGGACACCGAAAGCGACCAGGTGTTGGGCCTTGAGATTGGGGCCGACGATTACGTCACCAAGCCCTTCAGCCCGATTACCCTGATTGCCCGGATGAAGGCCCTCTACCGGCGCACCCAGCTCGCCAAGCTCAGCCAGCAGCAGACGACGACCACCAGTGGCTTTGACATCGAAACCGAACACTTCAAGATGAACACGAAAACGCGGGAGGTCTACCTCTTCGACCAGCCGGTCAGTGACCTGACGCCCAAGGAATTTGACCTGTTAAAGACCCTGGCATCGAAGCCACGGCAGGTCTTTACCCGTTCGCAATTGCTCCAGCTCGTCTGGGACTACGAATACTACGGGGATGAGCGGACGGTGGATGCCCACATCAAGAAGCTGCGGCAAAAACTGGAGAAGGTTGGCCCCCAGGTAATCAAGACTGTCTGGGGTGTCGGCTACAAGTTCGATGACGAAGAGGAATAGGACCTGAGTCATGAAATTAATGTATCGTTTGATGCTGACCTTTTTTACGATCATCATTGTCTTGCTCGCAATCCTCAGCATCTCATTTGTTCAGGTAACCAACAATACGCTCTACCACAATACGTGGAACCAAATGAAAAACTACGCCGACAGCCTGGTTCAGGACTCGATCCGCTACGATCCGGTCAACAAGCAGTTTATCGGCTTTGCCACCCGGTCGCTCCAGACCAATGCCAATCTTTTGACGCGGCAGAACGTCCACTTTGCCATGTATGACGCTACCCAACAGCGGATTTACGCCAGCAACGGTTTTACCCCGACCATCACCAAGGCGCAGTGGCGCAAGTTAAAAGATGGCAAAATCATTTGTACCCGGGAGACCATGGCCAAGATTAGTCACCGGGTTGCCGATACATCCAAGCCCCAGATTACCGAGGTCCTGAAGCCCTACTTCTATCATGGCAAGCTGGTGGCAGTGGTTTCGATCGCCACCTTCATTTCGACGATTAGGGAGAACATGCGCCAGATCATCCTTAACCTATTGGTGGCCTTCGTGATCGCTGCCCTGCTCACCCTGGTGGTCAGCTACTTCTTGGCCCGGTCGATCACCAGGCGAATTGAACGCCTGCGGGCCGCCACTCACGAGGTCGCCAAGGGCAACTACGACGTTCAGGTGGCTACGACCGGGAAGGACGAGGTGTCCGACCTGGCGCAAAGCTTTAACACGATGACCCGGTCGCTGAACGCCTCGCAAAAGGAGATTCGCCACCAGGAGGAACGGCGGCGGCAGTTCATGGCCGACGCGGCTCACGAGATGCGGACGCCGCTGACGACCATCAACGGAATCCTCGAGGGCCTGGAATATGACGTGATCCCGGAAGAGGACAAGAAACACAGCATTCAGCTGATGCAAAACGAAACCAAGCGCCTGATCCGCCTGGTCAACGATAACCTGGACTACGAGAAGATCCGGACCAATCAAATCTCGATGGAGCGGAAGGTATTCGATGCCGCGGCCGTCCTGACCAACCTCAAGGAGCAGCTGGAGAAGAAGGCTACGGCCCAGGGCGACCAGCTGTCGTTGGACGTGCCGAGTGATCTCCGGGTTTACGCCGACTACGACCGCTTCGTCCAGATCATGTTTAACATCATCCAGAATGCCATCCAGTTTACCCAGAACGGGACGATTAAGATTAGCGGCCGACTGGAGGAGACGGGCAGTCGCTTTGTAGTCGCCGATAACGGAATTGGGATGACCAAGGACCAGCTCGCCAACATCTGGGAGCGCTACTACAAGGCCGACCGGTCCCGGATGAACACTAAGTACGGTGAATCCGGCCTCGGCCTGGCGATTGTCCACCAGCTGGTCCACCTGCATGGTGGCAAGATCGACGTGCAGAGCACCCAGGGAAAGGGAACCACCTTTACCATCTTCTTCCCGGACCGTGACCATGCACCGCACGGAGGCAGTGCTCAACAACCACAGTCCAAAAAATAAAGAAGCCCAAAACCGCTATTTTTAAGTAACCAGAATACATTGCTCAATTATTAACGAATGGAAAGCGCTTGCGTAAACGTTTGCATTGTGCTAAATTATTTTCTTGTAGTATTGATTGATAGGAGAGAATTGTATTATGGTTTATTTACTTGCGCTGGTCCCTGCCCTTGGCTGGGGGATCATGCCGCTGATCACCGGTAAGATCGGTGGTTCAACGATTAATCAGATGTTTGGAATCGGTGCCGGTGCCTCGATCGTAGGGATCGTTGCCTTCCTGGTCGGTCACCCGAGTGTCAGCACGACTGGCTTCTGGTTCTCGGTCCTTTGTGGGGCCCTGTGGACGATCGGTCAGATCGGACAGTTCGTGTCCTTCAAGCGGATGGGGGTTTCAAACACCATTCCACTGTCCACTGTTTTCCAGCTGGTTGGTAACTCCCTGATCGGGGTCATCATCTTCGGCGAATGGCGTGGTGCCCGGGCCCTGACGATTGGGTTCATCGCTCTGCTGGTCGTGATCATTGGTGCGCTGATGACCTCCGTTTCCGACGGCAAGAGCGGTAAGAAGGTGACGATGCAGAACTTCCTCTTCCTGCTGGTCACGACGATTGGTTACTGGGTCTACTCGGCCTTTCCAAAGATGCCGGTTGTCAGCCATGAGGACGCACTCGGGGTCTTCCTCCCAGAAATGCTGGGGATCCTGCTGGGTTCTGTGATCTACACGATCGCTTCCGGCCACGCCTACGCCTTCAAGCAGAAGGAGCAGTACTTAAACATCTTCGGTGGTCTGTCATGGGGGATCGCGGCCCTGGCCTACATCTTCGCCGGTCGGGCCCTTGGTGTTACCGTGGCCTTCGTCTTCACCCAGATGAACGTCATCATCGCGACGCTCGGGGGTGTCCTCGTCCTGCACGAACAAAAGACGGCACGCGAGATGGGCTTCACCATTGGTGGAATCATCCTGATTGTGCTCGGTAGTATTGGAACCATTTTTGCCTAGAGTTGAATATTAAAGTGACCGTTTGGGGCCCAGCATTCAATCGCGAATGCTGGGCCCCAGCAATGTTATACTTGATTTACTAATAATAGGGGAACTTGCAAGAGTAATGAAAATTTGTCCAAAGTGCAATACGAAAAACGATGATGGCAACATTTTTTGCCAAAACTGTGGGGCCAAGCTGCCGGGGACGCTGGCACTGGTCTGCCCGCAGTGCGGCAAGGTCTGTGCGCTGGGGACCAAGGAGTGTCCGGTCTGCCACACCAAGCTGAATGGACAGCCGCATCAAGTAGTACTGGAAATTGCGCCGCGGAAGACCAATCAGCGGCTGACGATGCTTTTAAACGTTTTAATTATCATCATTTTCTTAATTTTCGCGGTCTATTGTGCTCAGCAAACCCAGCTTTCAAGTCACTATATTGGAGCGAAGGTAGTCTGCTACGATCAGAATCACCGCTACCGGTTCACCGAATACTTTGTGGTGAATGAGCACGTTGACCCTAAGGACGACGAATTTCAGGCGGCCTACGTTGGCTGCAACAAGACCGGGGCGGCGAAGCTTAAGAATATTGAGATTGGTCACATTGACAAGCTCTATCGGACGCATCGTCACTACCTCATCAAGGCGGGATACAGAAATACCGTCTTTACCGGTCCCAAAAAAATCAGCATTCAGATACAGCTGAAGAAGAAGAATGCCGCGATGACCGACAGCTTCGGTCCTGATGCTAAAATTCACCCTGCTGAATTTACCGGGCCGGGCAAGACGATGCAGAAGGGTTACGCCAAGATCATCTCAATTGGAACCAATACGGACTAATAAAGAAGCCGAGAAGGCGGGAAATCTCCCGCGCTTCTCGGCTTTTTTTCTAATGATGAATAATCAGTACTTGTTCGAGCCAGTGATTGGCGGACTTGGTATTGTGGGCGATCAACGGGTACTTGTTCAAGATCATCCGCAGGTTTCGCAGGCCAAGCGAATGCCGGCTGGTAGTGAGACCAGTGAAGTGACCGTTTAACTGGTTGAGATCGACGCGCTCGTCCTTCGTTGAGTTGCCGATCACGATCAGCTGCTCCTGGTCCTTGTTAAAGTAGCTAAAGCTAATCTTCTTTTCTACGGACTGGGCGGCCGCGTTGATGGCATTGTCGAAGAGAATCGAGATCATTCGCAAGGCGTCAGTGATGTTGATGGCCTTCACCAACGTGATCGGCTCGACCACCTCGATGGTGACGTCAATTTGCTTATCCATGGCCGCCATCACCTTGCTGTAGACCAGACTCTTGATCTCCAAGTCCTTGATGTTGGCGAGGTGACCAAGCACCGCCGTCCGAATTTCGACGTTGGAATTGGTCGGCAAAACGACGTGGTCGAAGATCTGGCGGACTTCCTCAATCGTGCCGTCGTGAACGGCATCGTTTAAGCTGAGAAGGAGGTTCTTGTAGTCGTGACGAAAACGCCGCAGGTCATCGTACATCTCCTCGATGTGACTGGTGTAGGTCTGCAGGTTGGTCAGTTCCGTTGCCTGGCTAAGCGCGAGTCCGCGGTAGTAGAAATAATTTGCCGCGATTTTGACGAAGGCAACGGTCAGGAGGTAGTAGAGAATCCCGATGCAGACGAAGGTGAACGTGTTGATGTGGAGAAACTGGCTGTGAAAGCCAAAGCGAAAAATGTTAAACGAAAGTAAATAGAGATTGAATAGCCAGGCAAGCAGTGGGCGCTGCCGGATGATCATGGTTGAATATCGGTCAAAGCTATCCTTAAACTTCTTGACAAAGAGGTAGGTCAGGAGCAATTCAATAATGATGATCACGTCCGCACCATAATTATTGAAGGCGATCACGGTACTCGGCGAGAAAGCACCATAGATGGCCGTAACGGTTGGGCCGAGGATTCCCGTCGTAAATTCATAAATTGCCATAACAAAGATGAAGTTGCTGGCGATGTAGGTAAAGCTAATGTGGCGCTTGGCAACGATAAAGTAGATGAGCAGCGCAATGACGAAGGTTGCCAGGATAATGAGCACCAGCGAAGCCGGGACAAACAAATAGAAAAATGAGGTCAGGATCCAAAACCACCAGGGGATCCGAATGTTAGTCAGAAGACTGAAAACTTTGTAGATCCCAAAGGCCGCGATGAGCGGTTGGAGAATGAAGCCTAAAAAGATACCGACATAGTTCCCACCAAAGGATGCCAGCATTGCTGATAAAGTCTTTACAAGAAACATTTATAAACCACCTATCAAGATAAAAAATAGTCAACGTCCCATCTTACCACGTTAACTAAACAGACTAACATTAGTAGCGAAATCAATTGCTCGACGGGGTGATTGATTTCGCTACTTTTTTGTTAAAGTAGTGATGAAGTTGACATGTCGAAGGCTTTTTTGACCCATGAGGTCGTGAACTAAACTGGCAACTTCATCGGGTATCCCTATTTCGTTCGAAGTCTGTTGGCTCTTAGGTCGTGTATTGAAAATTGGAATAATTACCCTTAAAAGAATTGAACTTCATACAGGAGATGATATTAATGCGTTGTGTGTTTGGAATTGATGTTAGCAGTAAAACTTGTAACGTTGCGGTGGTAGTTAATGAACACTTAGTAGACGAGGCCAAACTGAGTTTGGATATGGTGGGGTTCAATCAGTTAAAAGCTGCCCTAGATGCCTACACCGACCCCGAAGTGGTCTTTGAAGCCACTGGAGTGTATTCTCGACGGCTCGAACGATTCTTGACTGATAACGGCTACCAATTTGTACGACTGAATCCCTTGCAGGCCCGAATTGAGTTAACCAGTTTCCGCTACAATAAAACAGACGTTAATGATGCACAGAACCTTGCTTATAGTAGTTTTTATCGACATCACCGTTTGACCTCCCCAGAAGCACCGGTCTACCAAAACTTGCGGGATCTCAACCGCTTTTATCAAAACGTTACTAATGACGTGGTTCGGCTGAAAAACCGATTACATAAGATTCTTCAGCTAACTTTCCCTGAGCTTGAGCAACTGCTCAGCGTTACTGACGGTGAATTTTACTGGCAAATTGTAGTACATTATGCCCACCCATCGTTTGTGCTCTTAGAAAGCGAAAAACAGATAATTACCTTTTTAGCCAGTGTTTCAAAAAAGAAAGTTACCAGCGTTTATCTTCAACGAATTGCCCACCGTCTGGTGGGATTAAGCAAGCAAGCTTATCCAGCCGTAACAGCTGATTCTCCCAAGGTTATGGAACTTTGTTACTATGCCCAACAGTTGATTGATGGTAACCAGCAAAAAGCAGCTTTAATTGAGCAAATGGTAGCGATCGCTAAGGAGTTGCCAGAATTTCAAAACCTCATTAGTATTCCCGGGTTTGGTGAAACCACTGTAGTGACCTTGATTGCGGAATTTGGTGATATTCGACGTTTCAAGAGCAGTAACGCTATGAATGCATTCGTTGGAATTGATTTTCGACATTATGAATCCGGTAAGTTTGTGGCAAAAGATACGATTAGCAAGCGTGGTAACGCAATTGCGCGTAAACTCCTATACAAAGCCGTTCTGAATTGTGTAATCGCTTCTCATTACCACCCCAACCACATTGGGGACTTTTATCAAAAAAGAAAAAAGCAATCCTCTTCGCCACAAACGAAAAAGATTGCCATTAGTGCAATACATCGCCTAATCCGTACGATGTATCATCTTGTAAAAAATGACCAGTTTTACGATTATTCTAAAACCCATATAAATCGCTAAAATTAGGTCATGATTCATTTTACAGCCAATGGTCAAAATAACCAAGGCCATGGGCTTATTTAGTATACCCTTAAACTCCTAAGCTTCTTTGAATGAATACCCTTCAGACCATCTCAACAACTAATTCTAAATCAAATTCCTTGTGGGGCTTGACTAATGGTAGAAAAAAGTGATTAGGATTTTCAGTCTCCTAATCACTTTTTTTGATCAAGCCCAGTAGTTTCTTTTCGTGGCGCCGCGAAACCGGACAGGTGTCACCGTTGAAAAATTCAATGGTGTGGTGGAAGAAGTCGATCTTTTTGACCTGCTGCGGATTAATCAGGTAGCTGCGGTGGGCCCGGAAGAAGTGGTTATCCAGTTTTTCGATTTCGTGGAGGTTGTAATTGACCTGGATCGACTGTCCATCCGCCGTGTGCATCATGCTGGAATGGGAATTGGCGCTGTTGGAGGCGAAGTAACAGATGTTGTCCAGGGGCATCTTCAACAGGTCGGTATAGGACTTGTAGGTGAAGAACTCCCGGTTGGCCTGGCGCGTGTTCTTGCGGATTATTGTTCGCAAGTCGGCGGTGAGCTCCTCGTAAACGTTGCCCCGGTCCTTGGCGATGAAATCCAGCGCACTGACCCGGTACTTATAGGTTGTGTAGACCATCTCATCGTGAACGGTAATAAAAATGATTGACGCTAGTTGGTCATGGACCCGGATGGTTTGGCTAAACTTCAGGCCGGCATTCTTGTCCCCATTGATCTCGAGGTCAAGAATGAAGACGTTCTCCTTACTTGGACGTGGCAGGGCGGCCCGAATCTCTTCAATGCTTTGAAAAAAAAGCAAGTCCACACCCTGAAGATGAAACTGCCTGCTAATTTGTTGAATCATTCGCTGCAAGTATGTTAATTGTCGCCTGTCATCTTCCAGGATAAAGATATTTAGCATGATGCATAACCTCCCAAATAATACCCCATTCGAATATATCATATCTAAGGGAGGGAACGATTGCTTTGGTATTAGGTTGGGAGAATTTGTGAAGAAACGCTGAAAAAGACGGCTAACTTTTTCAACTAATGGTAAATCATTTCAGCTAATTGCAATTGGTGAGTTGTGAGAAACAACCAACAATTTTCAGCAAGCGGGGGAGTTTTTCACCCAAAACCATGAAAATGAAGAAAAAGTCAGAAATCTATGTCAGCAGATAGCAAAATTTTTATACTTAGAATTGTAATATTAAGTTTTTGGGAGGAATTTGATAATGCGATTACACAAGGGATGGCTGGTTTCATTAAGTGTGCTGGCCGGGATTACGCTGGGTTCTGCTAGCCTGGCTAATGCACACGCTGACGACAACGGTGCGGCATCTGTCAGCACCAGTCAAGTGGTAACGAATGCTACAACGACGCAGGACACCACGACGGCAACAGCTAACGACAGCAATGCCAACCAGGCAGCCACTAACCAGGCGGCTACCAATGACGAGGCAGCTACGACGACCACTGATCAGCAGGCCACGGCCAGCGACCAGAGCAATGTGACGGTCTCGACGCCGAAAGCTTCGACGAACGGCTGGGTTCAAAACGAATATGGCTTCTGGCAATATTTGCAAAACGGTACTCCAATCAGTGATGGCTGGCAAATGATCGATGGCCAATGGTACTTCTTTAGTGGCACTTACATGGCTGCCAATGGAGAATGTGCTACCTCTTTTTCTGACAATACGAAAGAATTCCTAAATAGTTACTACTACTTTGATGCAAATGGCCATTATTTAACTAATGGTTGGATTAATATAAAGGACGGCTATTGGACTTACGCCAGACCAGACGGGCGATTAGTTACTGGCTGGCAAAAGATTAACGGGTCCTGGTACTTTTTTATTAACCTGAAGGGCGGCCCAGCGATGGCCTTTAACCAGATCCATGGAGATCAAAAAGGTAACTACTACTCTTTTGATGCGAACGGCCATTACCAGACTAATCAGTGGGTAAAGTCAGACCTAGATGGTTCGTGGCACTATGCACAGGCAAATGGGATCCTAGCCACTGGCTGGCAGAAGATCAATGGCCGCTGGTATTACTTTGTGAACTCTGAGGACTATCAATTAGTAGATGGTACTTACGCGGGTAATGGCCCGGCAGCAGCTACTGGCTGGCAAAAGATTAACAACCGTTGGTACTACTTCGACCCAACGAATGCTTGGGGAGATACCGGTTGGCAGTACTTGAATGGCAATTGGTACTACTTTGACTGGAATAACGCTTGGGCAGAGACTGGCTGGCAGTGGATCAACGGTCACTGGTACTACTTCGATAACAACAATGCCTGGGCACTGAAGGGCTGGCAGAAGATCAATGGTTCCTGGTACTACTTCGATCCAACGAATGCTTGGATGGTCACGGGTACCCAGACCATCAACGGTAAGACCTACACCTTCAATAGCGATGGTCAGCTGCAAGAATAATTGGAAAAGTTGAAAAAAGACTGTTGACGTCAGTGGCGTCAGCAGTCTTTTTCAGTGAACTGTCGCGTTTTTAAGTCAGCGTAAGAAAATGGCCGAATTAGTCCCAGAAAGGTTTTTGATAATGAAAACCCTTTATAATTAAATTGTACTATCAAACTTTTGGGAGGGACTTTTGATGAAATTACGTAAAGGATGGCTAGTCTCATTAAGCGTCTTAGCTGGAATTACGCTTGGCGCAGCTGGGATAACGAATGCCCACGCTGATGACAGCAATGCGGTGGCAACCATCGATCAGCAGGTCGTTGCGACGACTGATCAACAGACAGCGCAAACGCAGGCTACTACTAACGAGACTGCTACTACAGCAACAACTAGTGAAGCAACAACAGCTCCGGCTCAGGAGACGGTGACGGTTTCTAATGCCCAGGCCGCTAACACTGGTTGGTCACAGAACAGCAATGGTACGTGGGTATACTACAAGAGTGACGGCACTCAGGCCAAGAACGGCTGGCAACAGATTAACGGTTCTTGGTACCTCTTTGACCAAAACGGTGTCATGGTCCAGAATGGGGCTTACACTGCATACTTTGGCACGGATCCTGAAAAACGAGCAAAAGCTGATTCTTACTACTTCGATAACAATGGTCACTATCAGACGAATGGTTGGATCTGGGATCAGGTCGCCAAAAAATGGTGCTATGCTTACTCGAATGGTACGTTAGCAAGTGGCTGGCAGAAGGTCAACGGTTCCTGGTACCTATTCGGTGATTACGTATGGCTTGGCGACAATAACTACAAAGGCCCTTATATGTATGCTAATGAAGTAGCAGGAGCTACAGGTGAAGATGCTTATTATTTTGATGCAAATGGTCATTATGTAACGAATAAGTGGGTTAATCTCGATGGCGCTTGGGCTTATGCGAAATCAAACGGGGTTCTCGCTACTGATTGGCAGAAGATCAACGGTCGTTGGTACCACTTTAGTGATGGTGGTGAAGCTATCCCATTAGCGTACACAGGTTGGGACAGGATTAACGGTCGCTGGTACTACTTCGACCCGACTAATGTCTGGGCAGTAACCGGCTGGCAAAAGCTCAACGGCAATTGGTACTACTTCGACCCAACCAACGCTTGGGCAGAGACCGGTTGGCAATATCTGAACGGCAACTGGTACTACTTTGATAACGACAATGCTTGGGCACTGAAGGGCTGGCAGAAGATCAACGGTCACTGGTACTACTTCGACAACAACAACGCCTGGGCCTTGAAGGGCTGGCAGTGGATCAATGGCCACTGGTACTACTTTGACCCAACGAATGCCTGGATGGTCACCGGTACCCAAACCATTAACGGCAAGACCTACACCTTTAATGATGATGGTCAGATGCAATAATTAGGGAGACAAAAAAGTTCACCGCTGCTGGTGAGCTTTTTTAGTTTGAAGTTGGGGTTCATAATCCGAACAAAACGGCTAATTTTGCCCAATTTTAATTGCAAGCCCCCCTGGAATCCGCTATCATTTAGGGTGTGTTAATAAATAACAATTAATAGAAAGAAGTTATTTGATATGGCTCATGTTTCATTAGACAAGCAAGGCTTAAAGCAATTTGTACACGCAAACGAACTCGGTGAGATGCAGGCAATGGTCAACGCCGCCGACGAAGAACTTCGTCAGGGCACCGGTGCCGGCGCGGACTTCCGCGACTGGCTCCATCTGCCGACCGAATACGACAAGGAAGAATTTGCCCGCATCAAGCAGGCTGCCAAGAAGATCCAATCCGACTCCGACATCCTGGTTGTGATTGGGATCGGGGGCTCCTACCTGGGTGCCCAGATGGCAATTGATTTCCTGCACAACACCTTCTACCAGGCCCAGAGCGCTGAGGATCGCAAGTACCCACTGGTCATCTTTGCCGGGAACTCCCTGAGTTCGACCTACGTCCACGATCTGCTCCAGCTGATCGGCGACAAGGACTTCTCCGTCAACATCGTCTCCAAGTCCGGGACGACCACGGAACCATCCATTGCCTTCCGGATCTTCAAGGACAAGCTGATCGCCAAGTACGGCGAGGAAGAAGCCAACAAGCGGATCTACGCCACGACCGACAAGGCCAAGGGGGCCCTGAAGACCGAGGCCGACGCTCACGGTTATGAAAGCTTCGTCATTCCGGATGGGGTCGGCGGTCGTTACTCCGTCCTCTCCGCCGTTGGTTTACTGCCAATCGCCGCTTCCGGTGCCGACATTGACCAGCTGATGGCCGGTGCCGCCCAGGCCGAAAAGGACTTCGTTGACCCTGACCTGACCAAGAACGAAGCCTACCAGTACGCTGCCTACCGGAACATCCTGTACCGGAAGGGCTACGAAACCGAGCTGCTGGAAAACTACGAGCCAAACATGCGGATGTTCGCCGAATGGTGGAAGCAGCTGGCTGGCGAATCCGAAGGGAAGGATCAAAAGGGCATCTACCCATCCAGCGCTAACTTCACGACTGACCTGCACTCCCTGGGTCAGTACATCCAGGAGGGCCGGCGCTTCCTGATGGAGACCGTGGTCAAGCTTGACAAGCCAAACTTCGACGTCGACATCCCGAGCGAGGACGACAACCTCGACGGCCTCAAGTACCTGGAAGGCAAGACGATGGACTTCGCCAACACTAAGGCCTACGAAGCCGTTGTTGCCGCCCACACGGCCGGTGGCGTCCCAGTCATGACCGTTCACATTCCAGAAGAGAACGAGTACACCCTGGGCTATTTGATCTACTTCTTTGAAGTGGCCATGGGCATCTCCGGCTACCTGAACGGGATCAACCCATTCAACCAGCCGGGCGTCGAAGCCTACAAGGTCAACATGTTTGGCCTGCTGGGCAAGCCGGGCTACGAAGAGGTCGGCGACAAGCTGCGGGCAGAGATGGAAAAGAACAACTAAGATGAATCAAAAGCCGCTGATCGGGATTGGTCAACGGCTTTTTTACTAAGGGGCTGTGAAGATGAAGGAAAAACTGAAGAAGAATCGTGACCGGGTCCAGGAGCACCTGGCCGTCTGGCTGGTTCTCACCATTTGCCTCTGGATCGTTAAGGCTTTTGTGGGCTGGGCCTTCCTGCAATACGTGGTTTGGCTGTCGGCGGCCTACTCATTCTTCCTGGCACTCGTGTGGTTATACTTGGAATGGCGGATTTTGCGCCAATCTGCTTAAGCGGTCTAAACAAGCAGATACGCTGACCCGCTAATCACCCTATAAGTTTAAGTTGATTGGTCTATCCACCATGTTATAATAATTATAACTAGTTAAAACTGATAAAGAAGGAAAACTACATGGCAATTGACCACCGTAACATGACGCGAATTAAGAATCGGAAGCTGGTTCTCCAGCAGCTCTTCAATAACGACGAGATTTCCCGGGCCGAAATCGCGCGCCGGCTGAATCTCAACAAGTCGACCGTCTCCTCGATCTATTCGGACCTGAAGGAAGAGGGCTACATTGAAGAGATTCGGCAGGGTGAATCGTCGAGCAATGGTGGTCGCAAGCCCAGCATGATCAAGCTCAACCGCAATTACGGCTTTGTCGCCAGCTTCAACGTCGGGACGACCTACCTAGCATCGATGTTTAACTATACTAATGGTGAGATTATCCAGTATGATCGCCAGGAGATCGCCGAGTTTGACATCCTCAACATCATGCAGATGATCAAGCAAAAGATCAACGAGCTGCAGAAGGTCAACCAGACGCGCCATGGCCTGCTGGCAATCTGTTTTTCCGTTCACGGGATCGTCTTCAACAACGAGGTGCGGGATTCGCCATTCCTGCACCTCAATGGCGTCGATTTGCGGAAGTACTTTGAGCAGGAATTTGATGTTCCGGTCGTCCTGGAAAACGAGGCGAACCTGACCGCCGTCTTTGAGCAAGACTACTGCACGGGCAGTGAAATCAACAACCTGATTGCGATCAGTGTTCACCGGGGGATCGGGATGGGAATCATCACCGCCGGGAGCCTTTATCGCGGCAATCTCGGAACCGCCGGCGAAATTGGTCGTGACCTGACCCGCCTGCCGGATGGCAGTCAGGTCAAGGTGGAGTCCCTGTGCTCAGAGGACGTCATCTTCAACCAGGTCATGGCGGCCAAAGGACTGAAGAAATTGAGCCACGACGAGTTGCGGGAGCTGTACATTAACGATGACGAGGCCCGCAAGATCGTCGATACGGCCATTCAGCGGATCGCCGACGTGGCTTACAACGCCATCGTCACGCTTGGCCCCCAAGAGGTTTTCTTCAGTTCCTCGATCTTTGAGGAATTGCCGGGAGTCTTTGACAACCTTCAGCAGGAACTGGTCAAGATGGGAGCCTTTTCGCCGATTCGAATGGTGCAGGGTTCGCGCTACGCCTCCTTGCTCGGGGCCAGCTCGATGGCGATTCATCACGGCCTTGGCCTGCAGGGCTACTGGCTCCGCTTGAAGAAGCCGCAGGAGACGGAAAATATTGGTTAAATGATTAATGCTGTCGGGGAAGCATCTCCGGCAGCATTTTTACTTGGACACAAAAAAC
Organism: Limosilactobacillus sp.; assembly: GCF_022482365.1. NCBI lineage: Bacteria > Bacillati > Bacillota > Bacilli > Lactobacillales > Lactobacillaceae > Limosilactobacillus > Limosilactobacillus sp. Next base: position 2,132,017 of record NZ_JAKVPE010000001.1, read on the forward strand.
GGGCGGGAAAACTCAGTCGCAAAGTTGAGTTTTCTCACCCGTAATTTTTTTATGAGGGGGAAAGGGGGTAATTAGATCCCTAATTTAAGCATGTATCAAATTGCCATTAGTTCTTGGCAGCCTTAGCAGCCTTCTTCTTGGCAGCTTGGTCACGCAGCCATTGTTCGATCGCTTCCAGGGACTTGCCTTGGGTTTCGAAGACCTTGGCGTGAACGAACCAGATGGCGAGCAGGCAGCAGACACCGTAACCGATAAACAGGGTCCCCTTACCGAAGAAGCTCAGCAGTGGTGGGAAGGTCAGGGAAACGATCATGTTGGCAGTCCAGTTGACACCAGCGGAGAAGGAGTTCCCTAAACCACGAATGTTCAGTGGGAACATTTCACCGATCATAGTCCACATGATTGGGCCCCAGGTACCGGAGAATGAAGCAATGTAAACAACCATTGAGATAACGGCAACATCGGCAGCAAACTTGGATTCACTGGAGTGCATCAGACCCCAGCACATGATGAACAGAGTGATGGCCATCAGCCAACCACCGACAACCAGCATCTTCCGCCGGCTAACCCGGTTCATCAGCCAGATACCGATGACAGTAACGATAACGTTGAAAATCCCAATCCAAATGTGTGACAGCAGTGCGAAGTGAACACCGAACCCGGCGTCAGTAAAGATGGTTGGTGCGTAGTAGAGCACGGTGTTACAACCCATGATCTGCTGGAAGATTGCCAGACCAACGGCGGCAACCAGGGCAGGACGAACCATGTCACCAAACAGTTCGCTCCAACCACCAGACTTGATGGCAGCCTGTTGACGAATCTTTTCGATATCGTTGTCAACAACCTCTTTGTCGTTAGCGTTCATGGCCATCAGAACGTCATGAGCGGCCTGTTCGTTGTTGTTCCGAACCAGGTAACGAGGAGATTCTGGCAGGATAATTGCACCGAAGAACAGGATAGCAGCTGGGATGGCAGCTAAACCTAACATCCAACGCCAGCCGGAGTAGAGACCTTGCAGCCAGTAGTTGAAGAGGTAAGCCGTCAGAAGACCGGTCATAACCATCAGCTGGAAGAGCCCGGACATCATCCCACGCTTAGCAACTGGTGCTAATTCGGCCAGGTAGGTTGGAATCAAGGCAGAAGCGGCCCCGACACCTAAACCTAAGATGATCCGGAAGATAATCAGTGTCCAGAATTCGGGAGCAAAACCGGAACCTAAAGCACCGACGAAGAAAATAATGGAAGTAACCATCAGTAACTTCCGCCGACCATAACGGTCTGAGAAAGGTCCAATGGTTACGGCACCAAGAATGGCACCTAAAAGAACTGCAGATACGACACAACCCTGTTGCCAGGAGTTAAGGGATAATTGCTTTTCGATAAAAAGAATGGCACCAGAGATTGAACCAGTATCGTAACCGAATAGCAGTCCACCAAGGGCGGCAAAGAAGTAAATCCACCCGGAAGAAAGTTTATGCTTCATGATATTTAATCTCCTTAAAGTATAAGAATGAATGTAAGTCAAATGGGTGAAGTTAGTTGCCTATACGTTGTTGTGTTGGTTTATCTTACCAACTAACATCATTATAATAACATAAAATAATAAAATTGAAAGCGCTTCAGTTAAATTTCTTGATAAAAGTTGAGCATGGGAACGCTGAAAGCCAGCTGGGCCAAGGGATGGCTGAGGATAAAATTTTTGCTAAAAAATGACTGTGATCGCTAAATGTGGCCTTGACCACTCTAAAAGATTGGCTCCACATCACGGATTAATGGCGACGCTCACAAGAGGGAAATAATGCGATTGGGCCAGCAGCTTTTCATATTAATGAAATGCCCATTAATTACGATTGAGATTCCCGGGTTAGTAAATAGCGGGGCATACTATATGTAGAGATTATTTTCTTAGCAAAGAAACTTGTTTTTTTCTGCACAAAATCGTAAGAAAGGGTTTACAAATCAGAAAAAGGGAGTATATTAAGAGTCGTAAGTTAGTTGTTTATACAAACTAAATCTTTTCAGGAGGCTACTAACTATGGCTGATTTATGGCAAGGCATTAATGACATTAAGTACGAAGGACCTCACAAGGGTCTTAAGTCGGGCTTGTTCTATCAATACTACAACCCAGATGAAGTAATCTTGGGCAAGAAGATGAAGGATTGGCTGCGGTTCGCCGTTGCTTACTGGCACACATTTGATCAACGGCTGGTTGACCCATTCGGTGACGGAACTGCAATGCGTCCATACGACAAGTACACTGATCCAATGGACCAAGCTTTGGCCAAGGTTGACTACGCATTTGAATTCTACAAGAAGTTAGGCGTTAACTTCCTGTGCTTCCACGATCGTGACCTGGCTCCACAAGGCGACACTCTTCGTGAAACCAACAAGAACTTGGACAAGGTTGTTGACAAGATAGTTGAATATCAAAAGGACAGCGGCATGAAGGTTCTTTGGAACACTTCAAACCTCTTCACTGACCCACGGTTCCTTGAAGGTGCAGGCACGGCTCCTTCTGCTAAGATTTACGCTTACGCATGTGCTCAATTAAAGCACAGCCTGGAAATTGGTAAGCGGGTTGGCTCTGAGAACTATGTCTTCTGGGGTGGTCGTGAAGGTTACGAATCACTTTGGAACACCGAAATGAAGCGTGAACAATCACACATCGCTAAGTTCTTCCACATGGCTAAGGACTACGCTAACGAGATTGGCTTCGATGCACAGATGCTGCTTGAACCAAAGCCGAAGGAACCAACTACTCACCAGTACGACTTTGACGCCGCAACGACGATCAACTTCATGCGTGAATACGGTCTGGACAAGGACTTCAAGCTGAACCTTGAAGGTAACCACGCTAACCTGGCTGGTCACACTTACCAGCACGAAATTCGGGTTGCTCGTGAAGCTGGCCTGCTTGGTTCTCTGGATGCCAACCAGGGTGACAAGCTGATCGGTTGGGATATTGATGAATTCCCATCCAACCTGTACGAAACTACTGCTGCTATGTGGGAAGTTGTTGAAAACGGCAGCATCGGTCCTCGCGGTGGTCTGAACTTTGATGCTAAGCCACGTCGGACTTCCTTCAAGCCAGAAGACCTCTTCTACAGCCACATTGTTGGTATGGACAGCTTTGCCGCAGGTCTGCGGGTTGCTGCCGCTATGAAGGAAGACGGCTTCTTAGACGACATCCTGAAGAAGCGTTACGCTAGCTGGGACGAAGGTCTTGGCAAGCGGATTGAAGAAGGCAAGGAAGACTTCAAGAGCATTGAACCAACTGTTCTGGACGCTACTGAAGAAGAACTCCGTGCATCTACTCAATCTGATCACCTTGAAGAAATCAAGGACACCATCAACCACTACATGATTGAAACGCTGGCAAAGTAAAGCTAAAAAACATCACTTTTCAGACAATTCAACTACGACAACTCTAACTAATACGATTAAACCTATCAATCCAAATACACGGTGATGATATCAAGCGTTCAATCAGCAAAAGGGCTGAGGCAATCAACTTTGCCCCGGCCCTTTTGTTAATTTAAGAAGGGAATGAAAATTATGGCAGAATACGTAATTGGGGTCGACCTGGGAACGAGTGCGGTGAAGGTTTCGGCAATGGACCGTGACGGTCAGATTGCCGCCCAAGAAAGCTATGGCTACCCGCTGCACCAGCCGCATCCGGGTTACAGCGAACAGGATCCAAAGGACTGGCTGTATGGGACGACCATCGCCATTGACCGGCTGATCCTGCGGGACGGAATCGACGCTGACGAGATCAAAGGGATCTCCTTCTCCGGTCAAATGCACGGCCTGGTTTTGCTGGATGAGAACGGTCAGGTTCTGCGGCCGGCAATGCTGTGGAACGATACCCGGACCACTAAGCAGTGCGAAGAGATCATGGACAAGCTCGGCGACAAGTTCATTGACATCACGGGGAACCGGGCGCTGGAAGGCTTCACCCTGCCAAAATTGTTGTGGGTGAAGGAAAATGAACCGGAGATCTGGGCTAAGGCCAAGAGCTTCCTGTTGCCAAAGGACTACGTGCGCTTCGTGATGACCGGCAAGCAGGCCCTGGACTACTCCGATGCTACCGGGACGGTCCTCTTTGACATCAAGAAGGGCGAATGGAGCAAGGAAATTTGTGACGCCTTCGATATCCCAATGTCGATGTGCCCACCGCTGATCCGCTCAATCGACCTTGCCGGAACGGTCACGGATTACTACTCGATGTTCTCCGGACTGAAGACCAGCACGAAAGTCTTCGGCGGGGGCGGTGACAACGCCTGTGGTGCTGTTGGTGCCGGAATTATCAAGCCAAACATGGTAATGTCCAGCATCGGGACTTCCGGCGTGGTGCTGAAGTACGAACCGGATGCCAACGTCAACTACCACGGTGCTCTTCAGTATGAATGCCACGCCATTCCGGATTCCTACTATTCAATGGGGGTTACCCTGGCGGCCGGTCACTCACTGAACTGGTTCAAGCACACCTTTGCTCCCGATGAGGACTTCACCGAGATGGTTGCCAAGGCCGGTAAGCGGCCAATCGGCGCTAACGGCCTGCTCTTCACGCCGTACGTGGTTGGTGAACGGACGCCGTACGCCGATGCCGATATCCGGGGGAGCTTCCTCGGCGTCGACAGCATGCAGAACAAGTATGACTTTGTCCGGGCTGTGATTGAAGGGATCACCTTCAGCTTCCGGGACATCCTCAACATTTATGACCAACACGGCCAGGACTTTGACACGGTCGTGGCGATCGGTGGGGGTGCCAAGAGTGACTTCTGGCTCCAGCTCCAGGCCAATATCTTCAACACCAAGGTCGTTTCCCTGACTAACGAGCAGGGGCCGGGCCTCGGGGCATCGATGCTGGCTGCCGTTGGGCTGGGCTGGTACGACTCCCTGGAAGACTGTGCCAAGAAGTTCGTCCACTTCGGCAAGACCTACGAGCCGCAGCCGGCTGCCGTGGCCAAGTACAATGACCTCTACAAGACCTACCACCAGGTTTACGATCAGACCAAGGGCATCAGCCATCAACTGATGAAGCTGCGGAACGAATGGGACTAATCATAGCAGTCAGATCAACTCAAACATTCTATAACAAATAAAAGGAAGATTACCGTTTGATTGCGGGAATCTTCCTTTTGTTATCTATATTATTTACTGCTTTCTTGCACCAGGCCGTTGAAGAAGTGCTTGATTGAGACCTGACCGCCGCTGGTGCGCTGGCCCTGAAGATAGGCAATCTCGTTGTGGACGTTCTTGTATTCGTAGAGGTTGTTGGCATACTCCAGGATGATGTCGTTTTCCGGATAGTCGATACACATGTGGGCCAAGTTGTTGAGGCCGGACCGAATGTCGCGTCGCACCCGTTGGAAGATTATCTTCTTGCCGTGGGCGTCGCAGCCAAAGGCCTCCGCGAAGTTGATCTCCTCGAAGTCCAGCTCCCGTTCGATCATCATGTTGGTGATGCTGATGATTTCCTGGCCGCCGTTGCCCGAGGTAATGCCAAGGAAGCGCAGGATGGAGCGGGCATTTTCCTTTTTCTTTTCCTTATAGCTGACGGCGACGGTATTGCTGTTGGTGGCGGCACCGCTGACCAGGTCGAGAATCTGGAGGAGGCGCTTCGACATGTCGATGTTTTGTCCAGCCAATTTGATGACCGTCTTTACCTCGGCGATGTTAAGGGGCTTTTCCAGGAAAAAGTCGATCCCGTTCTTGTAGGCCTTGGTGCGGGTCTCGGGGTCGATCGCCGTTGCCATCATGATGAAGTGGGGATAGTGACGGCTATCCTGAATTCGGTGAACCAGGTCGATGCCATCCATCTTCGGCATGGCGTAGTCGACAAACATGATGTCGATACTGAGCCGCATGGCATCATCGAAGGCCTGCTGGGGATCGGTCGTGGTACCGACGATCGAATTATTGAAGTCGTTTTCGATGATGTTGCGCAGCAGTTCGGTGGCATTGTCATCGTCGTTATTATTTACAATATAGAAATTCATACTGGGTCCTCTTGACTTTCTGAAGTACAATGAAGTTTTTTGAAGTTCAAGATTATTTTACCGCTTCGTGCAATGACGCACAATAGAATTATTTGAAAATGATGGTTAATTCCCGTGGAGTGGGCATTTATTTCATCAAAAAACTTGGGTCCGCTTTCATTGATGTTATAATAGGCCTTGAGAAGCAAATACCGCAAAATTTTTTCGATAAATTTTGCGAAGTTATGCGAAGCTTCTTGAAGTATACCGGTATGATAGTAACTGTAATAACCAAGGAGGAATTTAATTATGGCTTTTAATTTACGTAATCGCAGTTTCTTAACTCTCGCTGACTTCAACAAGCGTGAAATGGAATACATGCTTAACCTGGCTGAAGATCTGAAGAAGGCTAAGTACACTGGTACTGAAGCTAAGAACCTCGAAGGCAAGAACATTGCCCTGATCTTCGAAAAGAGCTCCACTCGGACCCGTTGCTCATTCGAAGTTGGTGCCAAGGATGAAGGTGCTCACGTAACTTACCTCGGTCCTTCAGGCTCACACATTGGTCACAAGGAATCTGTTAAGGATACCGCACGTGTTCTTGGTGGCATGTTCGATGGTATCGAATACCGTGGATTCTCCCAGCGGAACGTTGAAACCCTGGCTAAGTACTCAGGTGTTCCAGTATGGAACGGTCTGACTGACGAAGACCACCCAACCCAAGTTCTGGCCGACTTCCTGACTGCTCACGAAGTTCTGAAGAAGCCATACGAACAAATCAAGTTCGGCTTCGTTGGTGACGGCCAAGACAACGTATCCAACGCCTTGATGTTAGGTGCTGCCGTTATGGGGATGGAATACCACGTTGTAACTCCTAAGGAACTGAACCCAACCAAGGAAGTTCTGGACAAGGCTAACGCAATTGCCAAGGAAACTGGCGCTAAGATCGTTGTTTCCAACGACGTTAAGGAAGGCGTTAAGGGCATGGACGTAATCTACGCCGATGTTTGGGTATCAATGGGTGAATCCGACGACATGTGGGAAAAGCGGATCAACCTGCTGAAGCCTTACCAAGTAACGATGGACGTTATGAAGGCTACTGAGAACCCTAACGTTCTGTTCGAACACTGTCTGCCAGCATTCCACAACCTGGACACTGAAGTAGGTAAGGAAATCTACAAGAAGTTCGGTCTCAAGGAAATGGAAGTTACTGACGAAGTCTTCGAAAGCAAGCACTCTGTTGTCTTCCGTGAAGCCGAAAACCGGATGCACACCATCAAGGCTGTGATGGTTGCTACCTTAGGTGAACAGGGCTAATTAGGGAGGCAGTTAGATGGCTAAAGTAGTTGTTGCCTTAGGTGGTAACGCCCTCGGTAAATCACCTGAAGAGCAATTAAAGTTAGTTAAGAATACCGCATCCTCATTGATTGGTCTGATCGATGCTGGTAACCAAGTTGTTATCAGCCACGGTAACGGTCCACAGGTTGGTGCCATCAACCTGGGCATGAACTTTGCTGCCGAGAATGGTAAGACGGCTGCCTTCCCATTCCCTGAATGTGGTGCCATGAGCCAAGGCTACATTGGTTACCATCTGCAACAGAGTCTGCAAAACGAACTGCACAAGCGGTGGATGAACAAGAATGTTGCTACCATCGTTACGCAGATTGCCGTTGACCCACAGGATCCAGCATTTGACAATCCTTCCAAGCCAGTTGGTGACTTCTACACGAAGGAACAAGCTGAGCAAATCGAGAAGGAAAAGGGCTACACCTTTAAGGAAGACGCTGGCCGGGGTTACCGTCAGGTCGTTCCTTCACCACTGCCGAAGAAGATCATGGAACTCGACAGCATCAACACGCTGATCGAATCCGGTGACCTGGTTATCGCTGGTGGTGGCGGTGGGGTTCCAGTCATCATGACTGATGACGGTCTCCAAGGTGTTCCTGCCGTTATCGACAAGGACCGTTCTAGCTCCCTGCTGGCCGACCAAATCAGTGCCGACAAGCTGATCATCCTGACTGCCGTTGACTACGTATACGTCAACTACGGCAAGCCGGATGAAAAGGCCTTGAAGACGCTGACGATCGACGAAGCTCACCAGTACATGGACGAAAAGCAGTTCGCTGCTGGTAGTATGCTGCCGAAGATCGAAGCCTGCATGTCATTCGTTGAAGGCCACCCAGAGCGTGAAGCAATTATCACTTCTCTGAACGGCTTAGACGATGCCTTAGCTGGCAAGGTTGGTACGGTTATTCGTGACAACTAAAGCAAATACGAAACGGCTGACGAGAATTCCTCGTCGGCCGTTTTTTGTGCGCTCATTTTTTGTCTTCCGTTATGTGTTAAAATGGTCTACGTGTAAATTTATAGATTGGAAAGTGGAAAGTTATGACCAATAAGAAAGTCTTGGGGACGGTCATGATCATCGTGGCCTGTACCTTTTGGGGGATCTCGGGCTTGTTTGCCAAGGCCCTGTTTAATGCCAGTACGGAAATCACTTCGATGTGGGTGACTCAAACCCGGATGATTTCTGCCGGAATTATTTTGCTGATCATCAGCCAGTTCAAGGGCGACCAGCCATTCAAGATCTTTAAGAACCTGCACGATGCCTGGGTAATCTTTGCCTATGGCTTCTTTGGATTGGTGCCGGTGCAGTACGGCTACTTCATGGCGGTCCAGTTTGGCAACGCCTCGATTGCGACGGTTTTGCAGTTCTTGGGACCCTTCTTCATCATTGCCTACGTGGCCGTCTTCCGTCACATTCCGCCGCGCCGGATCGAGATCATCAGTGCGCTGATCGCCTTTGCCGGGGTCTTCATCCTGGCAACGCACGGTCAGCTCAATCACATGGCAATCACGCCCCTGGTCCTGTTCTGGGGTCTGGTTGCTGCGGTGGGTGTTGCCACCAACACCCTGATTCCTCAGCAGATGCTGCGGACCAACCGGGTACCATCGCTGGTGGTGACCGGCTGGGGGCTGCTCTTTGCGGGATTGTCGCTTTTGGCCATTCACCCGGCCCAGCCGCACGTTCCCAACCTGCCGATTGTTTGGATCTGCTGGCTGGGGATCCTGGTGATTGGGACCCTGATCCCGTTCCAGCTGGCTAACAATTCACTCAAGTACATCGACGCGACGACCTTTAGCCTGATGGATGCCTTTGAGCCGTTGGCGGCCACGATTGGTTCCGTTTTGCTGTTCAATCTCCACATGACGGGGATGGACATCGTGGGGTCGATCCTGGTAATCGTGGCGGTGCTGGCGATTAACATTCGCATCCCGCAACACCACGAAGGTGAAAACATTGCTTAAAGAAAACTGCCAAGTCTGACTTTTCGGACTTGGCAGTTTTTCGTGTTTATTGATTGCTTTGCTGTTGACTCTGACTGGTGGAACTCTGATTGGTTTTCGGGGTCGACGAGTAGAGCTTTTGAACCGCTTGGACATCGGTGGGCTGGATTGTATAGAATGATCCGGCCGGTTGCATGACCGAGGTGCCGTTGTTGTGCTGGAGCCCAATTGCGTGGCCCAGTTCGTGCTCGGCCGTGTTGACAATCCGCTGTTGGGAATAGCCGTAGCTGGGGTCAAGCAGGTAGGCGGCGTTCAGCTGGACGTCGGCGTGAACCAGGTAACCGGTCATTGCATTGGTGCTTGAATTGGTCAAGCCAGCTGCCCCGTCACTTTTGTCGTTGATGGCAGAAATGACAATGTCGGCCTTGGACTTGTCACTAATCTCGTTAAAGGTAAATGCTCCCGTGCGATTCCACTGGCTGATTGCCGACTCGGCGGCGTTGCGCAGGACCGGGCTGGTCAGATCAATGTAGACGGTCGCGTTGGCGTGCTGCCAGCGCCCGTCGCTCGAACTGGTCTTTTGAGTATCATCTTTTTGTGAAGTTAGCGCGGTGACCTTTTTCCCCGTCAACTTGTTGATTCCGTTATAAGTAAGTACTTGAACGTCGTGAATGGCGACGTTGGCCCCCTGTTGGAAGAGGGCGTTGTTTTGGTAGAACCAGATGATTCCGCCGAATAACAGTAAATAAACTAATGGTAAGAACAGGCGTCTACGAATCCCCACCACCTCCTAATGCTCAAATTTTAGTATAGTTTAGGGGCAAAAGTCTATTAATTCGCCCACCTTAGTCGAAATTTTAGGATTTCTTGTAATGGAATTCACAGGGTAGATTATAGAATGAAGTTAGCCACCCAGTTGGTGGTAAATAAAAAACGCCATTCGGCGTGACATCAGGTATCATATTAAGTGAACCAAACCTATATGAAAGGATGTCCGTCAAATGACGCACTTAAATGATACCATGTCTACTATTTTATTGACTACTCATAAAAAGAATGCTCATCTTACTAAAGAAGAACGTGTGATGATTGCGACTTTAAAGTCGCAAGGACTTTCCAATCGCGCAATTGGTCGCCAATTAGGAGTTAATCATCAAACAATTAATAACGAGCTCAACCGTGGTACGGTCCGCCAACTTCGTCGTCAAAAATCTAATGGTAAGATTTACGAATATTCTTACTACATCTATAGTTATGAAGCTGGTCAGGCCACATATCTTGAACATCACCGCCATTCTGGTCGTCGTCGCTTATATTATTCTTCAAAGCAATTTTTACGATTAGCTGATCAGCTAATGCTTGGTGAGTTTGACGACCACCATTACTCCCCACAAGCGGTTATTTATAAGGCTCGAGATTTAATGAATGATGGCACCCTGATCCCAAAGTCGGTTGTAACTTTATATCAATGGATTAATGAGGGTGTGCTTCGTACGTCCAATTTAGACCTCTTTGAAAAACCTAAACGTAAGCATCATCAAACTCATCCGCAAGCTAAAAGGTGCTTAGGGCCTAATATTGCTCAACGACCTCAAACTGCGGACCAACGGTCCGAAATTGGCCATTGGGAACTGGATACAGTTCAGGGACAGAAAAACGGTAATGACAGTGTTGTACTAGTAATGACTGATCGCCTTTCACGAGTTAATATCACGAGTAAAATTGCTGGTAAAACTGCGCATGCAGTAAATCAGTTCTTTATAAATTTGCGCCAGAAAATGGGCACAGATGCTTACTATCGCATTTTTAAGACAATAACCTCTGACAACGGTTCAGAATTTAGTGAGTTAACACAAGTTCACGATCATGTTTTCTATGCTGATCCGTATTCCCCTTGGGAACGTGGATCCAATGAGATCAATAACCGGTTTCTCCGCAAGGAGATTACCAAAGGTGAAGCTATAAATAACTATAGTAGTGCTCAGATCATAGCGACTAATGATTGGATGAATCACTATCCACGAGCTATGTTTAATGGACATTCGTCAATGGATATCTATCGTAAGGCCTTCTACCAAGAGATATCACAGCTCCATCAACCAATAATCAATTGGTCAGTATTATTTATTTGAGTCCAGTGGCTAACTTATTCTTGAAATTTAGGAATGGAATTCACAGGCAACAATGGTTTGAGTTAAAATATAGCTAGAAAAGATTGTTGGAAGGGTGATTTCGATGGCACACGTATTCGTAGTTCAAGTGGAATTAAGCTGGGGTGAAAGGCGGGAATACCTGCTTGCCAATGATGTTGAACCCGGCCTTGAGCACCGCCTGGCAACTCGCAAGGACTGGCAGGAGGTTATGCGTGGTGCCTTGATCAACGTTCCTGTTGCCCCGTACTTACCCAGTGAACGAACCATGCCGCCAATGGCAACCGCCAAGGTGCTTGACGTGCGGGCGGTTGAAGCAGATGCGGCGCCAAAGCTGCAACGAACGCGGAGCCAGTTCATCATGGCCGCGGTTTGGCAACGGCAGGATAGTGCCACCAACTATAATTTCTTGCACCATGACTATTCACCGGCGACGCAGGCACAGATCAAGGCCGACGTTGACCACTGGGTGAACAACACGTCCACGGCGGCCGTCACCAAGCAGACTAAACAGCGGATCGCAGAGCAGGAAGCAGAATTTGCAAAAGAAATTGAGAAAAAGGGTTGACGAAAGTGGCAATTCCCTGTATAGTAATAACCGTTGATTAAGACAACGACATTGGGAATTGGCCAAGCGGTAAGGCAAAGGACTCTGAATCCTTGATCACTGGTTCGAACCCAGTATTCCCAATCATATGAGTCACAGTTCAAGTTAATTGGATTGTGACTTTTTTATTTTCCCGCGGATTCAAAATCTGTTACAATTGCCATTATGAGAGGAAGAGAAAAATGGCTAGTAATTCTGATTCAATTTATTATGTCCTGTCGAAACTCAAGCGGCATCCGGAACTGATCACGATGCAGTGGGCGCGCTACACCAATACCATCACGCTCGAAATTGACGATCGTTTGAAGATTGCGGACGCGGGATTTTATTTTCCGGCAATGAAGCTGATGGTTAATCGGCTGTCGAATGACTTTGTGGCCAAAAATGAGGACCTGCTGGACGACTACTTTCGGCTGACCAACTGCAGGCAGCCCAACTACCACAACGTGTGGGTGACGACCGCGCACTTACCGACTAAGCATGCCTACCTGCTGGAATTATCGTATGAGTAAAAAAGTTTAATTTCTAATTGACAGGGATAGTTGAATAACGTATAATCACATTTGTACGTTAATGCTATTGCCCGCTGGTCAAATTGGTTAAGACGTCGCCCTCTCAAGGCGGAGTTACGGGTTCGATCCCCGTGCGGGTGATTTTTTATGCTTTCATTTAATTTCATCTAGTTGTAAATGCTTGATATAACGGCGTTTTCCCAAGATGTTAATCTTGAATGTAAGTCTTTCTAAATAAGTTTTGAGTCAAATTTGAGTCAAGTTTGACCGGCACGCTGACCATCACAGTTTCTGTGGTGGTTTTTTATTTGGCAGATTGTAGAATTTAAGTTGAACATTTGAGTGGACAGAAAAACCCATAAAGGTCTTTAATGGTGTCACCACAACATTCCATTAGAAAGAAGGACCTTTATGGGCACCACTATTTTATCATTTGAAGACCGCGTTGTCATCGAAACACTTCATCATGAAAAGCACTCACTTCAATATATTGCCGATTATTTAGGCTTTAGTAAAACCACTATCTTTAATGAGGCTCATCGCTTAGCTGGTGAGTATCACGCAGTTAAGGCTCAAACTGACCATGAAGTTAAACTTAGTCATCGTGGTCGTAAAACCATCTTAACGACTAACCTAAAGCGATTGATTGAAGAAAAAATCAAGATCCAAAAATGGTCAATTGAACAAGTGGCTCATGTAGTTAGAATTGCCTACAAAACCATCTATAACTGGATTGATCAGGGACTACTGGATATTAATGTGACTGATTTACCTGACCATGGTATTCGTCGCAAACGAGCTAAAGAAACCCGTGGTACTTTTCGTCATGGACGTTCCATCGAAGATCGTCCAGCTGAAATTTCTGATCGTAATACTTCAGGTCACTTTGAAGCTGATACAGTTTTATCTGGAAAACGTAAAGGTCAAGCAGTAGCTACGTTTGTCGAGCGTAAGAGTCGGCTTACCATCGTTAAACGGCTTAATGGACGAGATAGTACTTCAATGACCAAGGCTATTTTAGAATTGGCTAACCAGTTAGGAGATAATCTCAAGACCCTTACTGTTGACCATGGGAAAGAATTCGCCAACTACAATTTGATTGAAGAACAGACCGGTGTTCCGCTGTACTTTGCGCACGCTTATTCGCCACATGAACGAGGCAGTAATGAAAATCGCAACCGAGTACTACGCCGCTTCATTCCCAAAGGTCAACCGATTGATGAGATTACCGATGATGAATTGATTCAAATTAACTGGTATTTGAATTCCCGACCACTCAAATGTTTAAATTGGCGAACACCGATTGAGCTCTTTTTGCGTAATCTGCGTTACTAAATTTGTTCAAGTTATTTCTTGCAATCTGCCTTATCAAAAGAATGCCTGACGCAGACGATCCGCGATAGAAATCAGAAGTTTATCACGCGGTTGGCCGGGTGGCTGGTTTAGTGGCCTTAGAAGCTGTCCAAGATCTATGATTTTTGATATACTTCTATGTAAAAAGCGAGTTTAAGCTATGAAAAATTATCCCAGCAATATTACTCGGCAACAATTTGAATTAATTCGACCAGCTTTAGAAATTTTCGTAAGCGAACTAAGCCTCGAAAATATGATCTCTACGAGGTTTTCTGTGCGGTCCTATATGTCTTGAAAACCGGTTGCCAATGGCGTCAAGTCCCCGGTGATTTCCCAGAATGGCGGTCAGTTTACAACTATTACAAAATTTGGTCAACTAAAGCTGAGCATACGGCTGATTCTTTATTGGAACAAGTTTTAAAAAATTGTCATTGCTCGGCGAACTTACCAAAGACGTTCAGCTTTAACTTTCTTTATTATCGTTGACGCTCAGAGCATCAAAAACACCGCTACTGCTGAAAACAAGGGTTACGACGCTGGTAAGAAAATCTCGGGGATTAAGCGCCATCTGGCAGTTGATATCAATGGCTTTCCGCAGGCCATTCACATGGCGCGAGCGAACGTCTCTGATCGAGACGGGGCCAGTGCCATGATCGCTTTACATGCCATGCATTTACGCCAGGTTCAAAATGTCTTAGTTGATGGTGGTTATTCAGGCGTTAATTTTCAGCTCGATGTAGCCAGTAATTTAAACGCAACCGTGCAGGTTGCGAAGCGCAATGAGTTGCATCGATTCGAAGTCATGCCCCAACGTTGGGTAGTCGAACGAAAAAAATTGAGAAGATTGCTGCCAACCATCAAGTTCCGGCGAAAAGCAGGCCACCCAAGCGGGCGTCTTGGACTCAGGCAAAGAAGCTGTTTGCTGGGCCGATGGGATTACTGTTTCTTCTGATTTTAATTTCTTCATTTGGATTAGTTGGCTTCGAAAGCATTTATAGTCTGTATGTCAACGAAGTTTTTGGCTTCACAATGGGCAATATCGCTTTGGTATTGACGTTAAATGGACTGACCTCGCTGACATTTCAAGCATTGCTGTTCGACAGGCTGGTCGTCTGGCTGACTGAAAAACGCTTGATTCGCTACTGCTTCTTACTCTCGTTTCTGGGCACCGGCTGGATTATTCTGGCGCACTCCAAATTAGAAGTGATTATTGCAACTTTAATTGTGTTTACCGCCTATGACCTGATTCGCCCGGCGATTACGACTCTGCTGACCAAAGCAAGTGCCACTAAGCAAGGTTTAATCAATGGCGTTAACATGTCTTTGACCAGTGTCGGCAACATCGTTGGGCCGATTGTTTCCGGCGCGTTGTTGGATGCAAGTTATCACCTGCCATACTTGGTCGTGATCGTCTTCCTGTTCATTTCATGGATCATGACGTATTGGATTCGGGATCATTTCTCGGTTGATTTGACTGAGACTAACTAGGCTTTTCCTGCTGTGAGTGGGAGGAGCCTTTTTTGCTGAACGGAATCGGCAGCCAACTTTTTTTGAAATTTAGACTACATTTTCCTATCATCGCCTCTCATGATCAGTTATAATGAAAGCGCATACTGGATATGCACAAATGATTTTCACAAATGGAGGTAACAATTATGGCAAAGCAAGTTGCATTAGTTACTGGAGCAGGTCAGGGACTTGGTGAAGCCATCGCGACTCGTCTTCATGATGATGGATTCAATGTTGCCGTTGTTGATTTGAACATCGACAATGCCAACAAGGTAGCCAAGAAGCTGTCACCAGATGGTTCTGAGGCGATTGGCATCAAGGCCGACGTTTCCGACCGTGATTCAGTCATCGCTGCTGTAAACAAAGCCGTAGATGAATTCGGCGACTTCAACGTAATCGTTAATAACGCTGGTCTGGGGCCAACGACACCAATCGATACGATTACCCCCGATCAATTTAAACTCGTGTATGGTGTCAACGTAGGTGGTGTTCTGTGGGGCATCCAAGCTGCACACCAAGCATTTAAGAAATTAGGCCATGGCGGTAAGATTATCAACGCCACTTCACAAGCTGGCGTTGTCGGTAATCCAAACCTGGCATTGTACTCAGGCACTAAGTTTGCGGTTCGAGGTATCACTCAAGTGGCTGCCCGTGACTTGGCAGAAGAAGGTATCACAGCAAACGCCTATGCACCAGGAATCGTAAAAACCCCAATGATGTTTGATATCGCTCACCAAGTCGGTAAGAACGCCGGCAAGGACGATGAGTGGGGCATGCAGACATTTGCAAAGGATATTGCCCTTAAACGTTTGTCGGAGCCGGAAGATGTAGCAGCAGCTGTATCATTCTTGGCAGGTAAGGATTCAAACTATGTTACCGGACAAACGCTGATTGTGGATGGCGGAATGCAATTCCAGTAAGAGCGCGACGAACCCCGGGTGATCCCGGAGCGTATTTTCAAGGCAGAAGGGAGCTGTTAGTAAAATAAGTGTCTCAAAACCTGTAACCTCTTCGCTAAAGTAAGTGTGCAGCTCAACAAAACGGTCAATGATGGAAGGTTTTAGTTCATCGTTGGTCCTTTTTGATTTGTGTAGCAGGGGTCAGGGGTGTCGCCCACGGGGCTAGGCAGGCTTTCAGCCGGCCGTCGGAGCATGCGTATAAGGCAGAAGGGAGCCGTAACTCCAATAAGTGCAATCAAACCTGTAGCCTCTCTTAAGCACCACTGCTATCGAGCCTAAACGTGCGGCACTCGGCTGATCCCAGAATTTAAGTGAAGAAGCGAGTCATTCCAGAAACAGGAATAACTCGCTTCTTCACTTAAATTCTGGGATCAAAACGCCTCGCGCCACACCCTAAGGCATAATCATCTTAATAAAAATCGGCGTAATATAAGTTTCCACAATCGCAGCCACAAACAGCAGCGGCATCACCAGGACCAGCGTATCCGTCAGCGTCTGCTTCAGTAGCTCAATGTATTTAATATCCTCACGTTTGCGTTTTAAGAATTTATTCATCCCATACCAGGCCAGCCGTGCACTGATCGCAGCGGCAATCACCTGGGCAGAAATTTCAAAAATTCCGTGTGGCAGGACACCACCGACAAACATCAGGAAAGGACTACTAACGATCGAAATCACCAAACCGACACTATAGGCATTTTGCAAAACATAATACCAATAAATCGGTAGTGGAATCACACCCAAGGCGATGACAACGGCGGCACCAGCGAAGTTCCAGAAAAATAATGGCAAAAAATTAGTTTTGCTGGGTGCTGTTTTATCGATTCCACTCGTAAAGTGATGGACTAGACTGCTGGTGTCCGTGAAATTCTTGGCATAGATCAACACGATGATTCAGACGATTGCTATGACGATCAGATATTCAACGGCTTTCTTAAAATAGATGCTTTTAAAACGATCAATACTTCCTCTAATCATAACCTGTCCCCCTTGTTTTCTATAAGTGTCAATCCAAAAAAAGGGGGGTCTTGTACGCTATGGCTACCGTAACTTCTTTCATTTCCGGATCAGAATTCTTATTTCGTTGAAGACCTCTAATCTAATGAGTCGTGAATTATCAAAAAAAGAGAACTAGACCAATAGCCAATGTGGATTAGTCTAATTCTCAAGAATCTCTTCATCCTTACCGATTGACAAAGAGCCTTTAATGCTATCTATAATTGTTACAACTAGATTATTAAATTTAGTTGTTCTATCAATATTTCTTAGGTTTAATCATTAATGTCAATATCTAACGTACAGAAAGGCTTTTGAACTAATGCGATCGTCTAAAAGAACTAATTTTAAATACTATTGCTTATTTCTCATTAATACATTTGTTATTTACTTTTTTGAGGTGAAAAATGGAATCATTTGTGGTTGGGACCTTCAATTTCATCTTAACCGTATTGAGGAACTATCGCAAAGTATATATAGTGGACACTTGTTATCATCCAATGGTAGCTTTGCTTTCTGTCAGATTGGTTTATTAGTTAACAAATTTTACCCATATTTGTTTTTATATCCCTTTGCTCTGCTTAGGGGCCTTATCAACCCAGTTCTTGCCTACAACATTTGCTTAATAAGCATAACTATCTTGTCATTTATTATTTCTTACAGGGCTATTACATACGTCAGTCGTTCTTCCTTATCTGGTTTCTTCTTTAGCATTATCTATAACAACAGTGGTTACATATTATTACAGATAACCCAGCGCGGCGATATTGCAGAATACATCGCCCTGGCTTTATTGCCACTACTGTTAGAAGGTTTTATCGGTCTAATTGACAATGATAATTCGCTAAAGTGGCTTTGGTTACCGATCATTTTTATTCTATTAACCTACGACCATCTATTATCTACTATTTTGTTTATGCTCTTTATGATAATAATGGCATTATTTTACTGGCATGAATTTCGTTCAAAATTAATAAAATTGATCATTTCTATGGGAATCGTTATTGTTGCTACGTTACCAGTCTCGTTGCAAATCATTTTAACTACTCATCAAAATAGAATCATTACCCCCATTGTTCCTGATACTCTGCAAAACGAGGCTCTTAAGCCAAGTGATCTTTTTCTTAATTCATTAAATAACAATGTTCCGGGTCTACTTTCTGAAGTTAACGTTGGAATTGTTGTTTTGCTTTGCGTTATTTTTAGTATTTGGACTCTGAAGCAGAGTTCCAAATTAGGACGACAGTTAGGAATACTAGGAGTGATATTCCTATTTCTATCAACCAACTTGTTTCCATGGTTTATCTTCCAGCACACCATTATGCACGTTCTTCAATTTCCATGGCGTTTCCTCGGAATAGCTACCTTCTGTATTGCTTATGCAATCTCTGTAGCTCTGCAGAATGTGCGGGGCCGTAACATAGCGATGATCTTCTTTATTCTTATTAATATGGTTACCTTCAACTATATGCACACGTTTTGTCATCGTAATAATCAGGTCATTGATTATCATAGTGTCAAGCAATACAATAACTACGCAACTGAAGCGGTATATACAGACTATATGCCATACCAAACGCTACACGGGATCAATAAGGCCGCCAATTTCCGAAAAGCTTCTGATATACATCGACACATTGCTTTGATAAATGGGAAGAGAATTAGACTAAGCAACAGACAAATTCATCCAGAATATGATCGAATTAGCTATCGCTTAACAAACCTAATTCCCAACAAAAAGAATCAGGTTACCCTTCCACTTCTTAATTACGGTAAGAATTATTCTAAAGATGGCATCAAAGTCCAACAATCTTCCAAGGGAACTACCACTATTATTTTTGTCCCTTCGCAACCACATCAACACATAACAATCTATTTAAGATGACGAAAAAGTAAATAGTCAGCAATACCCCGTCTAGGCGCGGTTGACCAATCCTCCTATACTGAAGACATAAGATTCAGTACAGGAGGATTTCTTTATGGAAGAGAAGCATGATATTGTGGCACCCGTTTTCAAAGCCAAAGGTAAGCCAGTTAGTAAGGGCCGGATTTACAATCTAAGTGCAACATCATAAATTAAACAAAAAGGCCATGAAGACCTAAACTTAAATTGACCAAAAAATAAGAAAGGTGATCTTCATGACTCAGATTGATTCTAACATTCCTCGTTACTACCATCAACTAACTAGTGAGCAGCGTGGACAGATTGAGGCACTACATGATCTGAACTGGTCTAATGCCGCGATCGCCAGAAAGCTTCACTGTCATCGGTCAACGATTGGTCGTGAGCTTAAACGTGGTCGTGTCTTACAGCGTAACTCAGATTACTTTCTTTACCATCACTACTATGGTGAAACGGCGCCAGCCAAGCATGAACAGCGGCGGCTGAAATGTCATTGTCATTTCTTGCTTAAACGGGGCCATTTCTTCTTTAAGCTCCTAACCAAACAGCTGGGCAGCCAATTTAACGCGATGAGTGTGGACGAGTTTATTGGCCAGTTCAAGTTAAAGTTTCCTGACCAGTTTTGTCCGTCAACGCCAACTGTTTACCGCTATATTGACCAGGGACGGTTAGCCATTAAGAATCTTGATTTACCACAGAAGCTAAGTCGGCATCTAAAAAAGCACCATCGTTCCCACTCTCGGCAAGCAGTGAAGCGGCTGGGAGTTTCAATTGAAAAACGCCCGCAAAAGATTAATCAGCGCCAACGTCCTTTTGATTGGGAGGGGGGATTTAGTCAAGGGGGTTCGGCGGAAGAATCAACCAGCCCTGATGACTCTAACAGAACGCTTAACGCGCTTTGAGATTGTCATTAAGATTCCCAATTACCGAGCAGGAACCTGTCGTCAAGAGCTTCAGAAGGTGATTAATTACCATCCAAACTGGTTTAACTCGATCACTTTTGATAATGGTGCCGAATTCTCTACATTGGCTAAAATTAGACATGCCAAGATTTACTTCGCTCACCCGTACTCACCTTGGGAACGGGGAAGCAATGAAAACAATAATGGACTGCTTCGTCAATTCTATCCCAAGGGCCAACCCATTAAGCAATCCCTTCTCTACCTCCACCAAGCAGTCCAAGCTATCAATACCAAGCCCCGCAAGCTTCTTCACTACCACACCGCTCAACAATGTTTTCATCAATATTTAGCTTCATAGCCATGTTGCACTTGAGTTGACAATTCGTGTTTACAAATCAACTAAGAAAATAGCTCTAGTTATTTAAAAACATGATATACTGAAGTCATCCTAAGGCGGTCGCTCTAATTGACAGAGCGCTTAAAAATCCCTTAGTAACCTAATTTTTTCAATTTCTGTAATTGATAGGCGGAATCTTGCCTTAGAGAAAGTTACCTAGATTAAAGTGTCCAACTTGCAGGGTTCACTTCAAGAATTAACCTTTACTAAGTTCGGCTCTTCGTCAAGAAGTACTGATAAGATAAATTGAATAATTTCTAAGCAGCTCTTGCCTGACCCTGGACATGAGCTGTTTTATTATGCCAATTAATGGCGATATAAGAATTCGGCAGGGAAATCAGGATACGAACGCGGAAGTGGAAGAAGTTACGAAAGCCATAGGCAGTCCGTTTGATAACTTTAATCTTATTGTTTGTACCCTCAACGGGACCATTCGTGTAATGATCATATTTGAAGCTGGCGATGATTTCTTGACGATGGGTTCGCAGAGTGCGTTGGACCTTCTGAAACGCTTGGGGAAGCGCGGTCCATTTGATAGCTAATAGTTGGTTGAGAGCTGACTTACTCCGATGATTAACTGCTAGAATCAGGCCTTGGTAATATTGATAGGCCTGCTTAAGCTCGTCGTCGAAAGCTAATAAACGATGAATAACCTCAATATCAGTTAGCTGGGCGTAACCAAAATTGCGGCGGCGCCAAAAGTTATCATACTTGAGGAGTGCACTAGGGGTTAAGAGCAGTTTCCAAAAATGTTTGAGAGCTCGCCATTGCCGGGAACTTTTTCCGGCACGGTTCATTACTTTAATCCTAGTTTGGTTCAGGGCACGGTAAGCTTGAGCTACGACATGGAAGTGGTCCGCGATAATTAAAGCATGCGGAAATAGCTCTTGAATCAAGCGGCGGTAAGGAGTATAGAGATCGACCGTAACAGTTTGAACCGCTAAACGAGCGCGGTGACTATAACGCAGGAAGTAATTGCGAAGAAAGCTACTCCGGCGTGAAAGAATGATATCGAGCGTTCGATGGTTCTCAATGTTTACGAGAATCATGCTCATTCCGCTGGGCGCAAAGCGACCAGAATGAAAGTCATCGAAGGCAATATGACGGGGAAGCCAATGGTAGTTAGGCTTAAAGACATGATCAAGGTGATTAATTACGCGCCTGACGGTCCAGCCCGAAACAGAAAAATCATCGGCGATATCAGTTTGGGATTCATTCTTAACCAGTTGCATCATAATGCGTTGCTTAATACTCGTGGCGATATGTTGACGATATTGGACATCCTCGACCGGAGCTAATTTCGTCACTGTTTGTGGACATTGAGGAGAAGCTGGGCAAATATACTTCTGCTTTTTAATCGACCAAACAGTCGGCTTGTAATGAAGGCCTGCCCCATGATAGTTAACGATTTTAATGCCATTCTTGTACATTAGCCGGCCACAATGAGGACAATGCATGGGGTAGGATTGAACAAGATGGACCACAATATAATCGCCGTGATCGGCAATCGAGTCTTCTTTAGTATTGGTATCAAGTTCAAGATGAGTGTCTTTAATTCCGAGAGCAGTTCTGATAGAATTATCCATGAAAGATGGTCCTTTCTTAAACGAAGACGGGGGTCAGCCATCTTTCGTTTTTTATTTTAAATTTAAACCAAAATAAGCACTGATGTTAAATCCATCAGTACTTAAAATTGTAGAACCATTTTTATGAATAAATCAGAGTAACCTAATTTTTTCAATTTCTGTAATTGATAGGCGGAATCTTGCCTTAGAGAAAGTTGCCTAGATTAAAGTGTCCAACTTGCAGGGTTCACTTCAAGAATTAACCTTTACTAAGTTCAGACTTGCTATTTCATTGTAATCACAAACCCATTTGGCATCAATTGGTGATCCTGTACGCCCTGGCTAAGAAGTAACCGACCGGTACTTAAGCATTTAATTGGTAAATTCGTAGTGTTGAAAATCCCCGTAAGAACCTTTCCGGCACCCATACGAGAAATTTCCACCAGTCCTGTCGGCAAGACTTTAAGAACAACCATGCCGCCTTCAATCAAGTCTGCATTGTTCCGTCGCAATGCCACTAACTTTTTAAAGAAAGTAAACATATCCTGACCATCATCATCTGGCACCCAATTCATCGGTTTCCGACAGTCTGGGTCATTATCGCCATCCATGCCGTACTCGGTACCATAATAAATCGACGGTGTACCAGGCTGCAAGAAGGTAAAGGCAAAGGTTTCCTTGACCAGATCCCGGTTACCACGAGCCTGGGTCATAATCCTGGCAGTGTCATGTGAATCTAAAACATTAAACATCATCTGGTTAGTCTGGTCACGATACTTCATCAACTGATTACTCAGATGGTCTATCATTTGTTCCGCGCTAATCCGATGATTAATGAAATGATCCAAAATAGCACCTGTATAACTGTAATTCATAACCCCGCTGAACTCGTCCCCGTTCAGCCACGCCTGCGAAGTATGCCAAATCTCACCTAGGATATAAAAATCTGGTTTGAGGGCCGTTGTCTCCTGGTGGAACCTCTTCCAGAAGTGGTGGTCAATTTCATTGGCCACATCCAGCCGCCAAGCATCAATATCAAATTCCTCAATCCAATATTTGGCAATTCCCAACAAGTAATCCTGCACTGCTGGGTTAGCTGTATTGAGTTTCGGCATATGCGGTGTGTAATCAAAGGTATCGTAAGTTGCATCCGGGGTAAATTCAAAGTTCTTGGTCGGCGTGTAAGTTGCTGGGAACTTATTAACATGGAACCAATCAGCATATTTCGAGTTTTGGCCGTTTTTAAGGACGTCCTGCCACTGCGGCGACTTATCACCAATATGGTTAAAGACGGCATCTAGCATTACCTTAATCCCCCGCTTGTGAGCCTGGGCAACTACTTCCTTAAATAAGGCGGCGTCACCAAAGTGGGGGTCAATCTGGTAATAGTCTTCTGTATCATACTTATGGTTAGAAGGGGCTTTAAAAAGCGGGTTAAAGTAGATCCCATTGACACCCAATGCTTGAAGGTGGTCAAGGTGGTCCAGTACACCCTGCAAGTCACCGCCATAGAAATCCTGACGACCAGGATGGTCATTGGCATTCCACTTTTTAGTACCAGCAGGGTCGTTGGACTGATCACCATTGGCAAAGCGCTCGGGGAAAATCTGGTACCAAACCGTTTTCTTTACCCATTCTGGAGCGTGAAACATATCAATCTCTTGGAAGAAGGGCATCCGAAAGTAGGTATTTAAATCATTCAAGGCCGCGTGGTCATCTGGCTGAAGGTAGCCCCGGTCGGTATAAACCGTCCTCGTCCCATCAGCGCCAGTGATGTCAAAGGCATACGCCAAGCGCTTTTTCGGCTCGGTAACCGCAATCTGCCAATAATCATAGAGGTCATCAGACAAGATTTTCTTCATCGGCGTCGGTTTGGTATAAAATGGCGGTTTAATTCCCGCCAGGCTGCGAAGACTGTAAGGGTCACCGTGCAATAGCTGGACCGCTTTTACGTCATCTTTAGCAGTCCGTAAACGGATATGCATCGTCTGAGAGTCATAAAGAAAGGCCATTTCGCTTTCTGGCCGGTGGTAGATAGCAGCAAGTTTCATTAGTCAATATCTCCCTTTTCAACAGAGGTTTCCTTGACAACGTAAACCGCAAATGCCCCAATCAGTGCTAGGGCAGCAGCTACGACCAGCATGTGTGGCATGTAGTTGCCCAATAACGGATAAAGAGCAAAGGAGCAAACAGAAGCAACAATCTGCGGGAAGCAGATCCAGCAGTTGAATAACCCCATGTAAGTACCATCATGCTTACCATCCAGGGCATTCGTCAGGATAGTGAACGGGATGGAGTTGATCGTAACCCAGCACATCCCGATACCAATAAAAGCAACGAACGATAATAGCTTAGTCGGCGCAACAGACAAGCCCCAGAAGCCGAGGGCACCCAGGACCATTCCTAAGGCGTAGGCAGGTTTCCGAATTCGGTCATTCAGCTTTTGCAAAACCAATCCGTAAATAATTGCTACCCCGACTTCAACACCAGACAGGACACCAAACCAGTTCCCGGCCGCTTGGTAAGCAGCGCTAGAAGCATTCGTAGTGTGCCAGATGTTTTGGGCCACCGTCCCTGCACCATAAGTCCACAGGTATTGGAAACCAGTCCAAGAGAAGAATTCAACAATTCCCAGCGTCCAGAAAACCTTGGGCGCGTGTTTAACAATTGTGAAGAAGTTTTCACTGATATTAGCATTTTGGTCTAAGCCGTGGTACTTGGCATAAGTCTCTGGGTCATATTCGTCAACTTTCCAAATAGTAAAGATTGATGAAACAACTAAAATCGCAGCTCCAATATAGAATGACCACTTAACAGAATCTGGTAATTCACCCTTAGCTGCAACATTCTTAACCCCAATCCAGGTCAACAAAAACGGGAAGAGGTCAGCGGCAACGGACCCGATGTTTCCCCAAATCGTCTGCCATGACCAAGCCTGGTCCTTTTGTTCATCGTTTACCATGTCAGAAATCATCATCTTGAATGGCTGCATCGACATATTTGAAGACAGGTCCATAAATAGGATGGCTACCGCGCCGAACCATAGCGCAGTCGAAGTCTTGAAACCAAACGAGCCGGAGTTCGGCAACAGGCACATCACAATGACAGCCACAATCGTCCCTAAAATCAAGTAAGGGAGCCGCCGCCCAATTTTAGGAATCCAGGTCCGGTCGGAAAAGTAGCCGACCAGTGGTTGAACAACCATCCCTGCTAATGGCGGCAGGATGAAAAACCATCCTAGCTTGGTTGGGTCCGCCCCCAGGGTTTGGAAGATCCGCCCCATGTTAGCACTCTGCAAAGCAAAGGCCATCGATGTCCCTAGGTTTCCAAACGTCATTAGCATTAATACCGAAAACGCAAGCGAAGGCAAACGTTTATTCAACTTTTTTCGATTCATAAGTAGGGTCTGTCTTAAAACAAGCTTTTTAGCCAAAGTTCCGGTATAATCTGGTTAAAAAACAAGAAATGAGGAATCACCGCATGACTAAGCCTCCATTAACCACTAATCGACACGCCATCTCTGATGAAAAGTGGCAGCAAATTGAAAAGCTCTTTCCCGCCTATACCACTGGTCGACCACCCAAGTTAAGTAATCGAGCGGCTTTAAATGCCGTGCTCTGGCAACTCAAGGTCGGCTCACCCTGGCGAGACTTGCCTACCGAGTTTGGTTCTTGGAAAACCGTTTATAGCCGGTTCCGAAAGTGGACGGATAGTGGTCTCTTCGAACAGATCTTCAAAATCATTTGTGAGGACGACGATCCCGACATGGAAAATGTCAGCCTGGACTCGACGACCATTCGGGTCCATCAAAAGGGCACTGGGGCTCAAAAAAATCCCGCTGCACAGTAGAAAATCAAGCGATCGGCCGCAGTGCCGGGGGCCTCACGACCAAAATTCATGTCGTCGTTGATGGCCTGGGGAACCCGCTCAAAATGATCCTCACGGGTGGTCAAGTTCACGACAGTCAAGTTGCGCAACCCTTAATCAGTCAGTTAAAAATTGCCGGCGTCAATGTGATTGCGGATAAAGCCTATGGCAGTGAGGCTTTTCGCCAATACTTGGAAGCTGAGGAAGGCACCTATACCATTCCGCCCAAGAGTAACGCTAAAGAGAAATGGCCGGTGGACTACTACGTGTATCGTGAACGGCACTTAATTGAAAACTTCTTCAATCAACTGAAGAACTTCTGGCGAATTGCGACCCGCTATGACAAGTTAGCTCACGTTTATTTAGAACGCGTTTACTTGGCGGCGATTCTGATTCGCCTGAAATAAAGTTTTCAGACGGACCCTTGACTATTCGTAGAAATAATAAAAGTGTCATCTCTAGGGGGTGTTTTGAATAGGAACATATTCAACGACGGAAAAATTAATCACACGTTACTTTCTTTACAAATTACAAAAAAATGATAAAATGATTAGAAAAAGGAAAGAAAGTGAACATATGTCATCATTATTCCGTAAAAAAGATATTAATGATCTTGTTAAACACGCCTCACCTTTAAAGCGCACCTTAAAAACTTGGGATCTAACTTTTTTAGGTATTGGTGCCATCATAGGGACTGGAATCTTTGTTCTAACTGGTAAAGGAGCCCTAACAGCTGGGCCTGCCTTGGCTTTATCATTTTTTATGGCAGCTATATGTTGTGGCTTTGCTGGATTATGCTATGCTGAATTTGCTTCAATGGCTCCGGTTGCCGGATCCGCCTACACATATTCATACATTGCATTTGGTGAAATTATTGCTTTTATTATTGGATGGGATTTAATCTTAGAGTATGCTCTTGGCGCGGCAACTGTTTCAGTTGGTTGGTCTGGTTATTTTACTAATTTATTAAGTAATATGGGAATCCGTATTCCCACCTTATTAACTGCTGCAATAGGAACAACTCCTGGAGTCAATACAATTTTTAACTTACCAGCCTTTTTAATTGTCCTAGTTATTACTTGGATTATTTCAATTGGGATTACTCAAACTAAGCGAGTTAATGACACAATGGTTCTAGTTAAACTAGCAGTTATTGTTTTATTTATTATTTGTACAATTTGGTTTATTAAGCCACAAAATTGGCATCCTTTTAGTCCATTTGGTTGGTATTCTTATCACAATGGAACTGCATCTGGTATTATTCCAGCTGCATCTATTGTGTTCTTCTCTTTCATCGGATTTGATGCCGTATCTTCCAGTGCTGAGGAAACTATCAATCCTAGTAAGACATTACCACGGGGAATTTTACTGTCATTATTAATTTCAACGATACTTTATATCATTATGACATTGACTATGACTGGTGTTGTTAAATATACTATTTTTATTAAGTATTTAAATGCTCCTATTTTAGCTGTTTTAGCCAAAACGGGACAAACTTGGTTATCCATTATTGTTAGCGTGGGGGCTATTTTAGGCATGACTACCGTTATTTTGGTTCAACTATATGGGCAATCAAGAATTAGTTACTCAATGTCGAGAGATGGTCTATTTCCCAAATTCTTTGGTCAAGTCGATCAAAAACATCAAACTCCCTTTAAAGGAACTTGGTTTTTTGGAATTATTACAGCGTTAGCAAGTGGATTTATCAATTTAAATATTTTATCAGAATTGGTCAATATCGGAACTTTAACTGCTTTTATTTTAGTTTCTGCCGGAGTTCTTCTAATGCGTCGTACCCATCCTGAAATCCATCGAGGCTTTCGGGCACCAGGAGTTCCAATTACCCCAATTATTGCAATTATTTTTTGTATTACGCTTATAGCCGGACTAAATTGGGAAACTTGGCTACGATTTGTAGTTTGGCTGGCAATCGGTATGGCTATTTACTTTGGCTATGGTAGACGCCATGCAACTATTAAGGATAAAAAGGGAGAATGACATATGACTTATAAGCGAATATTAGTTGGCTTAGATGGTTCAGAACAAGCTGATCGAGCTTTTAAGGTAGGATGTGATTTATCAAAATCTTTATCAGCTACACTTTATATAATTTGGATTGTTAATCGTGATCGTGGTATGGATTCTTCTTTTGGTGTTAATGAAGATTTTTATCGAGATCTGTATAATCAAATCACGCAAAGAATTAAACCATATGTTGATCAAGCACAGGCTCAAAAACTTAATGTTGTTAGTAAGGTTTTAGTTGGAAACATCAAGGTCATATTGGCTAAAGAGTTTCCCCAAGAAAATCAAATTGATTTAATCATATTAGGAAATACTGGCATTAATGTAGTTGAGAAAATGATTCAGGGATCACATAGCGGTTATGTCGTTCGGCATTCCTCCTGTGACGTCCTAATTGTTAAGTAAATAATTTAATTTCCATGATTAATTACATTTCAGTGTAAAGATTTCGGTACTGTGCCCTGTCAAGTTTACACTTTAAAACAGACTAAGGGGTATTGTACGGTCCGAATTCATTCGAATGCTGAAGACTTTTTGCGTCTAGTGGGAATCGTTTCCGATTACTGACTAGATATGTTAAATTTAATAAAAAAGGTGGGACGAAAATAAAATTAGAAGTAACTGATCATGCCGCAAGCTGGTTGAAAGACCACTTGGGCCTCCATGAAGGAGACCAACTAGCCTTTGTGGCGGAGAAAGGGCCGACGGGTGTCAAGGTCAAATACCAAGTGCCAACTGAACCGGGTCAGGCAGTCGCAAAGGTGGTCAAAGCTGGGGTCACCTACTACATCGATTTTAGTGATGAGTGGTACTTTTCTGGAAAGGTGACCACCGTCGATTATGAAAAGCAAAGGGGGATTAGCTACCACTTTGCGGCGGAAAATGATGATTTGAAGATTGTCAAGGGCAACGTAGTTCAGGCGGATAGCACGACGGCGGCGTCACGGGACTTTGAAGATTTTTGGGAATAGGATGGTAATAATGAAGGAGGTTAAACTAAATAACGGGATTATCATGCCCGCAGTGGGGTACGGAACCTACCAAACGGCACCGGAGGAGACAACGAAAAATGTCCTCTTGGCCCTGCAGACGGGGTACCGCCTAATTGACACGGCCCAGTATTATGGCAACGAGGCTGAGGTCGGCGAGGCCTTGACTGAGAGTGGGCTGGCCAGAGACCAGGTCTTTGTCACCACCAAGGTGCAGACTAGTGGCTACGCGGCCACCAAGGCAGGCTTAGACGAATCGTTGCGACGGTTTAACCATGACTACTTTGACCTGGTGATCATCCACTGGCCGACCGGGAACGATGACGAGACCTACCGGGCACTAGAAGACGCCTACCAGGACGGCAAGGTGCGGCAATCGGCCTCAGTAACTTCAACGCTTCCCAGGTCCAAGCGATTATCGATGGAGCAACCGTGGCCCCGGCGATTGACCAGATTGAAACCCACCTGCTCTGGCAGCAAAAGCGGATGCACGCCTATTTGATGAGCAGGGGGATGGTTCACGAGTCTTATGCACCACTGGGTGAGAACCAGCCCGGCTTTTTGGATCAGCCGGTTTTGCAGAAGGTGGCGGCGCGTTACCATAGGACACCGGCCCAGGTTACCCTGCGCTTCTTAAACCAGGAAGGGATCGTTGTGATTCCAAAGGCCCTGGACCCGCAGCATATGGCAGATAACTTAGCGATTTTTGATTTTACCTTAGCCCCGGCTGATGTGCGGCTGCTGGAAAGCTTGGATAAGCGGCAGGCAATTGTCGGCTGGCCAGCAACGATGCAGGAGGACCAGTATTAGCATTCTTTATGCTCATCGGGTAAAATAGGGTTAACATTGAATAACGAGGAGATTTGATTTTGCAAAAATATCAATTAATGGCAACGGCGGCGGCCGGGATTGAGGCCCTGGTCGGCAAGGAACTCCGCCAGTTAGGTTACGAAGCCAAGGTTGAAAACGGCCGGGTGCGCTTTACCGGCGACATGCGGGACATTTTAACCACCAACCTGTGGCTCCGGACGGCGGACCGGATCAAGATTATTGTCGGCGAGTTTCCTGCCCGGACCTTTGATGAGCTCTTTGAAAACACGACGGCGTTGCCCTGGGAAGAATTCCTCCCGGTCGATGCCGAATTCCCGGTGGAGGGCCGCAGTCACCATTCTCAGCTCCATAATGTTCCCAGCGTTCAGGCGATCGTAAAAAAGGCAATTGTCCAGCGGCTGAGCAGGGTGTATCACCGGCGGACACGGTTGCCAGAAACAGGGAACCTGTACCCGCTAGAAGTTGTAATTAACAAGGACCAGGTAATGTTGACCCTGGATACGACGGGAGAGAGCCTGTTCAAGCGGGGCTACCGGAAGAATAAAGGGGGCGCTCCCTTGAAGGAAAACATGGCGGCAGCGTTGGTGATGCTTGCCCACTGGTTTCCTGATAACCCGTTTGTGGATCCGGTTTGTGGTTCAGGAACGATTCCAATCGAGGCCGCTTTACTGGGACATAACATTGCTCCGGGGATCAACCGGGCCTTTGCGTGTGAGCAGTGGGTTAACTTGATGCCAGCGGGCTTATCTGATGACGTCCGTGATGAGGCTGATGATAAGGCGGATTATGATGTCAAACTCGACATCCATGGTTATGATATTGACCAAAACATGGTGGAGATTGCTGAAGAGAACTGTCGGGCCGCTGGATTGACCCATGACATTACCTTTAAGCAATTGGCGCTAAAGGACTGGCGGACTGACAAGTATAACGGGGTCATCGTGGCCAACCCGCCATACGGGGAACGGCTGAGTGACCATGCGGCCGTCCACGAATTGTACCGGCAGATGGGGGAGCTCTACCGACCACTGACGACCTGGAGCAAGTACATTTTGACCGCCGATTTGGAATTTGAGAAGTACTACGGGGCAAAGGCAACCAAGCGGCGGAAGCTGTATAATGGTGCTTTGCGGACCGACCTTTTCCAATTCTGGGGTCATAAGGACCGGAGTAAGTTTAGGACAGTGAGATGATATACAAATAGGAAAACCGGTTAGAAAATATGGAATAATTATTTTAAGTTAGCTTAACGGCTGGCTTTTTTGTATGCACCAAAAGATTACGTGGTAAGACATAAATTGGCATATTGAAGGAGTAATTTTTGCCTAGAAAGCCTCCTTATCGGACGTTAAATTAAATGAATTTTAAAAAATTTTGCCTTTTCTTATCGGTGGCGAAAAATTAATTTTGGCACCGTAGCAATATCATTTTAAGCCCGTTAGCATGATATTGCACCCACTTAAATAGGTAAAGTAATTTAATTATCAACTGAAAAATTGGATTTCAAAATACCCAAACCTTAAATTATTGGTGATTTGTAAGTCGTGACCAGGAGGAATAAAATATAAGTTGTTAAAAAATTATTAAAAGTGTTTTTACGTATACGAAGAAATTAGGAGAAGACAGTCGATGTCAGAGAACAATGATACTAAAGATGAATTAGCGGGTCAGCAGTCGTTGAATGAACAAGTTGTTCGTCATCACCACCACCACCGCCATCATCGTCACCACCACCGGCGACGGATACTGAAGAATATCTTTTGGTGGGCCGTGGGGATTCTCCTGCTTTTTGCGATTTTCTTTGCAACAATTGCATGGCGAAACCTGAAAGTCACGACGAATGACATGTACAACAGCGCCGGCATCACTAAACAGCGTGATGCCGATAAGGTGCTTGCAAAGCGGCGGCCGGTATCGATCCTCTTACTGGGGACTGATACAGGGGCCCTTGGGCGAAACTACAAGGGGCGGACAGATACCATGATGGTAATGACCCTTAATCCCAAGAAGAAGACGACCACGATCGTCAGCCTGCCGCGGGACATGAAGGTCGACCTCCCTGGTTACCCTGATGAGTCACCGGCTAAGATCAACGCCGCCTACACATTTGGCGGGGTAAAAGAGAGTGTCAAGGTTGTTCACCAGCATTTCAATATCCCAATCGATTACTACGTCCTGGTCAATATGGGCGGCCTGGAAAAGGCAATTAACCAGGTTGGTGGGGTTGATGTAAAGTCACCACTGACCTTCACATACGGTGGTGTTTCCTTCAAGAAGGGAACGACCTATCATCTGAATGGGAAGAACGCGTTGAAGTTTAGCCGGATGCGTTATGACGATCCGCAGGGTGACTACGGACGGCAACAACGGCAACGGTTGATCATCACCGCTTTATTGAAGAAGTCCATCTCTTATGAGACGGTTCTCAACCGGCAATTCTTAAAGTCAATTGCTGACAGTTCACAAACAGACCTGACTTTTAAGAATATGGTCACGCTAGCCAAGGACTACCGCCAGGCAAATGCCAAGGTGGTCCAAGACCACGCCCAAGGACGGGGCCAAAACGATGATGGCCAGGACTTTGAAGTAGTACCAAGTGCCGAACAGGAGCGGGTAACGACCCTGCTCCAGAATAGTTTGAAAAATTAAGGAGTAGACAATGACGGATTCACAAAACGAAGCAACGAATACGATTGACCTTCACCGGTTACTGGTGATTATTCGCAATAATTACCTGATGCTGATTTTATGGACAGTCTTGATTGCCGTGTTAGGCTTTGCCGTGGCAAAGTTTGCGGTAATTCCGAAATATACGGCTAATACAGAAATACTGGTCAACCAAAAGCACAGTAATAGCAACGGTCAGGCATATAACGACCAGCAGGCCGATGTCCAGATCATCAATACCTACAAGGACATCATCACGAATAACGTGATCTTGGAGCAGACCAGTAATGAGCTGAATAGTAGTAGTCAGGTGGCTAAGGAATATGGTCGCAATTACAATGTTCCCGCTAGTCAACTGAAAAAGGGCATCAAGATCAGTAACGAACAGAATTCGCAAGTCTTTTCAGTAGCGGTAACGACCGATGACCCACAGAAGTCAGCAGCAACCGCCAACACGATTGCGTCCGTCTTCAAGAAGCGGATCAAGAAGATGATGAGTGTCAACAACGTCACGATTGTGTCGCGGGCATCGGCACCATCTGCGCCGTCCTTCCCGAACGTTAAGTTGTTCACCCTGGCCGGGGCAATCTTGGGACTTTTAGCTTCCTTTATTTACTTGATTATCAAGGAACTGATGGATACCGCGGTTAACTCTGATGAATTCATGGTTGATGAGTTAGGGTTAACGAACCTGGGACACATCGATCACATTCATCTTGACCGGAAAAAGGAAACACTTAACAGTAAACAGCGTTCAAATACAAGCGCAAGGCGTCGGGTTTAAGGAGGTCAGAAAATGTCTTTATTTCACCGCAAAAATAAGAATTCAACCGACACAATGGATAACGGGGTTAAGCTAATTACTGCTGTCCACCCGAAGAGTGTTATTTCCGAACAGTTCCGGACAATTCGGACTAACATTAGTTTCATGTCGATTGATAAAACAATCAAGACCTTAGCATTCACCTCCGCCAATGTTTCTGAAGGAAAATCGACGGTCGCTGATAATATGGCCGTGGTTTTTGCCCAAAATGGGAAGCATGTTCTGCTAGTCGACACCGACTTACGGCGGCCGACGTTGAGCCGCACCTTTGGGATTGATGGTCGGGAAGGACTGACTTCAATCCTAAACAGCCAGGAACACTCCATCGACTTAGCGCGGATTATTAAGCCAAGCGAGATTGATGGCCTCGACCTCTTATCAAGTGGGCCAATCCCACCGAACCCGGCAGAATTGTTAGGCTCTCACCGGATGCAGACCTTCTTGAAAGCCGTCCGGGAAAATTATGACCTGGTAATCCTGGATGTGCCACCAATGCTGGAAGTTACGGATACCCAAGTGATTTCCCATAGCCTGGATGCCGTTGTGATGGTCATTCGGCAGGGGAGCACCCAAAAGATGGCCGCACGGCGGTCGGTTGAACTTCTGAAGATGGCCCATGCTAACCTACTGGGATACGTGATGAACGCCGTTGATAACAAGGGCGATAGTGCCTACGGATATGGCTACGGTTACGGCTATGGATATGGTTATGGTGAAGGTGATAAGTAATGGTCATGGTGGATTTGCACTGCCACCTGTTACCTGGCATCGATGATGGTTCGAAAAGCACGGCGATTTCGCTCCGTCTCGCCCGGGAGGCAACGGAAAACGGGATAACGCATGCGTTGTTGACGCCGCACCATATGAATGGTCGTTACGTGAACCATAAGCAGGACGTTATAAAGCGGACAGCGGCTTTTCAAAAAGAGATTGACGCACACCAGATTCCGCTGACGGTTTTTCCGGGACAGGAAGTGCGAATCAACGGTGATTTGCTGACGGCGTTGGATAAGGACGATATTTTGTTTGCCGATACTGGTAACCGGTATTTGATGCTAGAGTTCCCGGATGACGATGTGCCGCATTACACTGGTCAGATGATTTTTGACTTGCAACAGCGGGGAATCATTCCGGTAATTGTCCACCCGGAGCGGAACACGATGATTATGGCAAGACCAGAATTACTGCACGAGCTGCTGGAAAAGGGATGTCTGTCGCAGATAACGGCGAGCTCGTATGTGGGAACCTTTGGTAAGAAGGTTGAACGTTTTAGCAAGCAACTGATTGCGGCCGGTCAGGGCTATGTATTTGCTTCGGATGCCCATGACCTGCCAGGACGGAAGTATGAGATGCGACAAGCGTTTGAAAAGCTGCGTCGCGAGTTTGGCGAAGGGCTTGCAAAACGTTATGCGACGAATGCCCGGGCAATTATTAATGGGGATGATGTCCCACAGAACGTGGTAAGAGCTGTGAAGAAAAAGAAGAGGTTTTGGATATTTTAGTTAATTAATGGGGGATTCTATGATTAAAGTATTAATAACCGGTGGGGCTGGTTTTATAGGTTCAACTTTAGCTCACAAACTTGTTAGGAATAATAGTAAAGTCGTTATTGTAGATGATTTATCGATGGGGCGTTTGCAGAACCTCTCAGATATTAGTGATAAGATAACCTTTTTCAAACATAATGTTTGCGATGAAGACTTTATGCATAAGCTTCTTTTAAAATGGAACTTTGACTACATATATTATTTGGCTGCGGTATCCAGTGTTGCAGATTCGATTGTTCGGCCTTGGTATACACACCTTGTAAATCAGGAATCGGTAATAAATACATTAGAGTTTATCCGGACTAACCACTTGCCAATTAAAAAGTTCTTGTTTACATCTTCAGCTGCAGTTTATGGAAATGCTGCAGACTTTCCGAAGACAGAAGAATCGCATGTAGATCCCCTTACCCCCTATGCAATTGATAAATATGCTTCTGAACGTTATACGGTTGATTTCGGTAAACTATATGACATACCGACAGTTGCTGTTCGCTTTTTCAACGTTTATGGACCAAGACAGAACCCAAATTCGGAATATTCCGGCGTCCTATCAATTGTGACAAAATGCCTTAAAGAAAATAAGCCATTTGTCCTTTACGGCGATGGATCTCAAACCCGCGATTTTGTTTATGTTGAAGATGTTGTCGATGCACTGATTAAGATTTCAGAAGAGACAGACAAGCCAACTGTGTATAATATTGCAAATGGTAACGAAACACCATTGATTGATGTCGTTCATACATATGAGGATATTGCGAGAAAAAAGTTAAACATTATTCAGAAAGAAGCTCGTCAGGGTGACATTAGTAAGTCACGTGCAGATGTTTCTAAGCTTAAGAAAATTGGCTTTGAACCGCAGTGGTCGCTTCACGATGGCCTAAGCAATTATTGGAAGTATTATTCAGAAAACTAGCAGGAGGATTATTTTGCAAGCTTCAGTAGAGAAGACAGCCAGTCCAGAGAACGGTTACACATTCTTGAAACATATTGGGAAACCATTTCCTAAGTCGAAGTTGGTTGGTAAGAGAATCTGTGATGTTGTCTTTGGAGTGATTTTTGGGATTATTAGTTTACCAATTATTTTCATTTTTGCAATTTTAATTAATTTAAATTCAAAGGGTCCGGTGTTCTTTAAGCAGAAACGAGTTGGTTACTTGGGTAAGCCAATTACAATTGTTAAATTAAGGTCAATGCGTAATGATGCCGAAAAGAAGACTGGTGCTGTTTGGGCGAAAAAAAATGATCCACGGGTTACTTCAGTTGGGTGTTTTATGCGGAAGACGCGGATTGACGAATTACCACAGTTTTGGAGCATCATTAAGGGGGATATGAGCTTAGTTGGTCCGCGGCCGGAGCGATTTGTTCTTACTCAGAAATTTTATGAAGAATGGCCGGATTTTCCGCGCCGCTTACGAATTATTCCCGGATTAACTGGTTATGCTCAAGTTAATGGAGGATATGATCTTAATCCTAATGAAAAATCTAAATTAGATAATTATTATATTGAACATTATTCCTTAAAGTTCGATTTCAAAATTGCTTTGAAAACATTTAGAATTATTTTTACGGGTGATGGAGCTAGATAAGATGAAGAAAATACTCTATTTTATTACAACTTCTGAATGGGGAGGTGCCTCTCGTTACGTATATGAATTGTGTAAATACGAAAAATTTAGAGGCAATGAGGTATATTTAGTTGTTGGGTCTCAAGGAAAGCTTTCTGATAAAGTTAGTAAATTAGGTGTAAAGGTATTTATAGTTGAATCAGTTAAAAGGAATATAGACCCGCTGAATGATTTTGAATCAATTTTCAAGGTGCGGAAATTAGTAAAAAAAATAAAGCCCGACATTGTTCATCTTAATTCTTCTAAGGCAGGTATAATTGGGAGAATTGCTTGTAAAGGTATAAAAACTAAGGTAGTATTTACGGTCCACGGATGGTCGTTTACTGATGGAATACCATCTGCATTTAAGAGAAAATTATTTAGAAATGTTGAAAAAGTAGTTAGTGGTTTTACTGACTTGTTTATTTGTGTTTCTAATTATGATGAAAAGATTGGTATGAGAGATGGAGTGCTGAATACAAATAGCAATGTAAGGGTTATCCATAATGGATCAAAGGCACCACGAGAAAATAATGTTAATTATTCTGTGCATTCACCAATCCGATTAGTTATGGTTGCTAGATTTTCACCTCAGAAAGATCATGAAACTTTGATTAAAGCAGTTGCAAAATTACCTAAAGATAGTTATGAATTAACCTTTGTAGGTAATGGTGAAACATTGCAATATAATAAAAAATTAGTTTCTCAATATGGGCTAACTAATAATGTTAAATTTGTAGGATTTAAAGACGATATAAGTGAATACCTCATTAATAATGATATATATATATTGTCTACTCATTACGAAGGGTTACCAATTAGTATTATAGAAGCTATGAGTTATGGATTACCTGTTTTAGCAACAAATGTAGGTGGAAACTCAGAATTGGTAGAAAACAATATTAATGGTTTCTTATTTACCTCTAAAAGTGAACTTATTGATAAGCTCACTTTTATTATAAATAATCCTGGAATAATAAAAAAGATGGGTAAGCAGAGCTATCGTATTTTTAGTGATAAATATTATCTATCAAGTTGTTTAAATAAAGTTGATAATGCCTATGCAAAATTAATAGACAATCGGAGTTAAATTTATGAAAATCTTATTTCTATTAAAAAGCCATAAATATTCTGGTGCCGAAAACGTGATTTTAACTTTAATGCAACTTTTGCCGGATGAGTATGAAACATACTATGCTTCACCAGATGGCCCTATTAAGCAGGTAGTTAAAACTAGAGGACAGCGTTTTATCGCTTTGGATAAACCGAATCTTAAATCTGTAAAAAAAGTAATAGATGATATTGAACCTGATATCATTCATGCTTCAGATTTTTCTATGAGCATACTGACGGTAATGGCTTCCCCTAAAGTACCTGTTATCTCACATTTACATAGTAATCCGACTTGGATTAAAAAAGGATTTGATCCAAGGGCTATTTTGTATAAATTGGCCTTACGGAGAATTAATAAAGTTGTATGTGTTTCTCCTGCCATTATTGATGAATTTGGTAGTAAAGAATTAAAAAGTAAGGCAATAATAATTCCGAACGTTATTAATATAAATAGAATCAAGCAATTGTCTAATGGTAATGGTGGTGTTAGTAGTGATATTTGTCTAGTGGGAAGGCTAACATCACAGAAAAACCCATTATTTTTTTGTAAGATAATAAAAGAAATAAAAAAACACCAACCGAATGTTAAAGCTATAATTATAGGACGCGGAGAGCTTAAAAATAAAGTTGATAATTACATTCAAACTAATAAATTATCTAATAATGTTAAATTAATAGGCTTCAAAGCAAATCCATATCCTTATATGAAAAAAGCAAAAATTTGTATAATGCCTTCAAAATATGAAGGATTTGGTTTGTCAGCGTTGGAAATGCTAGCTTTAGGCAAACCTGTTATCGCTAGTAACGTTGGTGGGCTGAAAACTATTATAAACACAACTTGTGGGGATTTAATTAGTGAATTTAATCCTGAAAAATATTCAGATAGTTATTTTAATCTAATTGACCCTGAGATATATAAGAAAAAGGCTCAAGGAGCATTGTTAACATCTAAAAAATTCGCCGACATAAACTTATTTAGGAAAAAATTTATGAGAGTCTATGCGGAGGCGATAAAATGCCAGAATTAACAATTTTAACGCCGTGCTTTAATCGATTGGAACAAATTAAAAAATTGATAAAAAGCTTAAATAATCAAACAGTGTTTAACTTCCAATGGTTAATAATTGATGACGGAAGCAATGATGGGACTGAACAGTGGTTTGAACGACTCGATAAGGATTCGTATCATTTTAAGATAGATTATTTTTATAAAAAAAATGGTGGAAAACATACTGCATTAAACTATTCTCATCAATATATACAAGGAAAATATGTAGTTATTGTTGATAGCGATGATATTTTAATAAGTAAGGCAGTAGAAGTAATTCTGGATTATTGGAGAGAATATGAACATGATAAGAATATAGGGAGTATAATTTTTCAAAAGGGTTGGTTAGACAATCAACAAAAATTTGATAATAAGATTAATGGAATTAAGGAATCGACTTTTGCTGAAATGGCTAATGAAGGAGTATCCGGAGACCATTGTGAAACCTTTCGGACTAGTTTATTTACGCAAGAGAATTTTCCAATTTACAAAAATGAAAATTTTGTTGCAGAAGGTGCAATGTGGTATCTTTTAACAAAGAACTATCATGTTATATACGTTGATAAAGTAATATATTTGGCTAAGTATTTAGAAGGTGGATTAACAAAATCAGGAAGAAGATTACGAGTAGTTAATCCTAATGGAAGCAGATGGCATGCACGAATATTTTTAGATCGGGATTTTTGCTTCAAAATAAGATTAAAAAATTCAATCTTATTTGATACTTATTCTCACTTTATAGGAGAAAAATGGTCAAAAGCTGTAGAAAACGTACCACATTCTCGACTAATGTTATCTATAGTATGGTGGCCAAGCTATATTTTGTATTATTTATGGAATAAGAAATACGGCAATTAATTTTTGGTAAGACTTATATATGAGGTTTATGAGAAATGAATGATGATGCTAAATTGCAAAAAAATAAAACACTTATTTTAACACAAACTAATCCCGAAGTCGATGTTATGTTCAAAAGCTGGCTTGAATATAATTTACATGCTGATGTTATATTTAAAAATGTTTCTAAACCATTACGTGCTTTACGAAGAATTGTAGCTATGAAGATGCCAGCGCGTTTTCTTTCTTGTTGGCTCAATAATTGGAAAACAGAATTGAATAATTACAATACGATTATTATTCATGCAAGTGAATTGACAAATCATCTTCCTGAATATATTCATCGAATTAATCCCCAAATTAGAATTATATATTGGTATTGGAACCCGGTTAATAATCATACTTTACCAAGACTGGTTACGGATAGTAATGTTGAGTTTTGGACCTTTGATAAAGGGGACAAAAAAAAATATCATATGAAATTTAATATTCAATATTATACTGGGACTACCAATATTCAAAAAGAAAATGTAAAATATGATGTATATTTTATTGGACATGATAAGGGAAGAAAAAAGAAAATTAATGACATACTAAAAAAAATTAAAAATGCTGGTTTGAAATATAAGGTTGATATATTATCAGATAATTCTAAGAGGCATATTGCATATAATATAGTAAAAAAAAGGATTATGGCTGCCAAAGCTATTTTAGAAGTAAATCAAAAGGGACAAACAGGTTATACATTACGGGCCTTGGAATCACTTTTCTTAGAGAAAAAATTGATAACAACTAATAAGAGTATTGTTAATGAGAACTTTTATTCTTCCAAGAATATTTTTGTTGTTGATTCTGATGATTGGGGAAAATTACCGTCTATTATTACGTCTCCATACGATAAAACCGTAAATCATTTTAAGAATAAGTACGATATTAATGCATGGTTTAGTAATTTCTTTGATTGAAAAGGCGGCATTTTTAAAGGGTTTTCTATATGTCTTCAAATATTAAATTAACAATTTATACTAAGATTCTTGAATGTAGTATTTTTTATTTTGTTTTGATGAATAGTCTTTTGAAAAATAATATTTCTATTTCGATTATCAACTTGAGTAGAATTCTTATTTTCTTGGTATTAGGATTGGCATTAGTTTGGAATGTATTTTTTTATCAAGACTTAAATGCTAAGCTAAAACTTTTAGTACTAGCATTAATAATGATTCTATTATTTTTTATTAATGCTAGTCAATTTAGTTGCTTAATTTTCTTTGCTATGTATTGTTTATTTATAAAGCCTTATAAAGTAATTAAATTATATTTTAATGGAATATTATATGGGATTGTAATTGTTGTATTACTAAGTTTGACTAATTTTATTCCTAAACAGCAAGGAAATTTGTGGGTATTTGGATTTCCTAATCCTAATATTATTGGCTTTTTAGTGGTAGTAGAACTTTTATCTTATTTTATCCTAAAATGGTATAGAATTAACTTTTTTGATTTTATAGTTTTCTTACTTTGCATTTTTTTTGAAAAGAAAATACTGAGTGATGATACGGCAGTAATTGTATTATTAATTTTCTTAACTACTTACATGGTTTCAAAAAATCCTAAGTTATTTTTGTTAGTTGGGAAGTTGACATTAATTGCTCCTATTTTTTTGCTTGCTTTTTCCTGGTTTCTGGCAAGTTATTATGGTAAGTATAATTGGATATATAGATTAAGTAATTTTCTTACATATAGGCCTGAGATATGGCATGATTATCTTGAAATTTATGGTGTTCACTTATTACCATCTAGAATGACGATTTTATTTGCTACAGATTTTCAAAAGTTGTTTTATGGTGGTAATTTGCCCCGTTTATATGCAGGTTTTGATACTTCATATATGTATTTACTTTTATCGGGTGGATTAATAATATCATTATTCATTATTTTTATATTGTCTAATTTTGTGTATAGAGTTAAGGATAATCCAGCATTTATTTGTTATAGCCTTGCTTTGTTTATTTTTGGCTTTACTGAAACATCTGTACTAACTCCCCTAGGATATTATCAAAATGCATTATTGATGATTGCTCTTGCAGGTTTTATTGATCATAGTTATTTCAAAACAATATGTAGAGTTAAAAATGTTAATTAATAAGGAGCTGCAATTATGAAAATAAATATGATTTTGCCAGGAATAGGACACTCCGGAGGCGTGCAAATGGCAACTGATTATTTAAATTATTTTTCAAAGCATGGTAATGATGTTATATGTTATGTTCCTTTTACAGGGGCATATTATGGATGGAAAAGAATATTATTTCCTAAATCAATATATAGAATTTTAAGATCAAAAGATTTACGAGGAAGGTGGATCTCTCATAATATTACAGTAAAATTTGTACCTTTTATTGATAATATATTTGTTAGAAATGCAGATATTACAATAGCAACTAGCTGGCTGACAAGTTATTGGGTTTATAAATTAAGGCCTCAAAAGGGAGCTAAAGTTTATTTTATTCAAGATTTCGAAACATGGGGAAAAGAAAGGGAAAATTCTAAAGTAAAAGCTAGTTATCAGTTACCATATGATCTACGCGTTTCAGTAAGTACTGAACTTCATGATAGGCTAATGAAAGAAACAGATGCATCATCATCTGTTATATGCAATGGTATTCCTGAAAGCTATATCATTAAAACAAGAGAATATGGTAGTAATAACAATAATATTGTTATAGGAATACCTTTTAGAGAAAAACGAGCTGTTAAGCAAGATATAAAGAATACATCATTTGGTATTAATAGTTTACTAACCTTTGTAAAAAAACATCCAAATATTAAATTAAAAACATTTGGTTTTAAAAAGCCTAAGGACTTTCCTAAACAAATTAAATTTTTGGAAAATCCTAGTAGAGAAGAGCTAAATGAATGGTATGATTCTGTTAATCTTTTTTATGTTCCAAGTATATATGAGGGATGGGGATTACCTGCTATGGAGGCCATGGCACGTGGTTGTGTTGTCTTAGGCTCGGATACAGGTTGCCTCAAAGAATTAGGACGGCACTTGAAGAATTGCTATAAAATCCAAAATATGACTGATCAGGAGGAATTATTCAAAGGATTAGAAATATTATGTCGATCTCAGAATTTGAGAAAAAACATTTCAAAAAATGCAATTTCTACTGTTAAATATTATTCTTTTGAAGAAGAGGCTAATAAATTTCTTGAGCTTCTTAATAAGCTATAAAAACATTATTTTGTTTGTCATAGTTATAGTTTACTTGTATTTTAAAGGAGTAGTTAATGAATAATAATAATAGTAGTAAAAAAAAACATTCTTTAGGTGTTAATGCGGCTCTTAATGGGCTCCAGAGTATTCTAAATTTAATTTTTCCCCTTATAACTTTTCCTTATGTTTCTAGAATTCTTTCGGTTGAAGGAATGGGGATTTATAATTTTTCATCTACGTATGTTGGTTATTTTCTATTGATTGCTGGCCTAGGTATTAATACATATGCTATTAGAGAGGGGGCTAAATTTAGAGATAATTATAGAAAAATGAGTAATTTTTCTAGCGAAGTTTTTTCTCTTAATATGACTTCTACTCTGGTAGCATATATTTTATTGATTTTAAGCTTGTTAGTTTTTAAAGTTTTGAATAATTATTCATTGTGCATTTTGATTTTTAGTATTCAAATACTTTTTACTACGCTTGGCACAAATTGGCTATATGTAATATATGAGGATTATGCATATATTACAACTAGGAATATTGTATTTAAGATTATTTCGATTATATTATTATTTGTATTTGTAAAAAAGACGACTGATTATCTTATTTACGCTTGGATAACTGTTTTGGCTTCAGTAGGTTCCAATTTGTTAAATTATATTCATGCAAAATCTTTTGTAAAATTACGGTTTTCATGGAAAACAAATTGGAGGATTCACGTAAAACCTACATTAATTATTTTCGCGTCAGCTATAGCAGTTAATATATATGTTTCTTCTGATAACACGATTCTAGGATTAATTAAAGGGGATCGAGAAGTCGGTATCTATGGTGTTTCTGTAAAAATTTATACAATTGTTGCCAGCTTACTAACTGCAATTTTAACTGTAACAATTCCTAGACTTTCAGTTTTATATGGGAAAAAGCTTTTTAATGAGTACAAAGTTATTCTAAATAAGTTAATAAATTTATTGATTGTTTTAACTTTTCCTGCAATGACAGGGCTTATGATGCTTAGTAAAAATATTGTAGTAATAATTGCAGGGGAAAAATATATACAAGCTTCAAATTCCTTGGCAATTATTGCTTGGGCTATTCTATTTTCACTATTTAGTTGGGTCATTTCAGATTGCGTATTATTGCCTGCAAAAAGGGAAAAATATCTTTTAAAGAGTACAATTATAACTGCAATATTTAATGTTATGATTAATCTAGTTTTTATACCTCTTTGGTCATATGATGGCGCTTCATTGAGTACTGTCTTAGCTGAGGTAATGTCAGTAACTATGAATGCTTATTATGGGAAAGATATATTAAAAAAGACACTGACAAAGAAAACTTTTGTTAAAAATGTTTTAGACGCTTTAATAGGTTGCGTTGTCGTATTGCTATTTTGCTATATGGTTAATTTAAACGTTAAATCATTTGTAGTAGGAATATTAATTTCGGTTCCGTTAGCCATAATAGGTTATTTTATTACTCTGGTGCTTTGCAACAATTTAACGGTTAAAGAGGCTGTTGAGTATATGAGGAATACCTTTCAAGAAAAGAGGCAATTTTAATGAAGGGAATAATTTTAGCAGGTGGGTCTGGTACCCGTCTATATCCAATTACACGTAGTATTTCGAAGCAACTGATCCCGGTTTACGATAAGCCAATGATCTATTATCCATTGTCGACGTTAATGTTAGCCGGTATTCGGGATATTCTGGTAATCTCAACACCAGAATATGTGCCTCTGTTTAAGGAACTATTGGGTAACGGCTCTGACCTGGGGATGAACTTCTCTTACAAGGTTCAGGAGCACCCGAATGGTCTGGCAGAAGCTTTTATCCTGGGGGAGGACTTTATCGGAGATGACTCGGTAGCCCTGATCCTGGGTGACAACATCTATTA
The DNA here is from genome assembly GCF_022482365.1 of Limosilactobacillus sp. Taxonomy (NCBI): domain Bacteria; kingdom Bacillati; phylum Bacillota; class Bacilli; order Lactobacillales; family Lactobacillaceae; genus Limosilactobacillus; species Limosilactobacillus sp. Next base: position 2,176,610 of record NZ_JAKVPE010000001.1, read on the forward strand.
TGGTGCGGGCCTGTCCCAACTGGTTCAAGACGCTGCCAAGAAGACTGACGGAGCGACAGTCTTTGGTTACCATGTCAACGATCCGGAACGGTTTGGGGTCGTTGATTTCGATGATCAAATGCACGCTCTGTCAATTGAAGAGAAGCCGGCGCACCCAAAGAGCAACTACGCGGTCACCGGTCTCTACTTCTACGACAACAATGTGGTTGATATTGCCAAGCACATCAAGCCATCCGACCGTGGTGAGCTGGAGATCACCGATGTGAACAAGGAATATCTCCGGCAGGGCAAGCTGGATGTTAAGCTGATGGGCCGGGGTTATGCCTGGTTGGATACCGGGACCCACGACTCCATGCTAGAAGCGGCTAACTTCATCGCTACGATCGAACGACGTCAAAATTTGAAGGTCGCAGCTCTGGAGGAGATTGCCTACCGGATGGGTTACATTGATAAGGACAAGCTGGTCGAATTGGCCCAGCCGCTCAAGAAGAACGACTACGGTCAATACTTATTGCGGCTAGCTAAGCAAGATTAGGAGGAAAAGAATGGGACAATTAAAGGTACAAACGACTAAGTTACAGGATGTTAAGATCATTACTCCAAAGGTCTTCGGTGATAACCGGGGCTTCTTTGAGGAAACCTACTCTGACCGGGACTTTAAGGAAGCCGGGATCGACTTCAACTTTGTCCAAGACAACCAATCATTGTCTAGCCGGGCTGGCGTGCTGCGGGGCCTGCACTTCCAACGTGGTAAGGCCGCTCAGACGAAGCTGATCCGGGTCGTTACCGGGGCCGTACTGGATGTCATCGTGGATGTCCGGAAGGGTTCCCCAACGTACAAGCAATGGGAAGGCTACATCCTCTCCGCAAGTAACCACCGTCAGCTCTTGGTGCCACGTGGCTTTGCTCATGGTTTTCTGACCTTGACCGATAATGTTAACTTCCTCTATAAGGTGGACAACTACTACGACGCTGAAGCTGATGGTGGTTTTTCCTTCAAGACCCCTGAATTGAACATTGACTGGCCAATCGAATTCGATAAGACCATTACTTCCGAGAAGGATGCCAATCAGCCAACTTTTACGGAATTTGAGAAGGACAACCCATTTGCTTACGGTGAAATCTAAGGAGTCTTGTCAGATATGAAAAAAGCATTTAAGAATATCATTGTTACCGGTGGTTGTGGGTTCATCGGTTCTAACTTCGTTCACTTTCTGGTTAATAACCACCCTGAAGTTGAACACATTACTGTCCTGGACAAGCTGACCTATGCCGGTAATCCAGCCAATATCGCTGGCCTGCCGAAGGACAAGGTTGAACTGGTTATTGGTGATATCTGTGATAAGGATCTGGTTGACAAGCTGGTCAGTCAAGCTGACGCCGTGGTTCATTATGCTGCTGAAAGTCATAACGACAACTCCCTAATCGATCCAACTCCGTTCATTAAGACTAATATCGAGGGTACCTTTACCCTGATCCAGGCCTGCCGGAAGTACGACGTTCGTTACCATCATATCTCTACCGATGAAGTTTACGGCGACCTACCACTGCGGGAAGATTTACCAGGTCACGGTGAGGGCAAGGGTGAGAAGTTCATGCCTGATTCACCATATCGGCCATCCAGTCCATACTCCTCATCCAAGGCTAGTTCTGACCTGTTAGTTCGGGCTTGGGTTCGTTCCTTCGGTCTGCGGGCAACCATTTCCAACTGCTCCAACAACTACGGTCCTTACCAGCACATTGAGAAATTTATTCCACGTCAGATTACTAATATCTTGAGTGGAATTCGGCCAAAGCTTTACGGCTCTGGTAAGAATGTTCGGGACTGGATTCACACCAATGATCACTCCCGCGCCGTTTGGGACATCCTGACCAAAGGGAAGATCGGTGAGACCTACCTGATCGGGGCTAACGGCGAAAAGAATAATAAGGAAGTCCTTGAGATGATCTTGGAACTGATGAGTCAGCCTAAGGATGCTTACGATCACGTCAAGGACCGTCCAGGTCATGATCTGCGTTATGCCATCGACGCCACCAAGTTGCGCAACGATCTCGGCTGGGAGCCGGAATACACCGACTTCAAGACCGGTCTTCAACACACTATCGACTGGTACACCCAGCATGAAGACTGGTGGAAGGACGAGAAGGCTGCAGTTGAAGCTAAGTACGCTAAGAATGGTCAATAATTAAAATGATTTAACCAGGCAGCTAAATGTTGCCTGGCTTTTTTGGAGGGAACGAGAATGACAAAAATTTTAATCACCGGTGCCAACGGTCAGCTGGGTAGTGAGTTACGCAACTTGCTTGATGAACGTGGGGTAGCTTATGATGCCTTTGATTCCAAGGGCTTGGACATCACCGATAAGCAGGCGGTTGATGCTAAGTTCGATGCCTTGAGGCCTGAAGTGGTTTACCACTGTGCGGCTTATACTGCAGTTGACAATGCCGAAGATGAAGGAAAACAGGCCAACTGGAAGGTCAACGAGGACGGAACCCGTAATGTTGCTGAAGCAGCTAAGCGGGTCGGAACCAAGATGGTCTACATCAGCACGGATTACGTCTTCGATGGAACAAATCCTGACGAGTACCAGGTCGATGATCCAACCAACCCAAAGAACGAGTATGGCAAGGCCAAGCTTGCTGGTGAGCAGGCTGTTAAGGAAACACTGGATGATTACTACATTATCCGGACGTCCTGGGTCTTCGGTAAGTACGGCAAGAACTTTGTTTACACAATGCTACGTCTGGCTAAGGATCACGATAAGCTGACGGTAGTTGACGACCAGTTTGGCCGCCCAACGTGGACGCGGACCTTAGCCGAATTTATGATCTATCTGGTGGATAATGATCAGCCGTTTGGCACTTACCAACTCTCCAACGAAGGAAGTTGTTCCTGGTACGAGTTTGCCAGTGAAATTCTGAAGGACAAGGATGTCGAGGTGGCACCGGTAACATCTGAGGCTTACCCACAGAAGGCTTACCGTCCACGGCACTCAATCATGAATCTGGATAAGGCAGAAAATACTGGATTTAAAATTTTAAGATGGCAAGAGGCATTGCAAAAATTTTTAAAAGAGTAGTTATAACTAGCATAATGGTTTCCAAGGATAGTAATATTAAATGAAATTGCCTATTTGATAAGCACAACTAAAATTGCTTTGATTATTGTGAATTTAGCTGGTAAATTAATAAAATAATAGGATAGGTATTCGCAGATTTATTAGTTCTTAACTGAAACTTGAAAGCACGAAAATAGACCGGAGCTCTGATGAGCTCTGGTTTGTCAAGGGCGGTTTTAAATTGTCATTTTATGGCGGTTTAAAAATGTATGATTTGGGCGGTTTAAGAATTGACCGATGCCAAGCGGGACTATCAACGTAATAATTATTTTTTATAATATTCTCAATGTTTCAGGAAAATCTCTATATTATTATTGAGAAACTAAATATGGAAGATTTGAAAGGAAGCTTTTAATTTGTATGAGATTTGGAATTGGTTTAAAGGATTATTTTCAGGGGGTAAAATTCAGTCTAATATTGGAAAAACTAATACTAATATTTCTGTTGACGGTAATAATAACTTCAATGGCAATATTAAAGCAGAAAATGGTTCTATTGTAAGAAACAGCAATTCATTAATAATATATAAGGATGATTCTGATAGAATTAGATTAATAAAAAATTTTTCTAATAATTTCCTTGTTAAAGTTGATAAAATTCACCAAGAAATTGGTCTTTCTAGTGGTAAAAAGAATATTCCGGATTTTTGTAGTGAATTGGCTGTTCTTGAAAATTCGATAGATACGACTATGGATATTCCTGAAGAGCTTGTTTCTCCTGCTAAAGAAATTGTTCAGTCTTTGTGGAATTATTATAAGCTAGTTGCTAATTCTAAGAATGTTGATGCTAAACAATATGCAGTTGATTTTGAGTCAAGTAAACAAAAAGTTGTGGTTTTAGCAAGAAAATATTCTGATATTTTAAGAAGATATATTCATGGTGAAAATAGTTGATTTTGATTTTGGCTCTTTGTCAATCGGTAAGGATGAAGAGATTTTGGAGAACTAGACTAAGCTACTTTGGCTTTTGGTCTAGTTCTCTTTTTTGATAATTCACGAATCATGAGATTAGAAGTCTTCAACGAAATAAGAATCCTAATCCGAAAATGGAAGAAGTAGCGATAGCCATATGCAGTTCGCTTGATGACTTTAATTTTATTGTTGGTACCTTCGATCGGACCGTTGGTTAATCGGGTGTAAAAGCTGGCAATAATCTCCTGACGGTGCTTGGCGAGGGTTCGCTTAACTCGTCTCATAACGTTTGGTAGATTATTCTGCTTAATTAACTGATCTAGCAAGGCCTGACTGCGGTCGTGGCTATTAAGTCTTGATAGTATTCGTAGGCAGCCCTTAGATCTGGAGAGAAATCGAGTAGCCGTTCGACAACTTCTTGATTGGATAACCAGTGATATTGGAAGTTACGTCGGGAATAACAGTGTAGGTAATCTAGTTGGCTTTCCTTGGTCATTAATATCTTCCAGTAATGCTTCAGAGCTCGGTATTCATGTGTGTTGGGGCCATATGCTTTCATGACTTTGATCCGGGCACTTTGAAGTGCCCGGTAAGCTTGGGCAACGACGTGAAAATGATCAGCTACAATCATAGACTGAGGGAATAAGTCATGGATTAAGTTGCGATAAGGTTCAAATAGATCGACAACGACAATCTTAACCGACCAGCGAGCCCTTTTAGAGTAGTGAGAAAGAAAGTAATCACGCATAAAGTGCGAATTACGGGACTGGATGATATCAATAGTGCGATGGTTTTGTGGATTCATTAAGATCATACTCATCTTACCTTGGGCGAACTTACCAGATTTAAAATCATCAAAAGCGATGGTTGCCGGTAACCAGTGAGGATTAGTCTTAAAGGTATCTTCGAGGCCCTCGAGCTGACGCTCAACGGTGTTAGTAGAAACATTGTGATGACTAGCAATGGTCCGCATTGATTCATTCTCACTGAGTTCCTGTACAATATGGTATTTAACGACATTCGCAATTCGACAGGCAAAGTTAACTCCTTGGGCCTCGGCAACTTTGGTAACTCGCTTGGGGCATTGGGGTGATGGTGGACAGAGATACTGTTGCTTCTTGATTTTTAAGACAGCTGGTTTCCCGGCCAGTGAAAGGATTTTAATCGTTACGGGCCGCTTACGGAAACCGTTGCGCCGCATCAGCTAGCCGCAAAGCGGACAGTGCATGGGATAAGACTGAATTAAATGAATGACCTTTAGTTCTTTACTCTCAGTTAAAAACGGTTTGTCAGGTTTTAAGTAAGGGTCCTTGATTTCGGTCCAAAAGTTGATATCATTAGTCATGAGGAATATATCCTTTCTAAGACAACTGAGTGGTTATGGGGATAACTTAAGACAGTTGTTTTTTTTTTAAATCAATGGTACAGCAAGTAACAAAAAACGGTAAAGATAAGAAATTATCTTATACTTACCGAATATCATAGAACCTTTTATTGCTGCGGAAAAGTGCGGAAAAATCATCCCCGTTTTTGTTCCAGATAAGTAGGACTATCTTTTTATGCCCTGCCCAATGTGCCCTTTTAAAGGGTGCAAAATGTGAAATTACTTTGGATATATCATCTTCGCAAATTTAACGATCAACTATGCGGTAAAATGCTTTTCGTTTCGTCTGAATGGCAACAATACCCCACCCCCTTAGCTATTCAAAATTTCTCACTTGCCAAAATAATAGTTAAAGCAGGGTAGGGGATGCTTAACCCTCAAAAATTCAAAAACGGGCATTAATGCGGGCTATCATATAGCGTTAAAGCCTGTATTATCAATAATTAGCATTTAATAGCCCCCCTACCTAAAAGTTTTAAATTACCGCTTGCGTGTAAGATGATGGCAATGTGTGCGCTCTTTTTGTTTGAGCCATAGGGGGCGGGGGTCAAAATCATGACCGGGTCTTAATTAGGTTTTTAATTATATTAACATCATGTATCTCAATAGCTTTTGCATTAGGCACATCGCGCCGAACAGTTAAGCATTCGCATCATCTCCGTTCTTTATTAATAATCTGCCATTACAATCAATGTAGTTATTCTTGCGCAAGAAACGCCAAACATCAGTAAGATTATCTGCGCCAACTCTGTAATAAAACGCAATCGTGTATCTCAAATCTATTATCTTATCTATTTGCCATGTTGTCCTCCTAACTGTGACAGCTTTCATGTGTGTGTGGTGTTCTGTCTTTTTCCTTTCTATTTTGTCCAAAAAGACACTTAAAGGCACTTTTTTTGGAAGACTTTTTCTTACTCTCCCAAGGGCTTAACCCTCTAAAAAGACAAAAGGACATTTTATTCTCTACTACTTTTTTTCAAAATAAAAACCTTCTTTTTCTTTTTTAATTTAACTTATATAGTGTAAATTGTCCTTTTGTCCATTTTGGCCGTTCAGCCTTGATATAACAGCTTTTACGACCTTATGAAAAACTGTCTTTTGCTGTCCATTTGGACATTTTAGCCCCAAAATGGACATTTTATTCGATACTATTATCTTCGGCGTACATCGCTAACAGCTTTATAAGCACTTCTTGATTGCGCCAGCTTGTATATTTAACTCCGTCATCTTTATCGGTATCTCTGTCTTTTTCAAAATCGAACTTAATTTTTAATTCTGAACTCCAGCTTTTTTTACTGTAAGCATTCAAATCATTATCGTTGCAATATTGCTTATAGTCATTCCACGCTTCTTTGTCTGCGAGAAAATAAATTTCGTTTTTAGTTCGTCTAATCAGATTAGGGTTATTATACGGAATAGAGTTAAGCCAACTACCTAAAACGTCATTATCTTCTAGCCATTCATCTGTTGCACTTCTTATCTCTTTAGAGATTGTGAAGCCGTGCTTGAATGTATTTCGGAAAGCCTGAATACATTCATAGACAAACTGTGGTCGCTCTGCCTTGATAGTCTCAATGTTGTGTCGCTTCCAGAAAGCACGGTCAACATCACGGGTATCTTTATTAAAGAAGGGGAGTACGATTGCCCGGTCTTTTAATGCACCATCTACTTGTTTCCCACTAACCGGCGGCAAGTCATTAGCTGAAAATAGTAGTTTCGCATAAGCATTAAGCATGAATTGCTTACCGCCCTTGAATTCAGCCGGTAACCCATCACCACCGGTCAATTTTTTTATTCGGGCCATTGATTGAAGTAAGTCCGTTCCAATATCCGCATCATAAGCTAATTCCTTACTATATAAGGTAGATACGACAAACCTATTATTAGGGTCTGTCAGTTGTACTAGGTCAATTGGTGTGGTATTATCGTTGTTTTCCCCGTCTAAGTACCAGTTGCCAATCAAATTAATTAGAGTCGACTTACCATTACCTTTTTTGCCAGTAAATATCATGAAACGATTAGGAGCTTTTTTATAAGAGTTAAAGAACATATAACCTATATATTCTTTAAGACAAGTCACTGATTCATTATTTGCAGCCAACGTTGCTAGCTTATCGCTGCCGTACTCGCCAAGTTTTAGGCCATCGGTCAACATTTCTTCTAACATGGCATTAGTTTCAGTCGCTGGCTTGCTATTACTAGTGTCAAGGTCATAGCTGTGGTAATTAACCAGGTAATCACTTCTACAATGTCCCCTTAGAGCATTTTCTTTAAAGTCATATGTGCCATTCTTAAAAGCGACTAAACCAGTTGTCATTTTTTTATCCGGAGTTTTTACATCGTATTTATAGACAAAACGACTAGAATTGAAGATGTTCCAGCCTTTTGTAAAACCATCATTTAAAGCTCTAGTATCGGTTATCCCCCATTTTGCTAATTGTCCTTGTAATTGATAATTGAACCAATTTTTCATTTCTCTATGTTCAAATATTCGCCATGTACCCTTTTCCTCTTGATAAGTTTGGCCTTGTGATAGTTGTGGATAGACTTCTGTTGGTCTGTTGATTGCTAACTTAGTAGCAAAGGTGGACCACTCATAAACTAAATAAGGGCGACCGGTACGTTTAGCTAAAAGTAATTTTATCCAACAGGGGATAAATAATTCTATCATTTTTCGCCAATCATCACCCTCATCACTCCATGCAAAAAGAGGAGCACGACCGGAATTTTCATTCTCGTTATAAACATATTTTTCTTTATCAAAAGTACTTAGAAGGGCCGGTATAGATAATGGTTCAAGTTTGAAATTGCCGTTATATTGGGGGTCATGCCAAAGAGCGTCTGCTTCATCATATAAGCTTGACCACTCGCTTTCAGCAATACCATAGGCTTTACAGATTAATTTTTGGTCGTCGCTAAGTTTTACCTTGTTTTCTTCCATCTATAAATCACCTCTATCCAATCTCGCTTTTTAAGCCCTTAATGTTGAATTCAACTTTGTATCTGTTGCGCTGTGCTGATTTATAATTAATAGCTCTTTGAATAGTTCGCTGGCCATAAGTCCCGGCACCGTCTTTAGAATCCCACTTAGGACGGTATAAGTGAGTTTGCTTAAATATTTCGTCAATAAGCTTGCTGTTATATTCGCCGGTCGTTCGCTTAACCCAATAAGCTAAGATATTGCAACAAGTTTGGTCCTGGCTTGAAGGGTCATAATCAATCATTATTCCGTTCCAGTTAGGAACCTGTTTGCCACTAACGTTAGTACTAACAGTAGGCAAGTCGGCATTGAGCCACCAACTGAATTTAGTAGCATCAGTACTTTTCATAATGTTGTCGATTACTGCTAACCCCTGTTCACTCAACACACCTTGTGAAAGCTCTGTACCGCTAAAGGCATCATTAGTTGAAATAGTAGGGGAGTAATCACCAAATGCTAATTTATGCAATTGTTCCCACTGTTGTTGGTTAATAGTGGTTATTTTTAACGGCCGGTCAATATCTAGGCGGTTACCGGTCAGTGCTGCCATTCTTCCTTTTACATATAATTCACAGCCATGTTTTTTTCGTGTAAATTGCTTTACAGAATTGTCTAGTTTGAAAATGAAGTGAAGCCCTTCTTGCGACTGGCTAACTTCACAATAGGTGTAGTCCAGTAGTTCCACAATATTGCTGATAATGTTGTGTTCACCTAAGCTATAGTTAGCTATCACAGTTGGTATGTGGTCTATGTCTAAGAAGGCCCAACCGTCACCAAACATGAATCCGGGACCGCCGTAATGCATTTCTTTTATTCTTTGGGGGTTATTCTTAGCAAATACATAAGTGTTGTTTGCCTGCTGGTATGTCCCCCATGTGTTAGGGTTAGTAGATGAAGCCATACCTTTACACATAAAACTGTTAAGATTGTGTGGTATCTTTTTACGTTTGTGAATATTAGAAATGCTCATTTCTTCATAGAACCAAGCACACCAGCGCTTTTCTTTTTTCATCTCATCGGGGACAGTGAAGTCGTTAGTCATTAGCTTCACCTTCCAACCTGTATTGAGCTTCCAGGGCATCAAGTACATTGCGTAATTCTTTGATGAATTGCACGTCATCAATGGCGCTTACTGATTTACCCGGCACTTTTGACAAGTCACCCTTGCTAATAATCAAGGCTGAATTTCCTTGATGGTCACTGGAATAAATAACCTTGTATGGCTTCTTGAGGTTCACCAGGGAAGTTTCTACATTTATCTTTTTTTTCATGTCTTTTAAATCTCCTTCCATCGTGTTAAAATGAAAGGGTAAAGATATTTATGTTTCACGTCCTTAACGCCTGTCAGCACAAGGACTTTTTTTGTTTCACAAATATTCTTTACCCTTAAAACCATTTGTCATTGACAACTTCTTGGGTGGAATCTTGTAAGTTGTTAATGGCTTTTTTATTTTGCCCAAAAACATTATCTTCTAACTTGGTTAAGGCTTGGTATTGGATAGCCATTTTCTTAATCTCACGGGCTGTATTGAGAATATCATCTGCTTTTTCCACCGGATCAGTAATAACTACACCATCATCGAAAGTGATAGTTCCTTCATCTGGAATACCTTCACAAGCAGCAGCTACATACTTGCCAGCGTTGATAATCTTATCTTGAACGGTGATAATTTCATCTTCTAATTGTTGTTCTGTTTTAGTCATCGTAAATCATCCTTTCTTATAAATAGTTTGTAATAGTTGCTATAACAGCAAGCAGCGGAATAAGTGTCATGGCATACGCCCAAACACGTTCATCTGGGGCTGTGTACCAGAAATTAAGAATACTCTGGTCAATCTTTGCTAACATTAAATCACCTCCCAACATATCCCCCGTGTCGGAGAGATTAATTTGTTGCCATGAATTTGTCTAAGTCGTTACGATTGAAGCGATATGAACCAGCAATGTGCTTATAAGGAACTTTTTCCTCATCCATCCATGTGGACAGGGTGTTATAGGAAATTCCCAAGTATTTGGCCGCCGTGCCCTTATTCATATACATGGGCCACTTATCGTTCTTGCTTTTAGAATCATCAACGATTTTTTGTGCCGCTGTGCTAATAGCGACTTTTAGAGCATCTTCTAATTCTGGGGAGAGGTTAATTTCCGCTTGCATATTTTCACCGCCTTTTAATTTTTTGAACTAATTCCGAACTAGCTCGCAAAAAATAAAAATCCGAACTAATTCCGAACCATTGACTATATATTAAATCTAATTTATACTTGTGTCAATCGAATTTTTGAACTTTTTTCGAATTTTTGAAGGAAGGTGAAACTATCTCAAAAAATGCTGAAATGGGGAAACGAATCAGGTCTATTCGTAAAAGACTTGGAAAAAACCAAGAGGAGTTTGGACAATTGTTTGATCCGCCGGCCCCCAAAAGTAGCGTTTCCTATTGGGAAAACGGTGGTGGTCCTAATAAACAACGCTTAAAGAAAATAGCTGAACTTGGCGGTGTTTCTGTCGAATATCTTATAAATGGTAGCCATATGAGTGCGGCCGATACTAAACAATTACTTGATAAAGCGGTACACGGTTCTAAATTGAATGAAGAAGAGCAGAGAAAAATAACCGAATCACAAATTGAATTTACTTCAGTTATGTCAGCAATAACATCAAAGTGGGAAAGTACGGCCCGTAGCCAATTTGAAAAACAGCAAGACATTATTAAAAAAAATCCGTTATCAGTGATTGAGCTTTTAGCCTACGACGATTTCCTTATTCTTTTTAATTTGATTCGTTTACATGGCACCGATAGTCAGCAGGAAGATTATAGAGCGTTCTTAAACTTGATACGACAAATTGCTGTTGGCACTATTCAATATGATAAGGCCGATATTCTTCCTAATGTTGATAAGCTACTGTCTAGTTTTCCTATTAAGAAAGATGATAGCGATGAATCAAATTAGGGTACCATTTTTACTTCAATTTCATTATGGTACCGCTAGAATCATTATGGTACCGTCTCAGCCTTACGGCCCCAACGGTTTAGGCCACTCGGTACCACGGTACCATGCAATTCCACTTACTCAGTCAGTTTGAGATGTAGAGAAAGTGTAGTCTACATTCTACATATTGTTCTACACGGTTGAAGCTTACTCCCATAAAGGGTTAGACCACTATGTAGAGATGTAGAGTTCCATATCTGTTATTATGTGTTTTTATCACCTCTCAACATATCCCCCGTGTCGGTCAAACGATCGGAAAGGTGATAATAAAATGGCATATATTGGAACTACTGTGAAAAAGGCAAAAAATGGCTACTATGGTTATGTAAATTATCGTGACTCTAACGGTAACCGTAAGCAGAAGAAGGCCAAGGGGCATTTTAAGTTAAAGCGAGATGCCAAAGAAGCTGCCGGAAAGCTTAAATTAGAGCTTGAAGCATCAAATACTAGCTTGGCAGATATTTCTTTCGCTGATTATTATCGTCGGTGGGTTGAGTTATATAAGGAAAACAAAATCAAGAGCCATAGTGCAAAGTATCAATACAAGCTCATTGGTAACTATATTGAGGACTATTTTGAGCAGAAGAAGCTCAAAGATATACATAGAAGCGACTACCAAGCCTTCATTAATTGGTATGGTAAAGATCACTCCTATGAAAGTGTGAGGAAACTAAAAGGGGCTTGCCATACTTGTGTTAGCTATGCCGTTGATGATGATGTCGTGCGAAAGAACTTTACCGACAACGTTGAATTAGTTTATGACTCTGAACGGACTCGTAAGGTTCAGTATCTAAGTAATGATGAGCTTATTAAATTGAAAAAGCGGGTGGTTAGTCAGCTAGATCATAACTACACCAGTCGCTACATGATCCTCACGGCAATTTATACCGGAATGAGGAAAGCAGAAATTCAAGCGCTGACCTGGAACGACATTGACTTCTTGCACTCGACTATTTCTATAAATAAGTCGTGGGACGAAAAAGAAAAAACCTTCAAATCAACTAAGACAGAATCAAGCAACCGGGTAATCAAGGTTAACCGGGAACTACTTAAACGTTTAGAAGATTTGAAGGTTAATAGTTCTACCATGGTATTTAGAAATATGTTTGGGACAATTCCCACATCAAACGCATTGAATAAGTGCCTACATGAAATAATGAAGAACGCTAAGATTGATAAAGAAGGATTTCACTTCCATTCATTGCGTCACGTCCATGTAGCTTATTTGATTGGTCAGGGTGTCGATATATACGCAATCAGTAAGCGGTTAGGCCATGCTAACGTGAATATCACGTTAAAGGTGTATGCTTATCTGATTGATGAATACAAGGCAAAGAACGATAACTTAATAGTGGAAAAGCTTCAAAAAATATAAATCTGAGTCAAAATTGAGTCAAAACAAGCCGCAGCCCTTAGTAGGCAAGGCGTTGCAATCCCCGTGCGGGTGATTTTAATATTACTGAAAAACATTGATATGGCAATGTTTTGCGAGGCTGATGTGCTTTTTGTACACCAGCCTTTTTTGATGCTGAATAGTTTTCCTTGCCAAGTACGATCAACTATTGATTGCCTGAAGAAAACGGTCGCTAGCTGATAATCTTTACAAAGCGCTTAAAAAAACGATTTTTCATGTTAAAATGATTTTGTATCGATTTTAAGAAATAATGAATTTATGGTGTTTTAAATTATGCGAATCAAGAATCTATTTATTATCGTGGCCGTTGCGGCAGCCATCTTGTTAGTTCTTCAATACATTCGACAGGTTAATCGTCTGAAGCGTGGCGTCAATCACGTTAGTGGCGGGGGCGTCTTCTTTAACTGGCTGATGGCAATTCTCCTGGTGGGAAGTCTTGTCGGTGTCGGTGTAACCTCCTTTACCAGCCGGCAGGAGGCCTCAACTAAGGCGACAAAGGTTAGCAAGCCAGCGAAAACCAAGACCTCAACTAGTGAGGATAAGGAAGTGACGCTGAGCTTTAAGAAAACCGTCCACGTGGATGACAATGGGAATGCAAAGGTGAAATTTATGATTTCGCCGGACACTAAGGTGGTTATTCGTGGTCACCGGACTGGGACCACGTACGCAACCATTAAGGCCCAGTCGGGAACCGGTGTAGTGACGAAGACCGTGACACTCGACACCACTGGGACCTATGACGTAATCGCAACCCGGGGGAAGAAGAAGGTTACTAAACAGCTGAAGGTAAAGGAACAAAAAGTGGAGAGTTCATCATCAAGCAACTCTTCCAGTTCGTCTAGCTCCTCTAGTTCCAGCAGTTCGCACTCCTCCAGTTCTTCGTCGCACAGCAACAGTAACAATAGCAACGCTGGCAACAGCAATGCTAATGCCGGCAATGGTGGCGGCAGTCAGAGCAATGGCGGCGGTACCAGTTACAGCAACGGTGGTGGCGGCAGCTCCTACCGTGGCGGTGGCGGCGGTGGTTCTCGCTCAACCTACCGTGGCGGCGGTAATGGCGGTGGCGGTGCCACTCAACCAACGATTTCAAACCAGCCAAGTGGCGCCATCTCCAACCAACCAGGCTAATCGCATTTTCAAAATGCTCGTGAGCAATTTTGCTCCGGGCTTTTTTGTTTGCATTTTTGGCAGGTCGTGGTAAAATTATCAATCGTTATGTACCTAACGATTTAAAAAAGAGAGGAGCAATCAACAAATGACGGTTACGGATGAGGAATTTTTTCACCGCTTATATGGCCTGATGAAGGACATTTACGTCACGATGCAGCGTTCGCCCCACCCGACGATTTTTCGTGGTCAGGGTCGAATCGTGGCAACAATTTATCGTCATCCCGGCAGCTCCCAGCGCGAAATTGCTAAGCTTGCCCGGATTAAGCCTGGTTCTCTGACCGAAGTTTTGGAACGCTTGGAGAAGGGTGGTTATGTCACTCGCTCGCGTGATCCCAAGGACCGCCGAATTATTCGGGTTGACCTGACGGAACGGGGCAAAGAATTTTATCAGGACTTAATTGCTCGTCGGGACCGTTTTAACCAGGCCCTGCTAGCCAATGTTGACGTGCAGGAGCGCCAGCAGTTCGTGACGGTGTTGGCTAAAATGGAAGAACAGCTTCAAAATTTGGCACAGGAAGGGAATGATCAGCAGTGATAAAGATTGCCAAGAAGAACCTCGAATGGTGGGCGACCAGCCTTGCCGTTCTCTTTTTACTGGTGCAGGTTGGCTGCGACTTGTACCTGCCGACGATTACCTCGGAACTGGTTGACCGGGGGATCATGCGGCAAAACATGGCCAGTGTCTGGCACGACGGCATCTTGATGCTGATCGTGGCTGGAATTGGCCTGGTGGCAGCGGCCGGGAACGTTTATTTTGCGTCAACCCAGGCGATGCGGGTCGGTGAAAAACTGCGTCGACAGATTTTTCACCGGGTGCTGCGCTTTTCCAGCAAGGAGGTTAACCACTTTGGCGACTCCTCGCTGATTACCCGCTCGACCAACGATATCGTTCAGATTCAAAACGTGATGGTTCAGGTGCTGCGGATGATGCTTCAATCACCGGTTATGCTGGTGGCGGCCTGTGTTCTGGCCTACATTCGGGAGCCGAGATTGACCCGGGTCTTCCTGATCAGTCTGCCAATCCTGGCCGTGGCGGTAATCCTGGTGATGTACTTTGCCGTGCCGCTTTTCAAGAGCATTCAGAAGAAAACCGATAAGATTAACCTGGTTTTCCGCGAGGGCTTGACCGGTGTTCGGGTCATCCGGGCCTTTCGTCAGGAAAAACGGGAACAGAATCGCTTCCAGGCGGCCAATGAGGATTACACCGCGACAGGGATCAAGGCCTTTACCCTGGTTTCGTTTCTCTTCCCGGTGATGACCCTGATTCTTAGCCTGACCAACGTTGGAATCATTCTGCTCGGTAGTCACCTGATCGCCGGGATGACCATGCAGGTCGGGAATTTGATCGCCTTCATGACCTATGCCACCCAAATCATGATTTCCTTCATGATGCTTTCGATGATCTTCGTCTTTGTTCCGCGGGCCTCGGCATCTGCCAGCCGGGTCAATGCGGTGCTGGAGATGCCAATCAGCGTCGCGGACCTGCCGGCAGAATCACGGGTTAAAATCGATCCGCACCACCCGGCGTCACTCCAGTTCGACCACGTTAATTTCCGCTATGACGGTGCCGAACGCCTGGCACTCCAGGACCTTCACTTTACGGTTCACGCTGGGCAAACCCTGGCGATCATCGGTGGAACGGGATCGGGGAAGTCGACCTTGGTTAACCTGATCCCCCGGCTCTTCGATATTGAAAGTGGCCAGATTAGGGTAAACGGCCAGCCAATCGACAAGCTTAGCCAGCATGACCTGCATCAGGTGATTTCGATTACCCAACAGAAAGCGGTCCTCTTTACCGGGACGGTGCGGTCCAACCTGCAGTTCGGCAACGACCAAGCAACGGACGAACAGATGTGGCAGGCACTGAAGATTGCCCAGGCGGACGACTTTGTCAAGGAAGCCGGGGGACTGGATGCAATCGTTGAGCAGGACGGCAGCAACTTTTCCGGTGGGCAGCGTCAGCGGCTGGCGATTGCCCGGACGATTGTCAAGCAGGCGTCGATCTACATCTTCGACGACTCCTTCTCGGCCCTGGACTTCAAGACCGATGCCAAGCTGCGACTGGCCCTGCGCCAGGATCCGCAGATTCAGCAGGCGGTTACGGTCATCGTTGCGCAGCGGGTGTCCACCGTTGCCGATGCCGACTTGATCATTGTGCTGGATGACGGGAAGGTCGTTGGGCAAGGGACCCATGCGGAATTAAAGGCCCACAACAAGACCTACCAGCAGATCGTTGATTCACAGATTCAAAAGGGGGATGAGGAACGTGCAACGCAGACCCGGAAGAAATAACGGTAATAGAAAGGCCCAGCACTTCTGGCCGACCACGAAGCGCCTCATTGCCTACCTTCGTCCATGGAAATACGGGGTGCTCTTCTCGATTGTCCTGGCAATCGGCTCGGTCATCCTGTCGATTTTGGCACCGAAGATCCTTGGTGAGGCAACAACGATTATTTACAATGGCGTGATGAAGGGCTATGCCGGGATTAAGGCCGGCCAGCACCTGACCAGTTTGCCAATTGACTTTCACCGCATCATGATGATCGGAGTAACAGTAATCCTCCTGTACGTGTTTTCCGGGCTCTTCAGCTTCGTTCAGCAGATCACCATGACTCGCATCTCGCAGCGGGTGGTCTACAACCTGCGCCAGGACCTGGAAAATAAGATTGGCCGGGTCCCGGTCAGCTTTTACGACACCCACAGCAACGGGGACATCATGAGTCGGATGGTCAACGATATGGATAACATTGCCGGTACCCTCCAGCAGAGCTTTATCCAGATCATCACCAGCACGATCACCTTCGTCGGGGTCTTGATTTTGATGCTCACGATTAGCTGGAGGCTGACCCTGGTGGCACTGATCATCATTCCGCTTAGCCTGGCGGTGGTGGCCTTCGTCGCCCCAACCGCCCAGAAGCTGTTCGCCCGTCAGCAGGCGGAGCTGGGGAAAATCAACGCCCAGGTCGAAGAAACCTATGCGGGACACACGATTGTCCGGACCTTCAATAAGGAAAGTGACGAGGAGAAAAAGTTTGGCAAAACCAACCACCATTACTACCAGGCAGCGTGGAAGGCCCAGTTCTTCTCCATCCTGATCTTCCCCTTGATGAACTTCATTCGGAACCTGGGCTACCTGATGGTTGCCGTTGTTGGGGCCATTCAGGTTATCCACGGCCAGATCACCCTAGGGAACGTTCAGGCGTTTCTGCAGTATACCAACCAGTTTGCCCAGCCGCTTACCCAGATTGCCAACCTGTCGAGCACCATTCAGCAGACGATTGCCTCGGCGGAGCGGATCTTTACCGTCCTGGACGAGCCAGAAATGAATAATGACCTTATTGAAGATCATCCCCTGACAACCACGCCGGTACCAAAGATCGAATTTGACCACGTCAAGTTCAGCTACCGGCCGGAGGAACCGCTGATCGAGGACTTCAATCTGAAGGCGCCGAAGAATCATATGGTGGCAATCGTAGGGCCGACGGGGGCTGGAAAGACAACCATTATCAACCTCCTGGAGCGCTTCTATGAGATTCAGGGTGGCCACATTTACTTGGACGGCCACGACACCCGGTCAATGACTCGCCAGGACCTGCGGAGTCACATCGGAATGGTTCTTCAGGATACCTGGCTCTTTACCGGGACGATCATGGATAACATTCGTTTCGGCCGGGAAGATGCCAGTGACGAAGAGGTTTACCAGGCAGCCAGGATGGCCTACGCCGACAACTTCATTCGGGAGCTGCCGGATGGCTACCAGACCGTTTTGAATGAAGCAGCCTCGAATATTTCCCAGGGGCAGCGGCAACTGCTGACGATTGCCCGGGCCTTCTTGGCCAACCCCGAAATCCTGATTCTCGATGAGGCCACCAGTTCGGTTGATACCCGGACCGAGGCCCTGATCCAAAACGCGATGAATGATCTGCAGAAGGGGCGGACCAGTTTTGTTGTTGCCCACCGGCTTTCGACGATCCGCAACGCTGAACAGATCATCGTCGTCAACCATGGTCACATCATTGAAACTGGGAACCACGAACAGCTGATGAAGGCTAACGGCTTCTATGCCGACCTGTACAACAGTCAGTTTATGGGCAACCAAATTTAATTAAGTGCCGAAACGACGGCCACGACAGCCACCAACTTGTCGTGGCCGTCGTTTTATTTCCCGGGAAATTGCTTATGGTTGGTTTGTCGTTATAATAATGAAAGCAACCAATAATAAGGAGCAAATATAATATGAAAAAATACGCGCAAACAATCGGGCAGCTCAACGCCATGGTTGATGATGGAGTTGTCCCGGGAATGACCTACCTCATCTTTGATGGAGAACAGGAATACTCAGCCGTTCGTGGCATGGCCGAGCTGCAGCCCCACCGGGAGCCGTTGCGACCGGGGATGCTCTATGACCTGGCCTCGCTGACCAAGGTGGTGGGAACGGTGCCGTTCGTGGCACTGTTATTGCAGCAGGGACGACTGGGCTTGGATGATCCGGTGCAAGAGTACCTGCCGGAGTTCACCGACCCCCGGCCAACGATTCGCAACCTCTTAACCCACACCTCCGGAATCACTGGTTATATTCCCCACCGCAATGAACTTTCCGCACCGGAGCTTAAGCGGGCCTTTTTGACCCAGCAGCACGTCGACGATACCCTTAATCGGCAGATTCGCTATGCCGACGTCAATTACCTTTACCTGGGGTGGATTATTGGGCGGCTGTGCAAGGCGCCGGTCCAGGAAGTGATTGCCCAACAGATTCTGCGGCCATTAGGGTTGCCAACCGCCACCTTTCATCCGCAGCCAGAACTAGCGGTGCCAACGGAGATTCAATCCGGCCGGGGACTGATCAGGGGCCAGGTTCACGATCCCAAGGGGTACATTCTCGGTGCCGACTGCGGGTGCGCGGGACTCTTTGCTAGCCTGGCCGATTTGCGAATCTTTGCCCGGCAGCTGATTGAAAATGACCTGGGCAACCTCTTGAAGCCGGCGATTGTGGCCGCCATGTTTGCAGACCAAACACCGATTCCCGGTCCGCATAGCCGCTCGCTAGGCTGGAAACTTTTTCACGATCCGCGAGATGGCCACCCGCTGATCAGCCATACCGGTTTTACCGGTACCTGGCTGGTTTTGGATAAGCAAACCGATCAGGGCTTTATCTTCTTGTCCAACCGGGTCCACCCAACGGCACAAAACCAGGCCTACCTGGATCGGCGGGACCAGGTCTTCGCAACCTATCTGCGGGAAAAAGGCGCTTTTTAAAAAACTTTGTGAAATTATTATTCAATCCCTATGCATACCGGCTTGCGGATTATTCAATCATCCTTGACAAACTGCATAAAATGAGGGCGGCTGTTTAAATTGATACACTTAGCTGCATAAGTACACAAATGACTGTTAAATAGGGATTTGACAACGGTTACATTTATGATAAGATAGAATACGTAATCAAGTGAATCTCTTAAAGGAGTGATTGTATATGCAAAGTCCAATTCATGTAACATCTGAAATTGGAAAGCTGAAGACAGTTATGCTTCACCGACCAGGTCACGAAATTGAAAACGTGTACCCGGACATCCTTCACCGGATGCTGGTTGATGACATCCCATACCTGCCAATTGCACAAGAAGAACACGACTTCTTTGCAGACACCCTGCGCAAGCAAGGCATCGAGGTATTATACTTCGCCAAGTTAGCCGCAGAAGCACTGCAAGACAGCCAGGTTAAGGAAAAATTCCTTGAAACGATGCTGGCTGAATCTGGCTACGCAGCTGGTGCCGTTCACGACGCACTGAAGGAATACCTGTTGGGTATGGACACTCAGGCAATGGTTGACAAGATCATTGCCGGTGTACGGAAGGATGAAATTGACGTTAAGTTCGTTTCACTTGCTGAAATGGCCGAAGACGCTGACTACCCATTCTTCATGGACCCAATGCCAAACGCCTACTTCACGCGTGACCCACAAGCTTCAATTGGTGACGGTATTACCATCAACCACATGACCTTCAAGGCTCGTCAACGTGAATCTCTCTTCACTGAATACATCATCAAGTACAACCCACGCTTTGCCAACAAGGGTGTTCATGTATGGCGTGATCGTTACCACGACACCCGGATTGAAGGTGGGGACGAATTAGTTCTCAGTGACCACGTATTTGCAATCGGAATTTCTCAACGGACTTCTGCAGACGCAATCATGGACATCGCACGGAACCTCTTCAAGGACTCCAACTACGACACTGTTATTGCTATTCACATTCCACACAACCACGCAATGATGCACCTTGACACCGTCTTCACGATGATCAACTACGACCAATTCACTGTTCACCCGCAAATCCTGGACGATGATGGCCAAGTTGACACCTACATCCTGCACCCAGGCAAGGATGGGGACGTTGAAATTCAGCACCGCACCGACCTGAAGAAGGTTCTGGAAGAAGCACTGGACAAGCCAGAAATCGACCTGATTCCAACTGGTAACGGTGACCCAATTGTTGCTCCACGTGAACAGTGGAATGATGGTTCCAACACCTTGACGATCGCTCCAGGTGAAGTTGTAACTTATGACCGGAACTATGTATCAAATGATTTGCTGCGCAAGCACGGAATTCTCGTTCATGAGGTTCGGTCAAGTGAATTATCACGTGGTCGTGGTGGTCCGCGTTGCATGTCCTGCCCACTTGTTCGTGAAGATCTTGATAAGTAATTTAAGTTAAATTAAAAGCAGCAAGTTTATCCGGTGACTCATTGACAGATGGGACCAGAGGGTATAATTTTGCTGCTTTTTCTAGTATTATGAATGATGTAATCACTTTATTGCGAGGGACCCAGGATGGATCGAAAAGCGAGACGAAAATTTATTGAACAGCTAGTTAATGATCGAAAGATTGAAACGCAGGATGAGTTGCTGCGACTCCTTACAGAGGCCGGGGTCGAGACTACTCAAGCAACAATCTCTCGGGACATTCACGCCTTAAACATCGTTAAGGCCAACGACGGGCAGGGACATACCTACTATGTCCAGCTCCACCTGGCACCGGAACACGACTTCAATCGTTTGTACCAGGGCATTCACGATAATGTTCGGACAATCGAGACGGTCCAGTTCTTAAACGTTGTGAAGACCGCGCTGAACTCTAGCTACGCCACGATTTTAGCGGGGATGTTCGATGAACTCGATATTCCGGAGGTCGTGGGGACCTTAGCCGGCAATGACACGCTGATTATCATTAGCAAGGATAACGCGGACGCCAAGCTGGTTTATAACTTGATTGCAAAGCACATTAACACACGAATTGTGTAGAAATGAGGGGATAACATGGATACTGAGAAAAAAGGTATCGGCAAGGGCGAATTGATTGCCCTGATTGTTAGTTCATGTATCGGTACTGGGATTTTTGGGATTACTAGTGATGTCTCAGCTGCCGCTGCACCAGGTCCAGCTCTTCTGGCCTGGGTATTTGCAGGTTTAGGTTTCTTGATGTTGGTTCTTTCATTGAACAACCTGGGTGCTAAGCGTCCAGACCTGGAAGCCGGGATTTTCTCATACGCCGGCGCAGGTTTCGGTCCAATGGGTGAATTTATTTCCGGTTGGTCCTACTGGCTGTCTGCATGGCTGGGGAACATCGCCTTCGCCACGATGCTGATGGCATCAATCGGGACCTTCTTCCCAATGTTCAAGGGTGGTCAGAACGTTCCATCGATCATTGTAGCTATTATTTTCTGCTGGTTACTGACTATCCTGGTTAACAACGGTGTTGAAACGGCCTCCTTCGTCAACATGATTGGGACGATCTGCAAGGTTGTACCACTGGTTATTTTCATCATCATCATGATCGTCAGCTTCAAGAGCGGCATGTTCACTGCCGACTTCTGGGGCCGGGTAGCCAACAATGCTTCCAAGGGGACCACGACCGGTTCTACTTGGACACAGATGAAGGGTACCCTGATGACGCTGATCTGGGTATTTATCGGGGTTGAAGGTGCCTCCGTTATGGCCCACCGTGCTAAGTCCCGTTCAGATGCTCAATCAGCAACCCTGATTAGTTTCGGCCTCTTAGTATTGATCTACGTTATGATTTCCGTTCTGCCTTACGGTGTTCTGACTCGTGCACAATTAGCCTCAATGGGTCAGCCTGCCATTGGTCACGTTCTGCAAATGACTGTTGGTACCTGGGGCTCCGTTCTGATCAACATCGGTCTGATCATCTCCACCATCGTTTCCTGGCTGTCCTGGACGATGCTGCCAGCTGAAACGACCATGCTGGTTGCCGAAGACCACGCAATGCCAAAGCTGTGGGGTGACACCAACTCCAAGAACGCCCCAACGGCTTCTCTGATGATCACTGGTGTTCTGCAGACGATCTTCCTGTTCTCACTGCTGTTCACCCAACAGGCATACGAATTTGCTTACTCACTTTGTTCTGCCGCTATCCTGTTCTCCTACCTCTTCGTTGGTCTTTACCAGATGAAGTACAGTCAGGAACACGGTGAATGGGGTCAATTCACGATTGGTCTGCTTTCCGCTGCCTTCATGCTTGCCTGCATGTTCCTTGCTGGTTGGCAAGAAGTTCTGCTGGTTTCCATCAGTTTCATCCCAGGCTTCTACATCTACTACCTGGCATGCAAGGAAAACAACCACAAGATGACCACTGCCGAAAAGTGCGTCATGGTATTGATTCTGGCACTGTCCGTTGTTGCCATCTGGCTCGTTGCTAACGGCACGATCAAGGTTGGCTAATCGCCAGTTTCACATAAAACAAAAGATCGCAAATCGAAAAATGATTTGCGATCTTTTTTATTTGGGTTGATTTAACTGGGACCTAATCCGGTCCATCTCAAAAACAATGATTGTTTCGATCAGGGTAATGACGCTGATCAGGAGGATCGTGTAGTGATTTGGCAGCAAAATCAGGGCAATCAGCAATACCCAGGACAGCCAGTTCCAGGTTTGCTCCACCCGCATGATCCGGGTCAGGCGCTTATTCTGGGTGAACTGGGGGAAGCGCTGGACGATCACCTGAAAGAGCATGTACAAACGGGTCTCGTAGAAGCTCTCCACCAGAAAAGCAATCGTGAGGCCGAAGAGAAAGATTGATTCCAAAGTTGCCTCCTTCCTAAAACGTCGGCTGGATCTTGAGCGCTTCCTGCCGGCTGAAGTCCTCGTCCGGGTACTTGTTCTTCAATGCCCGCAGGAGGAGGGTCTTAGCGATTTCACCGTTTCGGGTCAGGATTGGCCCATGGAAGTACGAGCAGTAGGTCGACTTGTAAATTGCCCCCTCGGTGTGGTCCTCACCGTTGTTGCCGTGACCGGAGATGACCATCCCCAACGGCTTCTCGCTCTTACCGATAAAGGTGCGGCCGTTGTGATTCTCAAAGCCGTGGTATTCCTGGCCGTTTTCGGGGTTCTTGATTGTGATGTCGCCGATGAAACGATTGTTGTCCTGGCTCAGGGTGTAGTGATCAAGGATGCCCAGGCCGGGAATCTTTTCACCGTTTGCACCGATGTAGTAGTGACCAAGCAACTGGTAGCCCCCGCAGATTGCCAGGAAGGGCTTGTTTTCGTTGATGAACTTGTCGATTCCGGCCTTCTTGTTTGGCAGGTCGTGAGAGACCACGAGCTGCTCGTAGTCCTGGCCACCGCCGAAGAGGGCAAGGTCGAAGCGGTCGGGATCAAAGTCGTTATCGATGCTGATGACCTCAACGGCGATGTCGGCATCCATCTGCTTGGCATAGTAGCGCAGGGCAATGATGTTGCCAACGTCACTGTAGGTGTTGAGCAGGTCGCCGTAAAGATGGGCGAGTCGTAAGTGATACTTTGCCATTAGTCCATACCGCCTTTCTTCAAGTAATTCTTTTCCGCCAACAGTTTGCGCAGCTGCAGCATGGCCGTGTAGGTGGCCAGAATGTAGACGTGCTCAGTCGGCATCTGCTTGATTTTGTCGATCACGTGGGTCAGGTCGGGCTCGTGCCAAACGTTGTCAATCCCGGCCATCGTCAGGCGGGTCGTAATGTCCTTGTAGCGTTCACCCCCGGTCATGTACTGCGGAATCGGGTGCTGGCTGAGCTTTTCAAAGTTGCCGTCCCAGATCCAGCTGGTGTCGATCCCGTCAGCGTAGTTGGCGTTGAGCAGGAAAGCAAAGGAAAACGGCTTGGGGTCGGTTTCGATCATGTCCAGGACCTGGTTTAAGCCGACCGGATTCTTGACCAGGATGATTGTAACCTGCTTGCCGTCAACGTCGATGATTTCCTGGCGCCCGAAGACCCGCTCGTCGGATTCAAAGGCGTGCTTGATCTGTTCCTGGTTGACGCCGAGAAAGCGGCCCAGTGAGTAGGCGGCCAGGGCGTTGTAAATATTGTAGAGCCCACCGATCCCGATGGTGTACTGCTGGCCGTCGATTTCAAAGATTGAATTGGTCGGGGTCAGCTTGTCAATCTTAGTGACAGCGTAGGTCAAAGCCGGTCGGTGGAAACCACAGTGTGGGCAGAAGTAGTCGCCCAGCCCGGCATAGGTCCGCATGTGGTACTTGAGAATGTGCTGGCACTTTGGACAGAGCAGACCATCGGTGTTGGCCGGAGCGCTGAAGGCTGGGTGGTGCTCGTGATTGAACCCGTAGTAAATGATCGGGTTGGGTAGGTCCTTGCTGTGGAAGAGCTGCTCGTCACCATTGGCAATGATCGTGGCCTTAGGTGCCATCTTGACCCCGCGCAGAATCTTGTTGTAGGTGGTGTAGATTTCACCGTAGCGGTCCATCTGATCGCGGAAGATGTTGGTAAAGACGAAGGCCTTCGGGGTAATGTACTGGCAGACAATCGGTACGTTAGCTTCGTCGACTTCGAGCACGGCCAGTCCCTTCTTGTGCGAACGGGGTGCCGTGATGAAGGTCGTGACGATTCCTTGTTCCATGTTCGAACCGGTTGGGTTGGTCAGCACCTGGTCGTAACGTTCCCGGAGAACCCGAACACTGAGCGCGGTGGTCAGCGTCTTGCCGTTGGTCCCGGTGATGATGATCAGGTCATATTTTTTACTAAATGCCTGGAGGATGTTGGGATCCAATTTGAGGGTTAATTTGCCGGGAAGCGAGCTGCCACCATGCATGAAGGTGTGGAGGAACCAGTAGCTGGAGCGTCCGGCAAATTCAGCGAATGAACTTCGAATTGACATCGAAACAGTTCCTTTCTTAATAGAGATTAAATACCGTTTAATTTTAATCTTTATGGATGAAAAATGAAAGCTTTCCGCCTAAATCGATTTGTGAGGTCGTGCCGGAAAGAGCGAAGTATTTAAAAGCATTTGAATTTTCGATATAATGAAGAGTACTATGCAATAAAAAGGAGCACGCATCGTGGCACAGTTATTTTTCAAGTACGGCGCAATGAATTCTGGCAAATCAATCGATATCCTGAAGGTTGCCCACAACTATGAGGAGCAGGGCAAGCCGGTCGTCTTAATGACCAGCGGGATCGATAACCGGTCCGGCCAGGGAGTGATCGCCAGTCGGATTGGCCTGAAGCGGCGGGTGACCCCGGTGATGGACGACACCGACATTTACGAGTACGTCAAGCAGATTGACCACCCCGTCTACTGCGTTTTGATCGACGAGGCCCAGTTTTTGAAGAAGCACCACGTTCTCCAGCTGATCAAGATTGTCGATGAACTGGACATCCCGGTGATGACCTTTGGGCTGAAGAACGACTTTCGAAATGAACTATTTGAGGGTTCCAAGTACCTGCTGATCTATGCCGACAAGATCGAGGAGATGAAGACTATCTGCTGGTTCTGCCCGCACAAGGCAACGATGAATCTGCGCATCCACGATGGCAAGCCCGTGTACGAGGGGGAGCAGGTGCAGATCGGTGGCAACGAGTCCTACTACCCGGTTTGCCGCAAGCACTACTTCCATCCCCAATTAGACCAACAATAGGAGGAAAACAGACCGATGGAAATGAAAGACATCTTCGATAAGCTCCAGGCGGTTGCCGACCGTTACGACGAGCTGAACGAACTGATCAGCGATCCGGAAGTGATTGCTGACTCGCAACGCTTTATGAAGCTCTCCAAGGAAGAGGGAAGCCTGCGTGAAACGGTTGAAAAGTACAACGAATACAAGCAGGTCACCGAGACGATTCAGGGTGACGAGGAACTGCTGCGGGAATCCGACGATCCGGACCTGACCGCCTTGACCAAGGATGAACTGAGCGAGGCTAAGGACAAGCAGGCCAAGCTGGAAAAGGAACTAGAAATGCTCCTGATTCCAAAGGATCCAAACGATGACAAGAACATCATCATGGAAATCCGCGGTGCCGCCGGTGGGGACGAGGCCAGCCTGTTTGCGGCCGACCTTTACAACATGTACCTCCACTACGCTGAACGCCAGGGCTGGAAGGTCGAAGTCGTTGATAAGAACGAAACCGAGGTCGGTGGCTTCAAGGAAATCGCTCTGATGATCACCGGGGACAAGGTTTACTCGAAGCTGAAGTTTGAAAACGGCGCCCACCGGGTTCAGCGGGTGCCGGTGACCGAATCGGCCGGCCGGGTGCACACCTCGACGGCGACGGTCGGAGTCATGCCCGAAGCCGAGGACGTGGACGTGGAACTGGATCCTAAGGACATCCGGGTTGACGTTTACCGTTCCAGTGGTGCCGGTGGTCAGCACGTCAACAAGACCTCTTCAGCTGTCCGGATGACCCACCTGCCAACCGGGATCGTCGTTGCCATGCAGGATGAGCGGTCCCAGCAGCAAAACCGGGCTAAGGCCATGCGGATTTTGAAGTCGCGGGTCTACGATTACTACCAGCAAAAGGAACAGAGCGCCTACGACCAGAAGCGGAAGGATGCCATCGGGACCGGTGATCGTTCAGAGCGGATTCGGACCTACAACTACCCGCAAAACCGGGTTACGGATCACCGGATCGGCTTGACCTTAAACAAGCTGGACAAGATCATGGCCGGTGACCTCGATGAAATTATCGAGGCCCTGATCGTTGCTGACCAGACCAAGAAGCTAGAACAGCTGCGCAATGAATAGCAACAGCAGCTGGACCTACTTTGCGGCCCAGCGCTGGGCCAAAGAGCAGTTGACGGGAACCGAGCTTGACCCAAGTGCCGGGCAGTTTTTGCTGCAAATGCGTCACGACTGGGATGCCACCCACCTGTTGCTGCATAACCGCGATCAGATGCCGGTAACCGAGTGGCACTGGTTTGAAGAGGCGGTCGCACGGCTCTTGAAGCATGAGCCGGCCCAGTACATTGCCGGGAAGGCGCCGTTTTACGGGCGAAACTTCAAGGTTACCCCGGCGGTGCTGGTTCCCGAAGCAGAGACTGCCGAACTGGTCGACTGGGTGCTCGCCAAAATGCCCAATCGGCCGTTGCGGGTACTGGACCTGGGCACCGGCAGCGGAGTGATCGGAATCACTTTGGCACTGGAACGGCCCGAATGGCGGGTGACGCTGAGCGATGTTTCCCCGGCCGCGTTGGAGGTGGCGAGGGAGAACTGCCGCCGCTTTGGCCTGGATTTGCCATTGGTGGCAAGTGACCTGTTCGCGGCGCTTGCTGACCAGCGCTTTGACCTGATCGTGACCAACCCGCCCTACATCGATCACCAGGACACTGGTGTGATGGATCAGGCGGTTTTGGACTATGAGCCTGCTCTGGCCCTGTTTGCTGACGAACACGGTCTCGGCTTTTACCACCGCCTCTTTGACCAGGCGGGTGACCACCTGACTGCAGATGGTCAGCTGTACGGCGAGACCGGCTATGACCAGGAAAAAACGATTCAGGCTCTGTTGCACCGTTGCGATCAGCGGGCTAAGATTGAGACGCGCCATGATGTGGCTGGAAAGATGAGGATGATACACGTATGGGATTTTTCAGGCGCAGGAGGAAATTAGCAAGAATGGATACCAAGATTTTTCAGTTGAGTGACATTGACGAGGCGGCGGCCGCCATCAAACGGGGCGAGCTCGTGGCCTTTCCGACCGAGACGGTGTACGGCCTCGGGGCGGACGCAACCAACGAGGACGCGGTCAAGAACGTTTACCTGGCAAAGGGCCGGCCGAGCGACAACCCCTTGATCGTCCACGTCAACTCGGTGGCCATGGTTGAAAAGTACGCGGCCGAAATTCCGGACAACGCACGGAAGTTGATGAAGGCGTTTTGGCCCGGTTCATTGACGATCATCTTAAAGATCAAGAAGCACGTTCTCTCGAAGACCGTAACGGGGGGCCTGAACACGGTCGCCTTCCGCTTCCCGGACTGCCAGCCGACCCTGGACCTGATTGCCAAGGCGGGGGTTCCACTGGTTGGCCCGTCCGCTAACACGTCTGGCAAGCCGAGCCCGACCACGGCCCAGCACGTCTACCACGACCTGCACGGCAAGATTGCCGGGATTCTCGATAATGGACCAACGCGGGTCGGGGTTGAATCGACCGTCTTGGACATGTCAACTGCTACCCCGGTTATCCTGCGGCCGGGGGCGGTCACCAAGAAGGATATCGAAGCGGTGATCGGCTCAATCGATTTGAATCACCACAAGGTCGGCAAAAACGAAACCCCGAAGGCACCGGGGATGAAGTACAAGCACTACGCCCCGAATGCCCAGGTTTACATTGTTGACCAGGGAACCGACTGGGCTCAGGTGATCAAGTGGATTGCTGATCAACCGTTTGACGTCGGCATCATGGCCGAGGGTTCAATCCTGCAGAAGACCACCCTGCCGATGAACGCCATTCAGTTCTCCCTTGGCACCGGGGTCAAGGACGCCAGCGCCCGCCTCTTTGACGGCCTGCGTCAGTTCGATGACCAGCCCAACGTAAAGGCGATCGTGACCGAGGCCTTCGACGCTACGGGACTAGGGGGCGCCTACATGAACCGGCTCAATAAGTCGGCTGGTGGGGTCCACTTTAGTACTGACATGGTCAAGTAAATGAACATTTGCAAAGATTGTGAGGAGTTTGGCAAACAAGTTTTGTCACCCCTCACTTTTTTTGGTAAAATAGGGGAGAAATTCAAAGGAGTGTGTATAAGGCATGGGCAAGTTTGAAGTTATTGATCATCCATTGATCCAGCACAAGTTAACAATGATTCGGGACAAGAACGTGGGGACCAAGTTCTTCCGGGAAACGGTGAAGGAGATTTCGACCCTGATGGCATACGAGGTTTCTCGTGACATGCCATTGAAGGACGTCGAGATTGAAACCCCGATTGCCAAGACGACCCAAAAGGAACTGGCCGGCAAGAAGGTTGCCATCATCCCAATCCTGCGGGCTGGTCTCGGCATGGTCGACGGGATGACCGACCTGATCCCGGCAGCCAAGATTGGTTTCATTGGAATGTACCGGGACGAGAAGACCCTGAAGCCACACGAATACTTCGTTAAGCTGCCAAACGACATCACGGACCGGCAGCTCTTCATCGTTGACCCAATGCTGGCCACCGGTGGTTCTGCCATGATGGCGATCGAAGCGCTGAAGAAGCGGGGCTGCCAGGAGAAGAACATGAAGTTCGCCTGCCTGGTTGCCGCACCGGAAGGGGTTCAGGCCGTTCGTGAAGCCTATCCTGACGTCGACATCTACACCGCGGGCCTTGATGACCACCTGAACAAGGATGGCTACATTGTTCCTGGCCTTGGGGATGCCGGTGACCGGCTCTTCGGTACTAAGTAATTTCATGATTTTTGCGTCACTAGATTCAGGATGACTGAGTTTGGTGGCGTTTTTCTTGTTGCGAAACTTATAAAGCCCTTAAATTTTCCCCAGAGGCTTTCCTCTTGGATTAGGAATAGTAAAATGGCAGGTAGTGTTAATTGAGAAGGAAGTCTTGCAATGTTTCAAAAATCGTGGCTGAAAAAGCGCCGCTGGCTGTTGCTGATTTTGGTGCTGGTTGGGATTCTTAGCATCGGCTTTACCACCCATAACCAGCGCTTTTATCACCAGCCAATCGCCAGGGTCGTCCGGGTCAGCAAAACGGGGAAGGCACGCCGAACCAGCGACCAGTTTAAAAATGTTGACCACCAGTATGACCAGCGCTTGGTGGCGGTGATCATGAACGGGCGCTACCGGGGACGGCGGCTCACCCTGTCCAACACCTACAGTGATTCCCAACCGATGGACCAGCGCTTCCGGGTGGGTGACCAGGTCTTCTTGACCCAGCTGCACCAGCACAAGGGGACCCTGTCGGCTAACATCGCCGGCTACAAGCGGGACACGGTCCTGGTCACCTTGGCCTGGCTGGTCGTGGCCCTGCTCCTGCTGATGATGGGCCGGTCCGGCGCCTGGGCCCTGGTGAGCGTGATCGTCAACGCCCTGCTCTTTATGGCGGCAGTTACCCTGGACCTGAACGAGAACGGGGAGCACGTGCTGCCCATCTTTAGCGTCCTGACGGTCATCTTTGCCTTCGTCAGCCTGCTTTTGGTACTGGGCCCCAGCAAGAAGATGCTGGCCACCTTTAGTGCGACGGTCATCGGGACCTTTGCCGCCCTGGGAGTCAGTCTGCTGGTCTTTGCCTGGACCCACGAGCGGGGGATCTACTACGAGTCGATGCAGTACGTCACCCAGGTCCCCCGGCCACTCTTTTTGGCCGAAACGCTCCTGGGATCGTTGGGGGCGGTGATGGACGAATCCAGCGACATCATTGCGACCCTTTTTGAGCTTAAGCAGCTAGAACCCACGGTGAGTGCGCGCCAGCTCTTCATATCCGGGCGCAACGTCGGTAAATCGATCATGGGACCGCTGATCAACGTCCTCTTCCTGATTTTCATGGCCGACACCTTTACGTCTAGCCTGCTCTACATTAAGAACGGCAATTCCTGGGGCTATACCTTCGCGATGAACATGAGCCTGGGAACGGTTCAGAGTCTGGTCAGCGGGATTGGGATCGTCCTGGCGATCCCGCTGGTCAGCGCGTTTGGGGCACTGCTATTAGGGAGGCGAGCGAAGTGACGACGATTACGGCCCTCGGGCTGGTATTAATGATTTTAATGATTCTTGTTGGTGGCAAGCAGGGGTGGACGGCATTTTGGAGCCTGCTGCTGAACTTCGGTTTCCTCTACTTTGCAATGGTGCTGATTGCCTTTCACGTCCCACCGATGTTTGTAATGGCCACGACCGGGGTGATTATCCTGGCCGTGACGATCTTCATGGGGGAGGACGACCTGCGCACCACGGTGACGGCCTTCTATGCTTCCCTGATCGTTCTGGCGATTTTGATCCTGTTCATCATCGGCATCGAGCACTGGGCGATGGTCCAGGGCTTTGGCACCGAGGACAGCGACGAACTGGAGGGGATGTCGATCCTGATCGGCATCTCTTACCTCAAGGTGGCCGAGACGGTGATGGTTCTCAGCACGCTGGGGGCGATTGCCGAGGCCGCCATGGCGATCTCCTCCGGGTTGACCGAGGTTCTCGACAACCATCCGAGGATCACCAATGCCCGGTTGATGGGCAGCGGGATGGCAATCGGTCGCCAGATCATCGGCACGACCTTCAACACGCTTTTCTTCGGCGTCTTCGGGGGCTTCTTGGCGCTCTTCCTTTGGTTCGCCGGCCTTCACTACTCGCTGGGCACGATCATGAACAATAAGATCTTCGTGGCCGAGATGTTGGAGATCCTGGTTTCCTTTATCGGCGTGCTGATTACGGTGCCCATGACCGCCTGGGTGATGACCAGGAGACGTAATCACCTGGTTGACAAGCAGTCCCCAAGTAACTATGATAAGAACGATTAAAAACCTTTAAGCGGGATCCCATGAGATCCCAAAGGTGCGTGAAATGATTAGCGGCAGATGGCCGAATTTGAGTGCAGCTTTGGGTGAGATCCCAAGGCTGCTTTTTAATTGAGGAGGGAAAAGAATGGCGCATCGTCGCGATGTCGTACTCGATGTTGATGAGAAGCCGAGGCCCGCGCAGTGGGTGGGGCTTTCTCTGCAGCACATGTTTTCAATGTTCGGTTCTACCGTCCTGGTGCCGATCCTGGTGGGCTTAAATCCCGGAATCGCCCTGTTTAGCTCTGGGGTGGGAACCCTAATCTATCTATTAATTACCAAGCACAAGATCCCAGCCTATATGGGATCGAGTTTCTCCTTTGTCGTGCCGATGATGGCGCTGATGAAGACCACTGGTTACCCGGGGATTGCCCAGGGGACCGTGGCGGTTGGCTGCGTCTACTTAATCGTGGCGCTGGTGGTCAGCCGGATCGGTTCGGCCTGGATCGACCGGGTCCTGCCGCCAATCATCGTCGGCCCGATTGTGGTTGTTATCGGCCTGTCGCTGGCCAGCACGGCCGCCAAGGATGCCACCATCAATTCGGCGACCGGTCACTACGACCTGAAATTTTTTGCCGTGGCGATGCTGACGATGCTGATCACGATTGCCTTCAATATGTACTTCAAGGGCTTCTTGGGTCTGATCCCGATTTTACTGGGGATTGTCGGGGGCTATTTGATTGCCTGCCTCTTCGGGATCGTGGACTTCACTCCCGTCATGCGGGCCTACTGGTTTAGCCTGCCGGACTTCCAGGTTCCCTTTGTCACCTACCGGCCGCAGCTATACTGGGGCGCGATCCTCAGCATGGCGCCGATTGCCTTCGTGACGATGACCGAACACCTCGGCCACATCATGGTGCTCAACGAACTGACCGATCGCAACTACTTCAAGGATCCGGGACTCAACCACACCCTGGCAGGTGACGGGACGGCCTCGATCATTGCCGGCTTTGTCGGTGGGCCCCCGGTGACCTCCTATGGTGAAAACATTGGGGTGCTGGCGATTACCCGGGTTCACTCGGTCTATGTCCTGGCCGGGGCGGCCGCCTTCGCGATCTTCTTCAGCTTCATTGGCAAGCTCAGCGCCCTGATCGAAACGATTCCGTCACCGGTCATCGGTGGGATTTCCTTCCTGCTCTTCGGGGTCATTGCCTCCAGCGGGTTGCGGGTCATGATTGAGCACCAGATTGACTTTAATATTAAGCGCAATTTGATGATCTCCTCGGTGATCCTGGTCGTCGGCATTGGGAACGCCTACCTGCAATTGGGCAAGTACCAGTTCTCGGGGTTGGCCGTGGCTGCCGTGCTCGGAATCATCCTGAACCTGGTCCTGCCACAGCGGGCCTTTAGCGAACAGAACAAGTAAGTTTATTCATCAGACAAATCCCTAAAACTGTATCGAAGTAAAAAGGACGCGAAAGTAGGGCGCCCAAGGCTTAACAAGTGGTTAGAACAACTTAAAATTTTTTGAAATTTTGCTTAAATAATGATATATTAGTGGACGTAACTTGGGCTTAACACGTTTTTTTCCACAACGTTCATCCAATTTACAAGCCAAATTTTTGTTATAAGGAAAGAGGTGGAATATGAATGGGCGGTGATGCTTTAACTTTTAAGCTTTTCGGACTCACGTTCAATACAACGAACATTGTTTCTGGACTGATTATCTACGCAATCGTGTTCTTCACTCTTTACGGGATGTCACGAAAGATCAAGATGAAACCAACCGGCGCGCAGAACGTCTTTGAATGGTTAGTTGATTTCACGAACGGGATCGTCAGAAGTCAGATGCCAGCTGAAGAACAGGGCCATTACAGTTTCTTTGCCTTTGTCTTGTTCGTCTTCATCTTCTTCGCTAACCAATTCGGGTTGCTGTTCCAGTTCCATTGGAATGGGGCGGAAGTGCTTAGAAGTCCTACGGCGGATCCAGTCGTAACGTTGACCTTCTCACTGATGGTAATGACACTGGCTCACTTTGCTGGGGTAGCACACAACGGTCTTGGCGGTTACTTAAAGAACTACGCTAAGCCATTTACGCTGATGCTGCCAGTTAACATCATTGAAGACTTCGCCAACTTCTTGACGCTGGGCCTTCGTATCTTTGGTAACATTTTTGCCGGTGAACTGTTAATGAGTTTAATTGCAAACATGGCCTTCTCACATGGTATCTTAACCATTATCCCAGGACTGCTCCTGGAGCTTTGTTGGCAAGGATTCTCAGTATTTATCGGTTCAATCCAGGCGTATGTCTTTGTAACATTAACGACGGTTTATATTTCTCGGAAGATTTCCGAATAATAATCTCTAAGGAGGAATTTTAAAATGGCATTAGGAGCAATTGCTGCAGGTATCGCTGCTATGGGTGCTGCCATCGGTGGTGGTATCGGTGATGGTATCTTAATTGGACACACTGTTGACAGTATCGCACGTCAACCAGAATTACAGAGTAGATTACAGGCCACGATGTTCATTGGTGTTGGTTTGATTGAAGCCATGCCTATCATCGCCATCGTTATTGGCTTCCTTGTTATGAACAAGTAATCGTTAATCACTTTTCGATTTTTACAAACAAGGAGGTGTCAATAGATGTTTGTGAACAGTGTGTTAGCTGAATCGAACAGTTTATACATTGGGGACCTTGTTTTCTACATTGTAACCTTCATTATCCTGATGCTGCTGGTCAAGCACTTTGCATGGGGACCAGTCACCGACATGATGAAGAAGCGTGCCGACAAGATTGCTAGTGATATCGACAATGCTGCCAAGTCCCGGGAAAATGCCGAGAAGATGGCTGCCAAGCGTCAAGCCGAACTGCAAAATTCACGTCAAGAGGCTGCTGACATCGTAAGCAATGCCAAGAAGTCAGCCGAAACACAACGAGCACAAATTGTTGAGGCTGCGCAAAACGACGCGCAAAGTCTTAAACAACAAGCACAAAAGGATGCGGATCAAGCACGTCGCGATGCGCTGAATGGTGCTAAGGATGACGTTGCAAACTTATCTATTGAGATTGCTTCCAAACTCATCCAAAAAGAATTAAAGGCAGACGATCAAAAAGCATTGATCGACTCCTACATCGAAGGGTTGGTAGATCATGAGTCTTGATAAGAAAACGGTAGCCGGACGCTATGCCCGGGCACTGTTCGAATTGGTCGATGAGGACAACGAACTCGACACGACTTATCAAGAATTGATTGCTTTGCGCCAAGTCTTTGAGGATAACGAGAACTTGGAATCCGCCTTGGCGGGGGTCCAATTATCACTCGATGAAAAGAAGGCATTAGTTCAGGATCTGAAGCAGGGTGCTTCCAAGTACGTTGCCAACCTGATTCAAATGCTTTTTGATTACGGCCGCATGGATTGCATGGTCGCAATTATTGATGAGTTTGAGCGGCGGTATGACGCTAAGAATAAGCGGATGCATGCCGACGTTGTCACAGCGATCCAACTCGATAAACAACAACGGGATCAATTGAAGGCCAACCTGGCCAAGCGGTTTGGGGCTACTGATGTGGTCTTAAACGAAGCGGTTGATCCAGAAATTTTAGGTGGGGTTATCGTCCATGCCAATCACAAGACGCTGGATGGTAGTCTCAGCTCAAAGATTAAGCAAATTCGTCGTTTACTAGTTAGATAATATAGTTTGTTAAAGAGGTGAGACCTTTATGAGCATTAAAACTGAGGAAATCAGTTCACTCATCAAGAAGCAGCTTGCCAACTACAACGACCAGGTGTCCGTTGAAGAAACTGGTACGGTTACGTACGTTGGTGATGGGGTTGCTCGTGCCGATGGCCTGGAAAACGCCATGGCTGGTGAGTTGCTCGAATTTAGTAACGGTGTTTACGGAATGGCCCAGAACCTCGAAAGTAACGATGTTGGTATCGTTATTTTAGGGGACTTTACCGGGATCCGTGAAGGTGACACCGTTAAGCGGACGGGTCGAATCATGGAAGTACCCGTTGGCGATGCATTACTCGGCCGGGTTGTTGATCCATTAGGTCGGCCAATTGACGGCTTAGGCGAAGTTAAGACCGACAAGACGCGTCCAATCGAACACAAGGCTCCAGGTGTTATGGAGCGGAAGAGTGTTAGTGTGCCACTGCAGACTGGTATTAAGGTGATTGATGCCTTAGTTCCAATTGGTCGTGGTCAGCGTGAATTGATCATTGGGGACCGGAAGACCGGTAAGACGGCCATCGCCCTGGATACCATCATTAACCAAAAGGATAAGGATGTTATCTGTATTTACGTTGCCATTGGTCAGAAGGAATCAACCGTTCGGGCCAACGTGGAAACCCTGCGCAAGTATGGGGCCATGGACTACACGATCGTCGTTTCCGCTAGTGCATCAAACCCAGCACCAATGCTGTACATCGCGCCATATGCCGGTGCAGCCATGGGTGAAGAGTTCATGTTCAACGGCCGCGATGTCCTGATCATTTATGATGACCTGTCCAAGCAGGCCGACGCTTACCGTGAACTTTCACTGATTCTGCGTCGTCCTCCTGGTCGTGAAGCTTACCCTGGTGATATCTTCTACACCCACTCACGGCTTCTGGAACGTGCTGCCCGGCTGTCCGATGACCTTGGTGGTGGTTCAATGACCGCCCTGCCAATCATTCAGACCCAGGCTGGTGACGTTTCTGCCTACATTCCAACCAACGTTATTTCCATCACCGATGGCCAGATCTTCCTGGACTCCGATGAATTCTACGCTGGTCAGCGGCCAGCCATTGATGCCGGGACCTCTGTTTCCCGGGTCGGTGGTGACGCCCAGATTAAGGCCATGAAGAAGGTTGCCGGTACGCTGCGTCTGGATATCGCATCCTACAACGAATTGGCATCCTTTGCCCAGTTCGGTTCCGACCTGGATGCTGCCACCCAGGCCAAGTTGGCGCGTGGTCAACGGACGATGGAAGTCTTAAAGCAGGGCCTGCACCAGCCACAACCAGCCGCTCAGCAGGTTGTAACGCTGTACGCACTGCAACAGGGCTTCATTGATAAGATTCCGTTGGATGACGTTCAACGTTACGAAAGTGAACTGGCGGCTTACATGCACGCTAACCACCAAGACCTTTACGACGAAATCGCTAAGACCGGTAAGCTGCCGGAAGGTGACGACCTGCACGCTGCAGTAGAAGACTTCAGTAAGTCCTTCCAAACCAGCGACAGTAAGCAGGCTGCATCATCAGAAAATTAGTTAGATTAGTTAGTCGAAAGGACGGTGAGATTTAGTGCCAGCTTCACTTGCTGCAGTTAAACACAAAATTGATTCTACGAAGAGTACCCGGCAAATCACGGCGGCAATGCAGATGGTTTCAACTGCTAAGCTGAACCAAATTCAACACCATACTCAGACCTACGAAGTTTATGCTGAGAAGGTTAAGCAAATGTTGTCTGATCTGGTTAAATCTCATAGCGCAACATCTGCGGCTTCGCAAGATGATGTTTACGCTGCACTATTTAAAAAACGTCCGGTAAAAAAGACTGGTGTGCTTGTGATCACCTCCGACCGGGGCCTGGTGGGCAGTTACAACAGTAACATCCTCAAGGCCACGATGGCGATGATGAAGAAGCACAACCTGACTAAAGACAACACCGTTTTCCTGACAATCGGGAAGACGGGGACGGAATTCTTCCAAAAGCGGGGAATGAACATCGCCTACCAGTACTCTGGTGTCAGTGACGTTCCGACCTTCCGGGAGGTTCTGCCAATTGTCCGGACGGCTGTGCAGATGTACAACGATGCAGTCTTCGACGAGTTGTACATGGCTTACAGTCACTATGTAAACCGGATCTCTTCACACGTGATTATTCACGATGTGTTGCCAATTACCGAAAACTCACTGTTGGATGAAGACGAGTTGGCCCAGCTGGAAGCAGCTAACCAACCTGGTCAAACCAATAGTGACGTTACAACCGCGCAC
Source organism: Limosilactobacillus sp. (assembly GCF_022482365.1). Taxonomy (NCBI): domain Bacteria; kingdom Bacillati; phylum Bacillota; class Bacilli; order Lactobacillales; family Lactobacillaceae; genus Limosilactobacillus; species Limosilactobacillus sp. The sequence continues at coordinate 2,214,264 of NZ_JAKVPE010000001.1, forward strand.
GTTTCGGCTGAATACGAATTTGAACCGTCAGATACGGCCATTGTTTCTGCACTGGTTGAGCAGTACGCTGAGAGCTTGCTTTACGGAGCAATCCTGGATGCCAAGACATCCGAACACTCCTCAAGTGCTAACGCCATGCGTTCTGCCACCGACAATGCTGATGACATTATCTCAACATTGGAATTGCAGTATAACCGAGCACGGCAGGCGGCCATCACCACCGAAATTACTGAAATTACCGGTGGGATGACTGCACAAGAATAATTTCAAACGTAGGAGGAAACAACATGAGTACTGGTAAAGTTGTCCAAGTCATTGGACCAGTTGTCGATGTTGAGTTCCCCTTAGACGACAAGCTTCCTGAAATTAACGACGCCTTGAAGATCAAGGAAAGTGATGACAAGACCCTGACGACCGAGGTTGCCCTGGAACTGGGTGACGGGGTTGTCCGGACGATTGCCATGGACGGTACCGATGGTCTTCAGCGTGGGATGGAAGTTGAAAACACTGGTGCCTCAATTAGTGTGCCAGTTGGTGACGATACTCTTGGACGAGTATTCAACGTCTTGGGTGAACCCGTTGATAACGGACCAAAGTTTGGGCCGGATGCTAAGCGGATGCCTATTCACCGTGACGCACCAAAGTATGACGAATTAAACAACAACACGGAAATTCTGGAAACTGGGATCAAGGTTATTGACCTCTTGGCTCCATACGTCCGTGGTGGTAAGATTGGTCTCTTCGGTGGTGCCGGTGTTGGTAAGACCGTTTTGATTCAGGAATTAATTCACAACATTGCCCAAGGGCACAATGGTATTTCTGTCTTCACAGGGGTCGGTGAGCGGACCCGTGAAGGTAACGATATGTACTACGAAATGAAGGCTTCTGGGGTTCTGGAAAAGACGGCCATGGTTTATGGTCAGATGAACGAACCTCCTGGTGCCCGGATGCGGGTTGCCCTGACTGGTCTGACGATCGCGGAATACTTCCGTGACGTTAAGGGCCAGGATGTGCTGCTCTTCATCGATAACATTTTCCGGTTTACCCAGGCCGGTTCAGAAGTTTCTGCCCTGCTGGGGCGGATTCCTTCTGCCGTTGGTTACCAGCCAACCCTGGCTACTGAAATGGGTCAGCTGCAGGAACGGATTACTTCGACCAAGAAGGGTTCTATCACTTCGATTCAGGCCGTTTATGTCCCTGCCGATGACTACACCGACCCTGCGCCAGCCACGACCTTCGCCCACCTGGATGCGACGACCAACCTGGAACGTCGTCTGACCCAGATCGGGATTTACCCAGCCGTGGACCCACTGGCTTCAACGTCAACGGCCCTGACGCCGGAAATCGTTGGGAAGGAACACTACGAAGTCGCAATGCAGGTTCAGCACGTTCTGCAGCGGTACCACGAACTGCAAGACATCATTTCAATCTTAGGGATGGATGAACTGTCCGACGAAGAAAAGACGATTGTTGCTCGTGCACGGCGGATTCAGAACTTCCTGTCACAGAGCTTCAGTGTTGCTTCACAGTTTACTGGGACTCCAGGGAAGTACGTTCCGCTGAAGGATACCATCAAGGGCTTCAAGGAAATTCTGGAAGGTAAGTACGATGACTTACCGGAAGAAGCATTCCGTCTGGTTGGACCAATTGAAGACGTTGTGGAAAAGGCAAAGACATTACAGGCGGATTCTGACGAAGACAGTAACGATTAGGAGGGGATAAATTATGGCTGACAGTAAGTTTAAGGTCACGATTATTACCCCTGACGGTACTGTTTACGATAAGGACGACGCAACGATGCTGGTCATGAACACGTCTGGTGGTCAGATGGGTCTCATGGCGCACCACGTTCCGCTGATTGCGGCACTGGAAATCAGCACCGTGCAGATCAAGCACGACAGCGGGACCGACGAGGTGGCCGCCGTCAACGGTGGGATCATTCAATTCGATGGCGAAAACGCGCTGATCGCTGCTGATAGTGCGGAAATGCCGGAAGAGATTGATATCCAGCGGGCCGAGGCTGCCAAGCGGCGTTCAGAATCGGCAATTGAAAAGGCCAAGCGCGAACATAATCAGGACGCCTTGGCACGGGCTGAAGTACATCTCAAGCGGGCAATTAACCGTTTGAACACTTCCAAGCTCAACCAACAATAGGAATCAGGTTCCTTAAAAAGGGGTTATGGCATAATTGTCAGGCCCCTTTTTCTGTTCTTTAAACTTAAGTTAAAGCTTTGCCACTACTAGCGACCGGGAAAGCGTGTTATGATAAAATACAAACTGTTTTGTTAGTAGGGAGGTACCAGTGTGCAATTAACGGGAATTCACGCCCTGATTGAAATCATTGTTCAGCTGCTCTTTGTTTGGCTGGCCTTTAGCGCCATTCAGGGCCTTCATTTAGAGCGCTTCTTTAAGCACCCACCCCGCACCTTGCCACTGGCAATTGTCCTGTGTGCAACGGCGCTGGGCTACTTATGCGCAAGTTTTTTCTTGAACATCTTCAACGCGATCGGGAACCTTCAGTACCTGGTTCGCTAGCAAGCGAGGGAGTATTTGATGGATAAGATGGTTATCAAGGGTGGTCAACGCTTAGCTGGACGCGTCCACGTCGCGGGCTCCAAGAATGCGGCACTGCCGATGCAGGCAGCCAGCATTCTGGCCTCGGTGGGCAACGTTCACCTGACAAACGTACCATCACTATTAGACATAAAAACAATGAATCAGCTGCTCCAGTTTTTAAACCTGACGGTGGCCTTTGACGAGGAGAAACACGAGCTGCTACTGGACGCCCGACAAAAGGTGGCCAGCGAGGCACCCTTTGAGTACGTCGATGAGATGCGGGCCTCACTTTTGGTGATGGGGCCACTCTTGGCCCGGACCGGTCACGCCAAGGTCGCCTTGCCCGGCGGCTGTGCGATCGGCTCGCGGCCAATTGATCTCCACATCAAGGGCCTGGTTCAGTTGGGGGCGACAGTGCGCCAGCAGGACGGCTACATTGAGGCGCAGGCTGAGCGCCTGGTGGGGAAGCTGATCTACCTGGACTTTCCTAGTGTTGGTGCCACCGAAGACCTAATGATGGCGGCCACTCTGGCCCAGGGGATCACCACGATCGAAAACGCGGCCCGTGAGCCGGAAATTGTTGAGCTGGCTAACCTGCTCAACAAGATGGGGGCCCGAGTCCACGGTGCGGGGACCGAGGTCATTCGCATCCAGGGGGTCAACTTCCTCCACGGCTGTGACTATGAGCTGATGCCGGACCGGATCGAGGCCGGAACCTTCATGATTGCCGCGGCGGTCACCAATGGGGACGTGATTGTCGAGGACGCGATTGCGGCTCACAACGCCTCCCTGATCGCCAAGCTAGAAGAGATGGGGGTCACGGTGATCGAGCAGGACGACGGCATCCGAGTCGTCGGCACCGCGGTCCTGCTGCCGACGACGGTCAAGACGATGCCGTATCCGGGCTTCCCGACCGATCTCCAGCCGCAGATGTCGGTTCTCCAGCTTCTGGCCAACGGGACCAGCACCCTGGACGAGCAGATCTTCGAGAAACGCTTCATGCATTTGGAGGAGCTGCGGCGGATGAACGCCAAGTTCCAGATCAGCGGCCCGGTTGCCGTGCTCTCTGGCCCCACCAAGTTTAGCGGGGCCGAGGTAACGGCCTCCGATCTGCGAGCCGGGGCGGCACTGGTTCTGGCGGGGTTAGCGGCGGACGGGATCACCCAGGTGCGCAACGTTAGTGAGATTGATCGTGGTTATGATCATTTTCAGGAAAAGCTGCACGCGCTGGGGGCTTCGATTGACCGGATTGACATTGCCGACAAGATCAAGCTGTCACCAGATCACCGGACCGGCGAGACAAACTAGGACCGGTCCGCAGTTGACGGTCATTGTATGGTATAATACGAACGATATTAAGAAAAATAATCTTTCATTAAAGAGGAGAAGAAACGAATGGCACAAGATATTGGTATTGATTTAGGAACAGCCAACGTGCTGATCTATGTCCAAGGTAAGGGCATTGTGTTAAACGAACCATCGGTAGTGGCAATTGATACGCAAACCAATAAGGTTCTGGCGGTGGGCTCCGAAGCTTACCGGATGGTTGGGCGGACCCCAAGCAACATCCGGGCAATTCGGCCGCTGAAGAACGGGGTAATCTCCGACTTCGACGTCACCGAGGAAATGCTGTCGTACTTCATCGGCAAGCTGAGCGTCAAGGGCTTCATGTCCAAGCCAAACATCATGATTTGTGCGCCAACCAACATCACCGAGATCGAACGCAAGGCCATCATCCAGGCCGCTGAGCAGTCCGGTGGTGGCAAGGTCTACCTGGAATACGAGCCTAAGGTAGCGGCCATCGGTGCCGGCCTGGACATCTTCAAGCCGCGCGGCAGCATGGTGATCGATATGGGTGGTGGGACCAGCGACATTGCGATCCTCTCCCTGGGTGACATTGTCTCCAGTAGCTCAGTTCGTCTTGCCGGTGATAAGCTGAACAGTGACATTGCCGCCTACATCAAGGACAAGCACGGTCTGGTCATCGGTGAACACACCGCTGAAAACATCAAGATGAAGCTGGGGACGGCACTGAAGGTTGACAAGCCGGAAGAAATGGATGTCCGGGGCCGGGACGTGGCCACCGGGATGCCAAAGCAGGTCACGGTTAACGAAAATGAAATCGAAGAGGCCATCCACGACACCCTCGATCAAATTCTGACGGCCACCGTCAACGTGCTGGAGACGATTCCACCGGAGCTGGCCAGCGACATTATCGATCGGGGCATTGTTCTGACCGGTGGGACGGCATTACTGAAGAACATTGACAAGCTCTTCAGTGATCGGCTCAAGGTTCCGGTAATGGTTTCCCAGAGTCCTTTGGATAACGTTGCCAAGGGTGCCGGTGAGATGCTGGAACGGATGCAAAAGACGGAAGGAAAGAAGAAGTAAAGTGATGGTTCGGGCCTTGTGCAAGCTTGTCCGCTGGTATCAAAGGACGATTTCTGTCCGGCGGCCGTACCGGGTTTGCCGCTACGAGCCGACCTGCTCGCAATACATGCTTGATGCCCTGCACCGCTTTGGCTTAAAGGGGGTCCTGTTGGGATTGTGGCGCCTCTTGCGTTGCCAGCCCTTTGCCCGTGGCGGTTATGACCCCGTTCCCGATCATTTTACGTTCCGACGCAAATACTAAAATTAAAGGTGAAATTGTGGCTAGAAAAGATAAGAAAATTGAAGTAAGCGTTAAAGACATTGAACGGCACCACCAGCCGGTTCAACAGATTTTCATTGGCCAGCGGTTGATCGGTGAAGTGGTTACCGACAACGACCGCTTCAAGGCCCTGCTGACGACCGATGAGAGTGAATTCTACGTTCATTCCCAAGAGGAAGGCCTGGAAATGGTTCTCCAGCAGTATCACCTCCACCAGCACTAGGGTGGAAGACGATGGAAATACCGTTCTCTTTAACGAAGAAGGAGTTAGGTAATGCAACGTTCGCAAAGTGATGAAGAAAGTCGAATTGACTGGGGAATTATTTTCTGTGTGCTCCTGTTGGCGCTGATTGGTCTGGCATCGATCTACGTCGCGGCGGTTCACGACCAGCAGGCAACCAGTGTGGCCCGGCAGGTCATCACCCAGCTGGCCTGGTACGCGATTGGGACCGTGATGATTATTATCATCATGCAATTTGATTCGGAGCAGCTCTGGAAGATTGCACCGATCATCTACTGGCTGAGTATTTTCCTGATGTTTGCCATCCTGGTCTTCTATAGCCGGGCGTACTACGCCAGCACCGGGGCCAAGAGTTGGTTTGCCATCGGGCCCTTTACCTTCCAGCCGTCAGAAATCATGAAGCCGGCCTACATCTTGATGATGGGTCGGGTGATCACCACGCACAACAACCGCTATCCGGTCCACACGGTTCGCTCCGACTGGCACCTAATTGGCACCATGCTGCTGTGGCTATTGCCGATCTTGATTTCCCTGCACTTCCAAAACGACTTTGGGACTGCCCTGGTTTTCTTTGCCATCTTCTGTGGGATGATCCTGGTTTCGGGGGTCACCTGGCGGATCCTGGCCCCGGCAGCGACCGCCCTGGTGGTTGTCGGTGGGTCGGCCCTGGCGATGGTGACGTCCTCAACTGGACGGCGAATCCTGGAGCACATCGGGTTCCAAGCCTACCAGTTTGACCGGGTCGACACCTGGCTGCATCCCGAACAGGATACGACCAACCAGGGTTACCAGCTGTGGCAAAGCATCAAGGCGGTTGGTTCCGGCGGGATCACCGGGACCGGCTTTAACAACTCAAAGGTTTACGTCCCGGTGCGGGAGTCGGATATGATTTTCTCCGTAATCGGGGAAAATTTCGGCTTTATCGGTGGCGTTTTGCTAATTTTAATCTATTTACTCTTAATTTATTTAATGATTCGTGTTACATTTGATACGAAGAATGAGTTTTACGCCTATATTTCGACCGGGGTCATTATGATGATCCTCTTCCACGTTTTTGAAAACATTGGGATGAACATCGGTCTGCTGCCGCTGACCGGGATCCCGCTTCCGTTCATCAGCGCTGGGGGGTCGTCCTTAATTGGTAACCTGATCGGGATTGGGATGATAATGTCGATGCGTTATCATCATCATTCCTACATGTTTAGCAATAAACAAGAATTTAGATAGTGGGGTATTTATATTATGGCTGCAAAGAACAACTATTTCTGGACCAAGAAGCTCGACAACGGTAACACCCGGGTGGGACTGAATGACCAGGGTCGTGACGACCTCGGTAAGATCAGCTTCATCGATGTACCAGCAAAGGGCGCTAGCTTAAAGAGCGGCGACAAGTTCATTTCCGTGGAAGCGGAAAAGGCCGTAACCGACCTGGATAGCCCAGTTGACGGGACCATCGTAACGGTTAACGACAAGATCGTTGATGATCCTGCCGGCTTAAGTTCCACTGACGAAAACGAAAACTGGATCGTGGAAGTCAAGTAAGCAATTAGTGCTTAGTGGAAAACACTATTAATCAAACGGAGAAAAGTTTACTTTTCTCCGTTTTTTTTGTGGTCAAGCAAGCGCTCTCATGTTATACTTAAGATTCTGAGAGATACGGTATAAGTAAAATTTAAGATAAGGTGGTATGCTAAATGGCACAGAAGTTACAAGTTGCCCTGCTCTTTGGTGGCAATTCTTCCGAACACGATGTTTCTAAGCGCTCAGCACACAATATTTACGACGCACTCGATAAGGACAAGTATGATATCAGCCTGTTCATGTTTACCAAGGACGGAATCCTGCTGAACAACGAAGCTTCGCAGCGGATCTTCGATGGTGAGCCTGAGGATCAGGTGGTCGCTGATGCCTACGCCAAGATGGATCTTGACCGGCCGCTGGCACCAATCATGGCCTTAAACGAGCTGGAGCACATCGACTTCTTCTACCCGGTCATTCACGGGAACCTCGGGGAAGACGGAACGATCCAGGGCCTGTTCAAGCTGTTGAACAAGCCGTACGTGGGCTCCAACATCGCGGCCAGTGCCATGTCATTTGACAAGGACCTGACCAAGAAGATCTTGAACGAAGCCGGGATTCGCAACACGCCATACGTCCTGCTGACGCCGGAAAACCGTGCGGACTACTCCTGGGACGCAATCGAAGAACAACTCGGCGACCTGGTCTTCATCAAGCCGGCCAAGCAGGGATCATCGGTTGGTATTCACAAGGTAACCAACGCCGACGAGTACGAGGCCGCACTTGACGACGCCTTCAAGTACGACTTTAAGGTTCTGGCCGAGCAGGGGGTTGCCAACCCACAGGAAGTGGAGATTTCCATCCTGGGCAACGAGCACCCGATCGCTTCCAAGCTGGGGGCCATTCGCGTTCCAGAAGGGGACCCATTCTACGACTACGAGAACAAGTTCGTCGACGCCAGTGGGGTGGTCTTCGAGCTGCCAGTTAAGCTGCCACAGTACCTGACCGATGAGATTACCGACATGGCGCTGCGGGCTTACAAGGCCCTGGACATGAAGGGCCTGTGTCGGATTGACTTCCTGGTTGATGAGAACAACGTGCCATACCTGAGTGAACCCAACACCCTGCCTGGCTTCACCAACATCAGCCTTTACCCGCAGATGTGGGAAGTTTCCGGCATCAGCTACTCCGACCTCGTTGACCGCCTGATCCAACTGGGCCTGGAGGAATTCAAGCGCAACAGCCAGATTACCTACGACTTTAAGGAACTGGGGACCGAGCACGTCGGCAAGAAGAAGTTTAATTAAAAATTTTTTAAGGAATATTGTCTAAAGTAGACGGTGATGCTAATATTATTAGTGTCCCTGTCTATTTTTGTTGTAATCAAACAATAAATCCGGCAATAGGCAGTAGTCCAAATCGAGAGCGAAGGCGCATGGCTAACGGTCATCTTATAATTAGTGTTATAATAATGGCTGAAGTCATGGTACTTAGTTTTAAGTGGACTTAAGAGAGATAATTATAATTGAGGATGATAACCAATGAAACTCCGTGGAAACGTATTAAAGCAAATTCGCCGCAAAAGGGGCTTATCGCAGACGGCACTCGCCGAAGGAATCTGTACTCAAGCGACGATTAGTTTGATGGAAAAGCAAAACCGCTTGCCGAAGATGGATATCTTAACAGCAATTTGCGAACGGTTAAACATTCCAACTGACCGGATTGTGGAGAACGAGGTCAGCGGGGTCAACGATACCTTTAACCAGGTCGATGAACTCATGACCGCCCACAAGTTTGCCCAGGCCGAAAAGCTGCTGGACACGATCAAGGTCAAGACCCTGGAGAGCGATTTCGATAAGCAGCGTTACTACTACCTGTTGGGGATGGTTCAGGCTGAGAACGACCAAATCGATGACGCGATCTTCAACTTCGAACTGGTCCTGACCCAGTTTGCGACCACCAGTGCCAACGTCTACCTGGCGATGACGACCGCCGGGATGGCGATGGCCTACCTGAAGCGGCATGATCGTGAACGGGCCATTCGGCTGACCAATCGCTCGGTAAAGTTGATTGACAATAAGAAGCTGATTGGGAGCCTTCACCAGTGGGCCTCAATTAACGACCAGATTGCCAACCTCTACCTGAAGCTGGATGATCCGGACAGCGCCATTGAGATGGCTAACCGGGGAATTGAGCTCTGCCGCAAGCACGACTCACTCTTCCTCCTGGATGAACTCTACCTGTGCTTAGGGAAGGCCTACATTGCCAAGGGTGACAACGAGGAGGCCCGCGAAGCCCTGGAAGTTGCCAAGAGCCTCAGCATCGCCCGGCATGGCACCTTGATGGAAGAAGATATCCAGCAGGAGCTGGCTAAATTAAAATAAAGATTGATTAAAGAACCTGCTAGTCGCTGACTAACAGGTTCTTTTGATCCTAAAAAAGGAGCCGTGCTGGGACACGACTCCTTTAGTATATCGAGGTGTAAAAGTTGGTTGACTAGACTACTTGGTGCTTTCCTTTACTTCACCGGCCTGAACAGGGTCTTCCTTGGTCAGGGTGAAGGCACAGATCAGGGTCACAACCCCGACGATGATCCCTAAGATCAGGTAAGTGTGTTGGAAACCGATTTGGTCGTAAAGCTTACCTGCAAAGGATGAGAAGAAGAAGACCGATATCTGTTTAGCAAAGTTCGACGAGAGGGCGTAGACAGTGGCGTACAGACGTAGGTCAAAGGCCCCGGCGATGTACTTCATGATGGAAACCAGCAGCAGTGGCATTTCTAGACCGGCTAGCAGCCGCAGGATAATAACCAGGGTCAGGCTTGGGACCAGGGCGGAACCGATGATCCGGATCGTCAGGATGACCCCGTAGCAGATCAGACCGTTTCGAGAACCAATCTTGTTAATGATCCATGGCATTGGGATCATCAGCAAGAATTCCAATGCCGTCTGGGCACTCGTCATGTAGGAGTAGGCGATGGTCCCTTGAGCGGCGGCGTGGAAGAATGACTTGAAGAAGATAATGAACTGCTGATCGAAGACGTCGTAAATGGCGGAAGTCCCCATGTAGAAGAGGGACAGGATCCAGAAGTTGCGGAGCTTGAAGATGGAGCCAATTTGCTTCATGTCCAGCTTGTTAGAGGTATCTTCACCGGCGGCAGCAACGTTATCCATGTGAATCTTGTCGCTGAAGATGAAGCAGCAGGTCAGGATAACGGCGGCAACGGTACATGCCCAGAAAATGGCGTTCGGGCTCCAGAGGAAGAGACGTCCACCAACCAGGGCAGCAACGGCACCGGCCAGGGAACCACCCATCCGAGAGTGCCCGTATTCGAAGCCGTTGGTCAGGCTGGCCCGCTGAACGTACTGCTCAATGACCGAAACCCCACCGTTCAGCACGAAACTGAGGTAAATCCCGGTGACGATGGCAGCAAACATGCTGTTGACGCCGAGCAGCGGCTTAAAGAGCCATTGGAAGTAAGGGCCGATTAAGATCATCGCTGCGGAGATCGTGATGACCAGGTTTTTCTTCATTACCAGCCGGTCGGAGATGACCCCGAAGATTGGTTGGAAGATCAGTGAGATCCCGGACATCATGGAGAAGACCATCCCGGCCTCGACCCCGTTGAAGTGGGCCTGCTGTTCCAGCCAGAGGGTTAAATAACCAAAGACAATTGCCCAGGTAAAGAAGTAGCTAAAGTGCGTAACTGGGAATCCCCAGAAATCCTTGCTGCGGTGCTGTTGTGGTGCCGCATTTTCTGCATTTTCCATAGTGATTCAATTTCCTTTCTCAAATAGTCTTTATTGATAGTTGTATGGCACCGGCTTGCCAAAGTCCGGCGTGCCGTCTTCACGGTAAGTAAATGGCTTGACGATCGTGTGACGGTTTGGATCGTAGAGCGGATCGCCCTTGATGTCGGTGTAGTTCCGGCAGTGGTAAACCATCAGATCGGTTTCACCGTCTTCAGCGATTGTGAAGGAGTTGTGGCCGGGACCGAATTGGTCGTGGGCGATGTCACTTTGGAAGACCGGTGTAGCGGACTTGGACCAGTTGGCGGCGTCTAGAACGTCGGCGCCGTCGTCGCAGGTCAGCATCCCCATGGCGTAGTTTTCGTCAGTGGCGCTGGCGGAGTAGGTTAAGAAGAGCTTGCCGTTGCGGTGCAGAACGGCTGGACCTTCGTTAACCCAGAAGACCTTGGTTTCCCAGTCGTATTCCGGCTTGCTGAGCATTACCGGGGCGGTCTTCAAGGTCCACGGGTTAGCCATTTCGGCGATGTAGAGGTTGGAGTTCCCCTTGATTTCCGGATCCTTTTGGGCCCAAACGTAGTAGAGCTTGTCGTTTAACTCGAAGCAGGTGGCGTCTAGGGAGAAGGAGTCCATTGGCGTCTTGACCTGGCCGCGTTCGATCCAGTCGTCTTCGTCACGCATTGGGTTGGCCTTGTCGCATTCGATGCAGAACATCCGGTGCTGGAACATCCCGTTTTCGTCGAAGGCGGTCGTTTCCGCAGCGGCGAAGTAGATGAACCACTTGCCGTCGATGAAGTGCAGCTCGGGGGCCCAAATCAGCTGACTCATTGGTCCCTGGTCGTGCTTGCGCCAGATGGTCCGGGGAGCGGCGTGGGCTAGTCCCTCGATCGTCCGGGCCCGCCGAATTTCAATCCGGTTGTAGGCCGGCACTGAGGCGGTGAAGTAGTAGTAGCCATCCGTGTGCTTATAAATATAAGGATCGGCACGTTGGATAATCAGTGGCGCGGTATATTCAATCTTTGCCATGAATAATTCCTCCTAAAAAAGTGCTAATGAATTTTACACGGTAAAATTTAACAAGGGGTGAAAGGGATTTCAATACAAATTCCAGAAATTATTTGACAAATTTTTGCTGGATCAACTAAAATGTTTAGAGAACGGCCGCATAAAAGTTAAATTCGACTGAACAAATAACATTTTAGTTGCTCAAAGCAAAACGAAAATGGTCGTCATAATTCCCTGATCAAAGCCAAACGCCGTAATAATAGTATTCAGCGTGGCTAATGGCTTGTGGAATTGATCACAAGGCCAATTAGATAAGGTCAATGTTTAGGTTACGGTTTTAAGGGACAACTAATGGAGGGATGAGATGGAAACAACGATTTCAAAGGATTATCTGCCGGTCTATAAGGCCCTGGCCAGTCCGGTGCGGTTGCGGTTGATTCAGCTGCTGTCCAAGGAGGAGCTGAGCGTGGCCGACCTGGCGGAACGGATGGGCCTGAGTGCCACGATCACCGCCAGGCACCTGGCAAAACTGGAGCAGGCGCACATCATTCATTTTCAGCACCGGGGCCACAAGAAGATCGCCCGCTTAAAGGTCGATCAGATCAACGTTCATTTTCCCGAGACCATTTATGAGCTATTCAATGTTTACCAGACCGAGGTACCGGTGGGGCAGTTCACCAACTTTTCGGTGGAGCCGTCGTGCGGGATGGCCAGCCGCGTCGGCTACATTGGCAAGGTCGACAATCCGTCCTACTTCATGGACCCGCGGCGAATGGATGCCGGCATGGTCTGGTGGAACAACGGTTACCTCGAATACCAGCTGCCCAACCACCTTGAGGAGGGTGACCAGCTGCAGATGATCGACATCGTGGCTGAGCTGGGGAGCGAATTCCCCTTCTCTAACAATAACTGGCCCTCCGACATTACGATCTCGGTCAACGGCACCGAGCTGGGCTTTTGGACCAGTCCCGGGGACTTTTCGGACGTCCGGGGGAAGTACACGCCTGCCTGGGTACCGAACAACGTCAACCAGTACGGCCTGCAGAAGACCTTCCGGATCACCGACCACGGCACCTACTTGGACGGTCAGCCCTGGTCGACGGTGTCGCTAAAGGACCTCAAATACGATCCCGACCGCTTTGTCCTCCGTTTTGCGGTTAAGTCCACGGCCACCCATAATGGTGGATGTACCATCTATGGCCACGGCTTTGGCAACTACCGTGAGGGCCTCCAGATGAAAGTTTTTTATAGCTAAAATAAATTCAGGTTGATTTGTACGGACAAATATTCTACAATGAGGTTGTTGAAAATAAATTTGTAGGGGGAGGCAAATCCCGTGGATAAGAATGAGATTAAGGATAAAATTGAAAGCGCCAACACCGCGCTAGGTATTGAACTTGGTTCGACCCGGATTAAGGCGGTCCTGGTGACTGACGATTTTCAAACGATTGCTTCTGGTGATTTTGTGTGGGAAAACGAGCTGGATCACAACATCTGGACCTACCCGCTTGAGAAGGTTTGGAAGGGAATTCAGACCAGCTATGCCAAGTTGGCGGCCAGTGTCAACGAACAGTATGGCGTCAGCCTGACCAAGATTGGTTCAATCGGAATCAGCGCCATGATGCACGGTTACATGCCGTTCAACAGTGAAGACCAGCTGCTGGTACCGTTCCGGACCTGGCGGAACAACATCACCGGGGAAGCGGCCGAGAAGCTGACTAAGCTCTTTGGCTTCAACATCCCGGAGCGGTGGAGCATTGCCCACCTCTACCAGGCAATCCTGAACCATGAGGACCACGTCAAGGACATCACCTTTATCACCACCCTGGACGGCTACGTTTCCTGGAAGCTGTCCGGCAACAAGAACACCGGGATTGGGGATGCCTCCGGGATGTTCCCAATTGACGAGGCCACCAAGGACTACGATACGGAAATGCTGAAGAAGTTCGCCCAGCTTCCGGAAGTCGCCCAATTCAGCTGGGACATCAAGGAGATCCTGCCAAAGGCCCTGATGGCTGGTGAGACGGCTGGCCACCTGACTGCCGACGGTGCCAAGCTCCTGGACCCAAGTGGTCAGCTGCAGGCCGGTGCCTTAATTGCCCCTTCCGAAGGGGATGCCGGCACCGGGATGGTTGCCACCAACGCGGTCCGCAAGCGGACTGGTAACATCTCCGCCGGGACCTCGGCCTTCTCGATGGTGGTTCTGGACCAAAAGCTCAACAAGGTGCACCGGGACATCGACATGGTGACCACGCCGGATGGGGCCCCGGTTGCCATGGTTCACACCAACAACTGTTCTTCCGACATCAACGCCTGGGCGAGCGTCTTTGGTCAATTTGCCCGAGTCTTGGGGGTAAACCTCTCACCAAACCAACTCTACGAGAAGCTCTTTGACTCCTCCCTGCGCGGTGATCAGGATGCCGGTGGCCTGGTTAACTTCAGCTACCTGTCCGGTGAAAACATCACCAAGGTGGCTAATGGACGGCCAATGATGGTCCGCAAGCCAAACAGCCACTTTACTTTGGCTAACATCTTTAAGGTGCAGCTCTACTCCGCCTTTGCCCCACTGAAGATCGGGATGGACATCCTCTTGCGTGAGGAACACATTCGCACGGACGTTCTGATTGCACAGGGTGGGCTCTTCAAGACGCCGGTGGTTGCTCAGCAGGCCCTGGCCGATGCGCTGAACACGCCGATCACGGTCATGAGCAACGCCGGTGAGGGTGGCCCATGGGGGATGGCCGTTCTGGCCCTCTACGCCCAGGACAGCAAGAACTTAAGCCTGGCCGACTACCTGGATCAGCTGGTCTTTGTGGACAACGAAAGCTCCACTCTGTACCCAGAACCAGAAAGCGTCCAGGGCTACGAAAAGTTTATCGACAACTACAAGGAAGCCCTGCCGGCTGAACTGGCGGCGGGCGAGTCCATGAAATTAAAGTAAAAGGAGAACAATAATGCTCGAAGAATTAAAGCAAGAAGTCTATGAAGCAAACATGCAGCTGCCAAAGCTCGGCCTGGTAACCTTTACCTGGGGGAACGTTTCCGGGATTGACCGGGAAAAGGGACTCTTCGTCATCAAGCCGTCCGGGGTACCTTACGACCAATTGAAGCCATCCGACATGGTGGTCGTTAACCTGAAGGGGGAAGTTGTCGAAGGGGAAATGAACCCATCCAGCGACACCCCAACCCACACCTACCTTTACAACCACTTCCCGAAGATTGGTGGGATCGTTCACACCCACTCACCATGGGCGGTATCCTTTGCGGCTGCCCGGATGGACATCCCGGCCTTGAACACGACCCACGCCGATACCTTCTACACCGACGTTCCAGCCGCCGATGCTCTGACGAAGGAAGAAATCGAAGAGGACTACGAGGGCAACACCGGGAAGGTCATCGTGCGCTCATTTAAGGAACGGGGATTAGACTACGAGGCCACCCCGGCAGCCCTGGTAATGCAGCACGGCCCATTTGCTTGGGGACCGACGCCGGACAAGGCCGTCTACAATGCTAAGGTTCTGGAAGTCGTTGCGGAGGAAGATTATCACTCACTGCAATTGACGCGCAGGGACATTCACCTGCCTCAGTACCTGTTAGACAAGCACTACTACCGGAAGCACGGTAAGAACGCCTACTATGGCCAAAACAACGCCCACAGCAAGGATCATGCCAAGCATGAGAACTAGATAGGGACTATATTTAACGAGGCCGGTGGAGTTTTCCCACTGGCCTTTTTGATTTTTGAACACTCATTTAACGATAGAAAGTAACTGGGAACTGATCATGGCAAACACGGCTAAAGGGCCGCCCTTAGTCCAGTTTTTGCCTTAAAAAACTTTGAACAGCGCAGGTCGCGCAGAACGTTGCAGCATGTTTCACCAATGTCTTATTTTCTATCCACTAATCACTTGTTATAATGTATTGAAGATCTAGACGGGAGTAACAATGGTGCAATGACGAAGTACGAAAATGTGCGTAAGAGCATGATTGAATCAATCACTTCGGGGCAGTACAAATCAGGCGATAAGCTGCCGACCGAATCGGTACTGATGAAGCAGTATGGAGTTAGTCGCTACACAATCCGGCGGGCCATGGGGGAGCTGGAAAACGAGCACTACATCTACAAAATTCAGGGTGGGGGAATGTACGTCGATGATTGGCAGGCCAATCGTCATCGCCAGGTCACCAATAAGATGATCGGGATCGTAACGACCCACCTGGCGGACTACATTTTCCCCAGCATTATCAGCGGGATTGACCGGGCGATCTCGGGGCAGGGCTACTCCGTCCTGTTGAGCAACACCCACAATGACCACGATCAGGAGCGGCAGAGCCTGCAGCGAATGCTGGAGAGCAACGTCGACGGGCTGATTTTGGAACCGACCCAGAGCGCCTTGCCAAATCCCAACAAGGACCTCTATCAGCAGATTACCCAGTCCAACATCCCGGCGCTCTTTATCAACGCCCACTATGACGAATTGGGACTGCCCTATATCCAATTAAATGATCGTCACATCGAGTATCAGCTCACCAGCCTCCTCTTTAACAAGGGGCACAAGAACATCCTGGGGATCTTCCAGATCGATGACTTCCAGGGGGTAGAGCGGATGCGGGGCTTTATGGATGCCTACGCCCAGCATCCCGAATACTCGTACCTAAGCGACGTGGTCATGTATCAGTCGACCGACGACATGGCGAAGATCTTTAAGAAGACCGCCCGCCACCTGGAGGCCGAGGAACGGCCAACGGCAATTGTCTGCTACAACGACCAGCTGGCCATTCAAATCATGAATGTGGTTCGGTCGCTGGGCTTAAAGATTCCGGACGACGTCAGCATCGTGGGCTTCGATGACTACCTGCTGAGCAAGTACGTCACGCCGGGCTTGACGACGGCGGTCCACCCGAAGAACCGGATGGGGGTCGACGCCGGACGAATGATTCTCTCCATGATCGAGGGGAAAAAGGTGGAACCAATTGTCTACGATGCGGAAATCATTGAACGCAATTCGGTTGCCAATTTAAATAACAAATAAAATCAGGTCGCGTCATAAAAGTTGTTATGACGCGACCTTTTTAATTTACCTGGTTTTAACGGTATACTGCTCATATTCATGCTGATAAGTGACTGACTTAAAGTCGGAAAAAGCTAAATAAATTGTAACCGTTTTATTGATTTATCCGGACGAATAGTTTATAGTATAACTTGTAAGCGCTTAAGAGATTTGTCACATGTGTCTGGTTGATTCAAGTATGTTAGAGGTGTAAAAAGTGAAAAAGACTTCAAACGGATTTATTTACACTTTTGGTGCCTTGGGTGGTTTGCTCTTCGGTTACGATATTGCGTCAGTTTCCGGGGCCATCCTCTTTATCCAAAAGCAACTTCATTTAAACTCCTGGGAACAAGGGATGGTTGTTTCATCCGTTCTGATCGGTGCGATTATCGGTGCCCTCGGAACCAGTAAGTTCCTTGATAAGTATGGTCGTCGTAAGCTGTTGATCTGGGCCGCCATTATCTTCACGATTGGTGCCCTCGGTTCTGGTTTCGCTCCTGAATACTGGACCCTGCTGGTTACCCGGATTATCCTGGGGATCGGTGTCGGGATCACATCTGCTTTGATTCCTGCCTACCTGCACGAATTGGCTCCAAAGAGCATGCACGGTGCGGTTGCCACGATGTTCCAGCTGATGGTTATGATCGGGATTCTGTTAGCCTACATTCTGAACTACACGTTCCAAAGCATGTACACTGGTTGGCGTTGGATGTTAGGATTTGCTGCATTACCTGCAATTATCTTATTCTTCGGTGCACTCTTCCTGCCAGAAAGTCCACGTTTCCTGGTTAAGATTGGTAAGTTGGATGATGCCCGGGCCGTTCTGATGAACACCAACAAGGGCAATGTTGAAGCCGTTAACACGGCCATGACCGAAATTCAAGAATCTGCTCAACAAAAGCAGGGTGGTTGGAACGAACTGTTCAGTTCCGACGTTCGTCCTGCCCTGGTTACCGGACTTGGTGCCGCTATCTTCCAGCAGGTTATTGGTTCAAACTCAGTTATTTTCTACGCACCAACGATCTTCACTAAGGTTGGTTGGGGTGTTGCCGCCGCTCTGCTCGCCCACATCGGGATCGGGATTGTCAACGTTATCGTTACCGTTGTTGCCATGATGATGATGGACCACGTTGACCGGAAGAAGATGCTGACGGTTGGTTCTTGTGGGATGGGTCTGTCACTCTTCGTGATGGCCGCCATCCTGAAGATGGACAGTGGTTCTCAAGCCGCTGCCTACGTCAGTGCCATTGCCCTGACCGTTTACATTGCCTTCTACGCATGTACTTGGGCCCCAATCACCTGGGTTTACATCGGTGAAGTCTTCCCATTGAACATCCGTGGTTTAGGGACCTCACTTTGTTCTGCTACCAACTGGTTAGCCGACATGGTTGTTTCCCTGACCTTCCCATCAATGCTGGCTGCATTTGACATTGACAACACCTTCATCATTTATGGATGCATCTGTGTTCTTTCTATCTTCGTCATTCACCACTACTTCCTTGAAACTCGTGGTAAGTCCCTCGAAGAGATTGAAGCTACGATGCGGAAGATGACTGCTGCCAAGGCCGCAAAGAACAACTAAAAATGATGTAAAAGCCGTGACACCAGTGTCGCGGCTTCTTCAATGAAATTATTCGCTCAAATCATAAAATTGTTATTGATTTATCCGTACAAATTACTTATACTTACAATGTAAGCGATTTTAATAATAGCAATTAGCAAAGGAGATATTTGATTATGTTAAAAACTCCAGAATATGAATTTTGGTTCGCTGTTGGTAGTCAATACCTTTACGGTGAAGATGCCTTAAAGCAGGTTGAAGCAGATGCTCGCAAGCTGGTTGACGGCTTAAACGCCAGCGGCAAGCTGCCATACAAGGTTGTCTTCAAGCTGGTTGCCACCACTGCCGATGGCATCACTAAGTTCATGAAGGAAGTTAACTACAACGACAAGGTTGCCGGTGTCATTACCTGGATGCACACCTTCTCCCCAGCCAAGAACTGGATCCGTGGGACGAAGCTTTTGCAAAAGCCACTCCTGCACCTGGCAACCCAGATGCTGGACCACATCCCATTCGACTCCATCGACATGGACTACATGAACCTGAACCAGTCCGCTCACGGTGACCGTGAATACGAGTACATGAACGCACGGCTTCACGTTCCTGACAAGATCGTCTACGGCTGGTGGAACGACCCAGAAGTTCAAGACGAAATTGCTGACTGGCAAAAGGTTGCCGTTGGTTACGACATGAGCTTCGACATTAAGATCGCTCGTTTCGGTGACACCATGCGTGACGTTGCCGTTACGGAAGGTGACAAGGTTGCCGCTCAGATCAAGCTGGGCTGGACCGTTGACTACTGGCCGGTAAGTGAACTGGTTGACGTTGTGAACGCCGTCAGTGAAGAAGACATCGACGCTGAATACAAGAAGCTGGAAGAAAAGTACGACATGGTCGAAGGCGACAACGACCACGACAAGTACGTTCACTCCGTTCGTTACCAACTCCGTGAATACCTCGGTATCAAGAAGTTCTTGGACGACAAGGGCTACGACGCATTCACGACCAACTTCCAAGATCTGAAGGGTCTGGAACAGCTGCCAGGTCTGGCCGTTCAACTGCTGATGATCGACGGTTACGGCTTCGGTGCTGAAGGTGACTTCAAGTCCGCTGGTCTGTCCCGTCTGATGAAGATCATTGCCGAAAACAAGCAGACCGCCTTCATGGAAGACTACACCCTGGACCTGCGTGCTGGTCACCAGGCTATCATGGGTTCCCACATGCTGGAAGTCGACCCAACCCTGGCATCCGACAAGCCGCGGGTTGAAGTTCACCCACTGGACATCGGTGGCAAGGCTGACCCAGCACGGCTGGTCTTCACCGGTGCTGCCGGCAAGGGGATTGACATTACCCTGTCTTACTTCGACGACGGCTACAAGTTCATCGCCTACGATGTTGATGCCACGACGCCAGAAGCAGAAATGCCAAAGCTGCCAGTTGCTAAGCAGATGTGGACGCCAACTGCCGGCCTGGCTAAGGGTGCCAAGGAATGGATGCACGCTGGTGGTGGTCACCACACTGTTCTGTCCCTCAACCTGACGATGGACCAGATGAAGACGCTGGCCAAGCTGTTCGGCATCGAATTAGTAGTTTGTGACTAATAATCGGGTGACAATTCGCCAATCCTGAGACGGGGGATCATAATTGCTCCCACGAGATTACGTAGATTAAATCAGAGGAGGACTTTACCTTGAAACTACATAGATTAGCGCCAGTGAAAACTGACAAAATGGACACCAACACGATTTACTATCGGCGGTGGACCAAGTTTGAAAAGGTATTTTCAGTTGTTGGCCTCCTGATCCTCTTTACGGGGGTTGGCATTGTTTCCGATATCATCGTGGTGGGAATGTATCTCTACTGCATTGACAAGGTTGATGTTTCACCAGTTGGTGAGCCCAAGAAGCGGCTCTTGATTAAGAAGAGCGAATGGGATCACTACCGGCGTGAACACGGGATCGATTACTGGCATCAACATCAGCCGGCTAAGGTCAAAGCAATGGTACTGAACCACTAATCAATAAGTGCTCCAAAAGTGTATTCCCTTTATGAATGTAAGTTAAATGGGCTGGTGGCTGCTGTCTAGGCCCCGCCTATTCCAATCAATCTATAACAACTCCGAACCGGGCCGCCTGTGCACATGACTCCAATGCACAGGTGGCTCGGCTTTTTAGTAGAAAACAGAAAAAAGCGACTGAGCAATAATTACCTAGTCGCTTTAATGTTAGATCACTATAAGTGTCGCAGCGCGGTAGCTTCCGGACGCCTTTTTACCACTTCTTATTGTATTCGTAGACTAGGGCCGGTTCCTTACCGAAGCGGTGGAACTGGTTGAGAGCGTCGATTTGCTGCATTTCCGCATCGGTCAACGCAAAGTCGTAGATTGCCAGGTTCTGCCTGATCCGGGCTTCGTGGACCGACTTGGGGATAAAGGCCACCCCGTTTTGCAGGTGCCAACGCAAGATTACCTGGGCGCTGGACTTGTGGTGGGCCCGGCCGATTGCGGTCAGGACCGGGTCGTCCAGGATCTTTCCCCGGCCCAGGGGACTCCACGCCTGGGTGACGATCTGGTGATCACGGTCGAACTTGAGCAGGGGCTTTTGGTTGAGCAGGGGATGGCACTCAATCTGGTTGAGCACCGGCATCTCGTGGGCCTGGGTGGCCAGGTACTGGAGGTGGATCTGCTGGTAGTTGCTGACCCCAATCGACCGGGTCAGCCCGGCCTTTTTCAGGTCTTCGAGGGCGCGCCAGGTCTCGAAGAAGTACTTTTCGGTCGGCCAGTGGATCAGGAGCAGGTTAACCGCGTCAAGTTGTAATTTGCTGAGGGAATTCTTAACCGAGTCAATCGTTTTCTGGTAGCCCTGGTTGACTTCGGCCACCTTGGTCGTCACAAACAGCTGGTCCCGTGAAACGCCTAGCTGGTGGAGGGCCACCCCAACCTCAGCCTCGTTCTTGTAGAGCTGAGCCGTGTCAAAGAGGCGATAACCGGCCTCATAAGCGGCTCTGATCGCCGCGTTCATGGTCTCCTGGCCGTGGACTTTGTAGAGGCCAAAACCCTCCTGGGGGATCTGCTGGCCATCGGCGAGGGTGAGCAGCGGAATTGAATTTTCCATTAAATCTTCTCCTTTAATCCTGACTTAAACCATCTTAAAAATGCTCCACAATCAGCGCGGTGCCAAATCATGGGGCATTTTTAGAAGTGAGAAATTATTTTATTTCTTGTTATTGTTCTTCTTCTTTGGATTTTCGATCGGCTTGTTGTCGAGGTCGGTCCGGACAACCAGGACGTCACAAACGGCCATCCGGGTAACGTATTCGGTAACGGAACCAATCAAAATCCGTTCAACGGCGTTCAAACCAGTGGCACCAATCATGATCAGGTCAGCGTTCATTTCCTTTGGAACGTCACGGGCGATGATGGTCTTTGGCGCACCGTACTCGATGGAGTAGCTGACGTTTTCAACGCCGTCCTTCTTGGCGTATTCGATGTACTTATCGAGCGTCTTCTTAGCAGTGTCGGTAACCTGTTCAACCATTGACGTGTCAAAGCTTGAGATGTTTTGGAAAGCCCGGGTATCAACGACGTGCAGCAGACGAAGCTCAGCGTCAGATCCGTTCCGCTTAGTAACGGCAACGGCCTTCTTGAAGGCTAATTCAGCTTCGGCGGATCCATCAACTGGAACCAAAATGTGTTTATATTCTTGTGCCATATTTACTGCCTCCTCATAATCCTTTTACCTTATTATACACTTTCTAAAGAATCGGCGTAAAGCATCCTCAGTGATTCTTTGCCCGGAATTCACTGGTGATTGAGAAGGCCATCTGGGTTTCCAAAATACAGCCGAGGACGACCATGATGACAATGAAGGCGATCGAGTTGGTCCAGGCGGCCACGAGGGTGATCAGGCCGAGGACGGTCATGATCACGCCCCAGATCTGGAGCTGACGGTGAACAAAACTGCTGGCATTGGGGTCGAAGATCATGAAGGCCTTGTGGAGGTGGGTCAAGAAGTAGACCCCTTCGAAGAGGGCGATCAGGGCGAAGAGGGTGACGAAGATTGATAAGAGCATGGTATTCATTTCCTTTTAGTATAAAAATAGGCGGTGGGACAGAACTCGCTTGCGAGTTCGTCTTCCCACCCCCGCGAGGCCGGCTAGGTGTTCCGACGCGAAGCTAGCCTATCTGGCGGGCGTTGATTTATCAACGTTCGGACTAGCTTCGCGTCGCAGCCGGCTACCGCGCTGTAGAATTTATAGCTATATAACAGCAAAGAGGCTGGGTTAATTCCCAGCCTCCGCTATGTACGAAAACTCCGTTGGTGCCGTTAATTGTCATTCAGTGTTGACCTGTGTGTAAGACAGGTGGGACACGGCTGTCTAATCGTCAACTACCAAGTGAAAAGGCATGTTGTTGAAAAAACAAGGCGCTAGTCCCAAAGTAAAAAGACTGTAAGGCAAACCTGCGTTTAGACAACGCGTACACTACAGAATTTTCATATATATGTTAGCATTTTTTGCATCAATAGGCAATCATTTATCCGGATGACGTTGGCCGTGCAGGGCGCCTCGCTGGGCGTTACGCAGCTGCCAGTATTGTCGGTTAAGGGCCGTCTCGAAGGCACCGTTTCGCTTCGGGTGGAAGTACTGGGCATCCTTGATCCGGTCGGGCAGGTACTGCTGGGCAACCCAGTCCTGGGGATAGTCATGCGGGTAAGCGTAGTCGGTTCCGTGACCGAGCTTGGCCGCCCCCTTGTAGTGGGCATCCTTGAGGTGGTCAGGGACTTCGCCGTAGCCGCCCTGCTTAACGGCCGCGATGGCGGAATCGATCGCCTCAATCCCGGAATTGGACTTGGGTGAAAGGCAGAGCTCAATCACCGCGTCCGCCAGGGGAATCCGCGCCTCGGGGAAGCCCACCTGCTGGGCGGCCTGGACCGCGGTGACGGCACGCTGGGCGGCCGGCATGTTGGCTAATCCGACGTCCTCGTAAGCAATGACCATCAGCCGCCGGGCAATGCTGGGCAAGTCGCCGGCTTCGACCAGGCGGGCCAGGTAGTGGAGGGCGGCGTCGGTATCGGAGCCACGGATTGACTTTTGAAAGGCCGAAATGACGTCGTAGTGGGCGTCACCGTCCTTGTCCGCTCCGAGGGCCTTCTTCTGAACACTCTCCTCGATGATCGGCAGGGTCAGGTGAATCTTGCCGTCCTCAGCCGGGTCGGTTGACTTGGCCGCCAACTCCAGCCCGTTGAGCGCGCTGCGCAGGTCGCCATTTGTGGCGGTGGCCAGTTGCTCTTCGGCCGCCGGATCCAGCACGATTGCCAATTTGCCTAAGCCACGCTCCTTATCCGTCAGGGCCCGCTGGATGGCGGTCTTGATGTCGTCTGCGGTCAGGGGGTGGACCGGGAAGATCTGGGTTCGGCTGCGGATGGCGGGGTTGATGCTGATGTAGGGATTTTCGGTGGTGGCCCCGATTAGGATGATTCGACCACTCTCGAGGTGGGGGAGGAGAAAGTCCTGCTTGGCCTTGTCGAGCCGGTGGATTTCATCGAGCAGCAGGATGACCGTGCCGCTCATCTTGGCCTCCTCTACTACGACCTGGAGATCCTTCTTGGTGTCAGTAGCGGCGTTGAGCTTGCGGAAGGCATACTTGGTCGAACCGGCGATGGCACTGGCGATGCTGGTCTTTCCGGTGCCTGGCGGTCCATAGAGGATCATCGACGAGAGCATCTTGGCCTTGACCATCCGGTTGATGATCTTGCCCGGGCCAACCAGGTGCTGCTGGCCGACGACCTCCTCGAGCGTGCGGGGCCGCATACGGTAGGCGAGGGGCTGCTGCATTATTCTTCCCCCTTCCCGTGAAAAAGGCGGTAGAAGAAGCCGTGCTTAGGCGTCGCGTCCGCAGCGGGTGACTTTTCGCTGGCGACCAACTGGGGGTAGCGCTTGGCGACGTCGACGGGGGACTGGTAGACGGCCGTCTTGGCGGCGACCACCACGGCCAGGGAGTCGGGATTCGTCTTGAATTCGGGATCCGTCTTCATGGTGAAGGTGCCACCGTTTTGGTTGGTGGTCAGCAGGTAGGGGTGAATCTCTTCGTGGGGGAGGTTGCCGTTTAGGAAGACCAGGCTGCCAACGCCCCGCTTGAGTTCTTCGACCAGGGCGGCCTGCCAATTTTGCGCCCGCAGTTCCCGGACACTGATGGTCAGGCAGACCCGTTCGCGGAAGGTCCCGAGGTACTTGCGCTGCTCGTCGGGCTTGATCTTCGGCGTACCGTAGATGGCATTGTCGATCCGTTGCTGGGTCGCTGATTTTTCGCTTTCCGTCATTAATTAATCGTCCTTTCCGCTGAATAGTTACCCCCTGATTATAACAGTTTCTACCTTTAATCAATAAAAAACAGCCTGCCAAAAGCAAGCTGCTAGAAAATTTAGTTACCGACGTCGAGGGCCTGGTGGGTCAGCTTTGGGAAGATGTGCTTGTCGGCCCAACCGGTGATGGCGCCTTGGAAGGCCAGGGCGAAGAGGGTGCCAAGCCCAAAGTTGTAGAGGCCGCCCTGCATCACGGCCGCGATGATCGCCATGATCGTCGGCGGAATGTAGGAAAGCCACATCGCGACGGTGGCGTTACCGTGGCAGTAACGGAAGCGGATGATCTGAAAGAGGTCATCGGCCGGGTGCAGAACCAGGTTGGCTCGCTGGTAGATCGAAATGGCGGTCCCGATCAGGGCAACCCCTAAGAAGTTCACCAGGACGTACAGGATGATCATTGGCAGGCCGTAAGCGTTCGGCATGATCTTGTTGAAAATGTTGGAGAACCACTGGATGAAGACCGAGAACGGCAGCATGAAAATGAAGTTGCCGCCGATTCGCTTCCAGTCCCACTTGTGCATCAGGATAGCGTTCAAAACTGAGGTTAACATCCCCAGCACCATGAAGGCCCAAAAGAGGGTCATTGAGTTGTCGCCTAAGACTGCGAGTCCCAGGTTGTTCTCGGCTGCCGTCCAGTAGGCCGACCCCAGAAACTGGGGATGAATGTGTGAACTGGTGACCAGGGTCAAAACGTTCCCCATCGAGTTAATCACGATGGAGAAACCGAAAAATGCCCAGCTAGCCGTCAGGGAAATGGTTCGTTTCCCGATCTGGCCTTCTGCTGGAATGCTGTTTTCCATTTAAAACACTCCTTCTCTTATCTCTCTCAATCAATTCGTGAAGCTATTCACTCATCTCTCGGAGCATAATTTACAACGCTGACCGGGGGATGTCAATCGGCTCTGACACATGGAAGCAGCCACTATAAATTTATTAATGATCATATATGCTAACCGGTTGACATACACGTGATTTAATACACGAAGAAAATTTTTTGAAAAAATTTTCGAAACTGGTAATCTAGAGAAAAAGAAAGGTGGGCGTGCCCATGAAAATCATCATTTCCCCGGCCCGGACGATGCAAGTCGATACCGATTCGCTGCCCTATCGGGATCTCCCGCAATTTCTGCCCCAGGCCCGGCAGATCCTGGCCTGGATGCGGACCCAGACCTATGACCAGCTGCACGAACTGTGGTGGCACTGCAGCACGCGCCTGGCCCGGACCAACTACCAGTGGCTTCAAGAAATGGACCTGACCCGGGAATTGACCCCGGCGATCATTGCCTTTTGCGGCCTGCAGTACCAGGCGATGGCTCCCGACGTTTTCTCCGACCAGGGCCTGGACTATATCGAAGAGCATCTCCGGATCCTGTCCGGCTTTTATGGACTTCTCCGTCCCTTTGACGGGATCGTTCCTTATCGTCTCGGGATGGGTGACCGGGCCCACGTCGACGGAACGAAGAACCTCTATGAATTTTGGGGTGATCGGCTTTACCAGGAATTGTATTGTGATGACGATTTGGTGATCAACCTGGCCTCCAAGGAATACGAAAAGGCGGTGCGGCTCTACCTCCAGCCCAGTGATCGGTTTGTGACCTGCCTTTTCGGCGAGGTGGCGGGCGACCGGGTCAAGCAAAAGGCCACCCGGGCGAAGATGGCCCGGGGCGACATGGTGCGCTACCTGGCGGAAAATGCGGTTGATAGTCTGGACGGCTTAAAAGCTTTTGATGTTGCCGGCTACCGCTACCGGCCAGAGTATTCAACTGCCGAGCGGCTTGCCTTCACGAAGGAATAAAAAAGGCGGTGGGACAGAACTCGCTTGCGAGTTCGTCTTCCCACCCCCGCGAGGCTGGCTAGGCGTCCTGGGCGTTGATTTATCAACGTTCAGGATCCAGCCAGCTACCGCGCTGCAGCATTTATAGCTATATAACAGCAAAGAGACTGAGTTAATTCTCAGCCTCTTTTCTATTTATTCCGGATTCAATCCGAGGACGTGCATGTGACCATAGAGGGCCAGCTCGACAAACATGTGGGCCAGCTGACGGGCGTCGATTTGGTGGTCGGGGCCGTCGTGAAGCCACCAGGAGAGGACGTTGGTGAAGATTGCCAGGATGTAGGTGATGACCAGGTCGAGCGGGATGTGGCTTTCCTGGTCGATGCCGAACTGCTTTAGGACGCCGCTGATGTTCGCGGTGAGGATCGGCTTGAGCTGTTGCTGGAGGGCGCGTGAAGGAGTACCGTCGATGATCAGGAGCAGGATGTCACGATTGGCGGCGCAGTCTTCAAGCACCCCGGTCAGCGTCTTCTCCAGCTTGGTCAGCATCACTTTGCGGTTTAAGAAGAGCAGGGGGTTGCGTAGGGGAGTGAAGAGGCCGATCGCCTGGTTAAAAATCTGGTTGTAGAGATCCTGCTTGTCGTGATAGTGGGCGTAGAAGGTCGCCCGGTTGACCATCGCCTTCTCCGCAATCTCCTGAACAGTAATGGCGTCGATATCTTTTTCCTTGGTGAGGGCGATGAAGGCGTTGATGATGTTTTGCTTCGTCCGCCGCACCCGCATATCTTCCTGAAGGGTCATCGAAATTACTCCTTTCAATCTAATCCAACACAATGTCGGGATCTGTTGCCTAACAAACAGACGACAAAAATTTGACGATTGAATGTTGCCTTTTTTTGATAAAAAATATACTTATTAATATTATACACACTGTTGGAAAAATATCGGGAGGAATTTAAGATGACTGAAAAACTCTTTGGCGGAATTGATGTCGGTTCGACCACCGTTAAACTGGTGGTCATGGACGCCGATCATCAGACGCTCTTCTCCCGTTACGAGCGGCACTACGCGGATGTTAAGGCTGCTAGTGAACGGGTTATTAAGGAAGCAATTGGCGAATTGGGCGGCGAACGGCCAATTTCGTTTACCATTACCGGTTCCGGTGGGATCGGTCTGGCCAACCTGCTGCAGCTGAAGTTCATCCAGGAAGTGATCGCCTGCACCAAGACGGTTGAGCAGCTGATCCCCGAGACCGATGTTGCCATCGAGCTCGGT
This sequence comes from Limosilactobacillus sp., assembly GCF_022482365.1. Taxonomy (NCBI): domain Bacteria; kingdom Bacillati; phylum Bacillota; class Bacilli; order Lactobacillales; family Lactobacillaceae; genus Limosilactobacillus; species Limosilactobacillus sp. Next base: position 2,242,003 of record NZ_JAKVPE010000001.1, read on the forward strand.
GGTGAGGATGCCAAGATCACCTTCTTCGGCGATTCATTGGAACAGCGGATGAACGGGAGCTGTGCCGGTGGGACCGGGGCCTTCATCGACCAGATGGCGGTGCTCTTGGACACGGACGCGGACGGCCTGAACAAGCTGGCCCGCAACGCCGAAAAGATCTACCCAATCGCCAGCCGGTGCGGGGTTTTCGCTAAGACCGACGTTCAGCCGCTGATCAACGACGGGGCCCGCAAGGAAGACATCGCCGCCAGCATCTTCCAGGCGGTGGTCAACCAGACGATTTCCGGCCTGGCCGCTGGGCACAAGATTGCCGGCCACGTTGCCTTTCTAGGTGGCCCACTTTACTTCATGGACCAGCTGCGGCACCGTTTCATCGAAACCCTGCACCTGACGGACGAGGAGGTCATCTTCCCCGAGAACCCGCAGCTCTTCGTTGCCCAGGGGGCGGCTCTCTACGCCGTGGACCAGCCTGAACTGTCGCTGAACATCCTGCTCGACCGGCTGGAAAACGGGGACTCCTCCGTCCTGGCACCATCCCATTCACTCGACCCGCTCTTTAAGAACGAGGACGAACTGTCCGCCTTCCGCCAGCGCCACGCCAAGGACCGGGTTGAATCCGGCGACCTGGCAAACTACCACGGAACGGCCTTCCTCGGCATTGACGCCGGTTCAACGACCACCAAGATCGTGCTGATGTCCGCCGACCACAAGCTGCTCTTCACCGAATACGACAACAACGACGGGGACCCGCTCGAAAAGACCAAGCAGATGCTGCACGACCTGGTGGCCAAGATGCCGGATGACGTCCGGATCGGTAAGGCCTGCGTGACCGGTTACGGTGAGCATCTGATCAAGAATGCCCTGAACGTCGACCTGGGTGAGGTGGAAACGGTGGCTCACTACCAGGCGGCCCACTACTTCCAGCCGGACGTTGACTTTATCTTGGACATCGGTGGCCAGGACATGAAGGCAATGACCGTCAAGAACGGGGCCCTCGCCGACATTAAGTTAAACGAGGCCTGCTCGTCCGGATGCGGATCCTTCCTGGAAACCTTTGCCTCCGGGCTGAAGTACAACATCCGTGACTTCGCCCAGGCGGCGCTTCTGGCCAAGCACCCGGCCGACCTCGGTTCCCGGTGCACGGTCTTCATGAACTCCAAGGTTAAGCAGGTTCAAAAGGAAGGGGCCACGATCGGTGACATTTCCGCCGGCCTGTCCTTCTCCATCATCAAGAACGCCCTCTTCAAGGTGATCAAGATGCGCAGTGCCGACGAGCTCGGCGACCACATCGTCTGCCAGGGGGGGACCTTCTACAACGACGCCGTCCTGCGGGCATTTGAAAAGATTGCCGGGGTTGACGTGATCCGGCCAAACATCGCCGGTTTGATGGGGGCCTACGGTGCGGCCCTGATTGCCCAGCACAATTACCAGGCGGGTGACCACACCAGCCTGCTGTCCCTTGATGAGATGGAGAATCTCTCCTTTGAAAAGGAATACATGCACTGTGGGGGCTGTGCCAACAACTGTGAACTGACGCTGACGATCTTCAACGACGGGCGCAAGTTCGTCACCGGGAACCGGTGTGAACGGGGTGAAGCCAGGGCGTTGCGGATCCACGGTGATGCGCCGCGCAACAACGGAAAGGTCAACCTGGTTGAGCGCAAGTACAAGGAGCTCTTCAAGTACCGGCCGCTGCGCAGCAAGCTCGCGACCCACGGAACGATTGGTCTGCCGCGGGTCCTCAACATGTACGAGGACTACCCGCTGTGGGCAACCTTCTTTAAGGAACTCGGCTTCCGGGTTATCCTGTCGCCAAAGGGGACCAAGCAGCAGTACGACAAGGGGATGGAGACGATTCCGTCCGACACGGTCTGCTACCCGGCTAAGAACGTTCACGGTCACATCATGGCCCTGATTGCCAACCGTCACGTCGACCGGATCTTCTACCCGGCCGTTGTCTACGAGCTCCAGGAAAAGAAGGCGGCCAACAACCACTTCAATTGCCCAATCGTTCAGTCCTACCCGGAGGTCATCCGCAACAACGTCGATGAAATCCACAGTGGCAAGGTCGACTACCGGGATCCATTCCTGAACCTGGCCGACCACGAGTCAACCGCCGAAAACCTTTACCAGTGCTTCAAGGACCTCGGTGTCACCAAGCAGGAGGTCAAGAAGGCACTGGAGGCCGGCTACCAGGAACTGGACAACTTCCACCAGAAGATCCACAACTGGGGTGAGGACACCCTGATGATGCTCAAGCAAAAAGGCGAGCATGGGGTTGTCCTGGCGGGGCGGCCATACCACCTCGACCCAATGATCAACCACGGAATTTCCCAGATGATCACGGCGGCCGGTTTCCATGTCCTGACCGAAGACTCGATTGCCCACCTGGGTGACGTCAAGGGACTGCGGGTTGTCAACCAGTGGTCCTACCACTCCCGGCTCTATGCGGCGGCGCGGATCGCGGCCAAGACGCCGGAGCTGGAATTCGTTCAGCTCAACTCCTTCGGCTGTGGCCTGGATGCCATCGATACCGACCAGGTCGAAGAAATCATGAACCAGTACAACCGGCTCTACACCTGCCTGAAGATCGACGAAGGGGACAACCTCGGTGCCATCCGGATCCGGATCCGGTCGCTTAAGGCCGCCATCAAGGAACGGACCGAGAAGCAGATCCATCCGGAGAAGCTCTTCGACAACCCGGTTCCGGTGAAGTTCACCAAGGAAATGAAGAAGGAAAAGTACACCCTGTTGCTGCCGATGCTGTCGCCAATTCACCAGCACAACCTGGTCGACGTTGCCCTTCAGGCATCTGGCTACAACGTTGTCAACCTGCCAATCAAGGACCGGCGCTCGGTCGATGTCGGGACCCGCTATGTCAACAACGACGCCTGCTATCCGGCGATCATCTCGATCGGGCAGATGGTCGAGGCCCTGCAGAGCGGCAAGTACGATCTGGATCACACCGCGGTGATGATGAGTCAGACCGGTGGTGGCTGCCGGGCAACCAACTACATTCCGCTGATCCGGAAGGCCTTGAAGGACGCCGGTTTCCCACAGGTACCGGTTGTTTCGATCTCGCTGGGGAACCAGGGGGTTGAGTCCACGCCGGGCTTCACCTTCACCCTGCCGCTGATCAAGCGGGTTTCGATCGCCTTCCTTTACGGGGACCTCTTCGAACGACTCGTTTACCACACCCGGCCGTACGAGGTGGAGAAGGGCGCGGTCAACGCCCTCTACGCCGACTGGCTGGATCGGGTCCGGCCGAACGTCGAGAACGGCAGCTTCAAGGAATTTAAGCGCAACGTTCAGGCGATCGTTCACGACTTCGACACCATTCCGCTGCGCGACATCGTTAAGCCGAAGGTCGGGGTTGTCGGTGAAATTCTGGTCAAGTACTCACCGATTGCCAACAACGACATTGTCGGCACACTGGAGGCCGAGGGGGCCGAAGCGGTTGTTCCAGACATCGTCGGCTTCATGAACTACTCGCTCTACAACCAGGTTTACCGTCACCAGCACCTGGGCGCCAAGAAGAGTTCGGAGCTCTTCGCGGCGGTCCTGCTCAAATTGATCAAGCAGGCCGAAAAGCCAATGGACGAGGCACTGCGGGCTTCCAAGCGTTTCGAGGGGATTACCCCATGGGACGAGGTCGTCGCCGGTGCCAAGCCAGTGCTTTCCCTCGGGAACATGACCGGGGAAGGTTGGTTCCTGCCGGGTGAAATGGTGGAACTCCTGCGTTCCGGCGTCAAGAACATCGTCTGCATGCAGCCGTTTGGGTGCCTGCCGAACCACATCGTCGGCAAGGGGATGCTCAAGGAACTGCGGCGTGAATACAAGGGTGCCAACCTGATGCCGATCGACTACGATCCGGGTGCCTCCGTGGTCAACCAGCTGAATCGGATTCGGCTGATGATGGCGACTGCCAAGAAGAAGGCCGCCGAAGACCAACAGGTTCCAGAAACAGTTGAATAATGAATAAAGCGTCACGACAGGAACGTCGCGGCGCTTTTTGATTTTGATAATCTTTGACAAACAAAAAAAGCACTCCCAAATGGGAATGCTTTTTTAACAACAGATAATCGAGATTACTTGTTGTAGAATGTGGGCTGGTTTTGGCTGATTTTTGGTAGCTTTCAAGGGTGTCAACTAGACATTTTAATCATTGCTGATCTTGGCTTTTTCTGAAGCTGGGACACCATTCGGGACACCTAACTGTGATAGGGCATCATCAATCTGCTTATCCGATCTTGCTCTCAGCTCATCAATCAGATAGGCATAAGTGTTTGCCGTGATAGTCATGTTTGCATGGCCTAAGCGTTTGCTAATGGCATAAAGCGGGACGTCATGAGCAAGCAAGTAAGCAACGTGAGCGTGACGAAGACTGTAGAAGTGGAAGTTTTCTTTATGCAGGCCACAATGCTCCATCATCAAGCGTAGGGTCCGGTTAACCGATGAAGAGCCGACCATCGTTTTATAGGTTGGATTTAGAAAGACCATCTCATCATCGTTGCCTTTGAGCTGTGCTAAGGCATCTAGCAGCTCTTGACTGGCGTGAATCGTTCTAACTGATGACGGCGTTTTAGTAGGCCCGAAGCGTTCATCAGGTGCAGGGTTCTTAATCCTATAGTTCCAAGTCTTAGTGATCGAGATGGTCTTGAAGTTGAAATTAATGTCGTCCCACGTTAGCCCTGCAATCTCAGATAAGCGCATACCGGTGTAGATGATGGTTAGAATCATATACCTAACTGGAAAGGCTGGACGGAGACTCTTCTTTACGTACTCGGTTAAAGTATTCAACTCTTCGATGCTGAGATACTCGACCTTACGAGTTAGCTCTTCGTTCCAGACCAGTTCGATGTTCTCAGCAAAATTACGAGGGATCACGCCTTCAAAGACGGCTTCTTTCAAACACGCTTTAATTCCTGAGTTGACTTTGCTAACCGTCTCCTTTGAATGATCCTCTCCAAACGAATTAATGAATAGCTGGTACTGGTGTCGGGATATGTCGCCAATCTTTTTTCTTGGGAAGTTTTTCTTTACAACGTTGATTACATAATTGTAGAAATTCTGAGTAGATTTGGAAACTTTGTTCTTTTTAAAGGCTGTATACCAGTCCTCATAGTAGTCGGCAAAGTAGGGATTCTTAGTGGAGATTATGCCACCGTACTTTTGTTCCTCCATCTTAGCTCCGTAGGCCCTGGCTTGCGTTTTAGTCTTGAAACCAGCCTTTGACTTCTTGTGCTGCTTTCCGGTTGCGTCACGATAAGTTACACGAACCATGTAACCATTGCCTTTCTTTACTATCTGAGCCATAAGCTATCCCCTTTCAAACATATGTTCTTTGAGTGTTATTTTTAAACCCGTCAATTTCGACGGGTTTAGTTTTTTACTGTGATTTACTTTTTAACAAGTTGAATTTGTTGTAGCTCAGTATCAAGTGTCTGCCCGTCTGAAAGGGTAGCCGTGACGTGTGTTACCTGACCGGTATCTGAGTCTGACTCGGTTCCAAGAATTTCGTTAATATCACCATCGGAAGTAGTAAGATTGCCGCTGCCTTGAGTAGCTTTAATTTCGTACCGTCCGGGCTTAATGTCTTGGCCAACTTTCCATTGACCAGCTGACAATGTTGTCTGGTATGTGCGCTTAGACGGGGTAGGCTTAAAATCAGTCGATTGAATACCTTCCAGTTTGATTGTTTCGCCCTTGTGCAAATCAACCGTGTAGGAAGTGACTTGGCCTTCATTGTCGTCTGCTTCCGTGCCGAGAATCATATTAATGCTTCCGGACTTGTTGGTGAAATTTCCACTCCCACTGGTTGGTGTAACAGTATATCGCCCAGGCTTAATATCTTGGCCAACCTTAAAAGCCCCAGCACCGAGCGTTACCTCCTTAGCGGTGTTTTTAGCTGGCTTACTAGTTTGTGATGAAGAGTTGCTAGATGAAGAATTAGAAGAGTTATCATCGCTTCCACTTTCCATTCCTCCGGCAGCTAATACAAAAATGATAGCAATTACCCAGAACCACCAACGTTTATACCAAGGTTTCCGTTTCCCATTATCTAACCTACTTTGCATTTGTATGTCCTCCCTATAGTTCCAGCTTTTAACGTCTTCAGTATTTGGACACATGCTAGCTAATACATCTTCGCAATCTCTTTAGTAACGACATTAGTGAGGTATCCTGGCACATCAAATGCCCTCATGAAGTTGGCACTGTTAGCCAGTTCCCGGTCTGTTTCTTGACAATAGAATGGCACCAGCAGTTTAACCGCTCCAACGTTGGCCTTGTACTCAACGGACTCTTTTCCAGTGAATGAAGCATGGTAGTAGACCACATCGCCAGGGTCGCCATGAATGACGTGTGCCAGCTCGTGGGCGAACTGAAAAATGATCTCACGAGGGTGGTGCCAGTCGTAGTTCATGACTACGCTCCGATATTCATAGCTGCTACCTGGTGGTGTGATCGGTGATAAATGAGCCCACTGGACTTTGATGTGGTACTCATCGGCCCGCTCTTGTAAGTAGTCGCGGGCTTCCTCCACTTGATATTGATAGTTCATTGCTTACCACCCCGCAGGAGACGTTTCATATACTCCAGATCTTCCGGTGGAATTTGCCGACCTTCGTAGGTGAAGACTGTATCTTCATCTGCCAGGTCGGCTGTTTTTGTTTTATCAGTTTCACGGCCTAGCAGATAATCCGTTGAAACATGGAAATAGTCGGCAACCTTAGCAAGCTTGTCCGAAGAAGGTGTTGATTTTTTCCACTTATAAAGATAGTTTTTGCTAAATCCCAATTCTGCTTCTACATCAACAATATTTTTTCCTCGTCTCTCAGATAAATGCTTTATCCTATCAAATACGGTAACATCGGCCATAATAAACATACTTCCTTATTTTTTGTCTTCTTCTACCAAAAAAGATAGAAAAACTGTTGACATCTACCAAATAAGGCAATATACTTAGCATTGTAAGTTAACGAGTTAGCAAGTATCAAGCCAAACGTGGCAATGTTCTTAGCAAACTAAACAAATTAAAAAAGCTAATTTGTTAGCTTATTTTTATACTGTTAGTCTACCACACTTGGTAGATATTCTCAAAACAATCTGTAAAGAAGGTGACTTAAATGGGCTCATTAACCTATAAAGAAAAACTGCTTATTCAACTCATGAGAAATAAACAGTCTGGGCTAGAGCCTTCATCACAGAAAGCTATTGCCGACAAGTTTGGATTGAGCCGTGTGTATGTTGGCACTGTTATCGATAATCGCCAGCACGGCCCGAAAGCGAATGAGTGGCGTAGAAAATTTGCGGCTTATGCCGGAATGGAGGACTGAGGTGTGACATGAAAATTGAAATGACGCCTCGTGAATTTGCTGAGTATCAGGAATATCGCAATCGTCATAGAACAAGGCGGGACCCAAGATGGATTCAGTTACAACACGAGATAAGCGCTTATTGCCATGGGCATGAAACAATGCGACGCAGTTTTAGCACTCAACAGAATTTTATCTACGGTGCGATTCGATTTGTTACCGGGATCAATCAAATTGATCAGCTAAGCGGTAGCCAGGTTGACTTAGCTAGACTGATTTTCCACGAGTTGGCGGAGAAGCGGTTTGACTACTCTCAAGAAGGGAACTAAGGAGGCGCGAGATGAAGTCAGGATTACGAGCATTTCGTCATTTAGAAAGCACATATTGCCAGAAGCCTAAGCAATTTAATCAGATGCAACAAATCGGATTCAAAAAAGACCAGCCTGCAAAGAAGCAAGCCGGCCGGTAAAAGACTACTTCTCAGTTCTTACGCCTTTGAACTTAGTTTCGTCTTGTTTGACATTTAAAAACTTGCCGGTTTTCGTATCACGCTTGACGTAACGATTGGTCTTGGTATTTAGAACCTGAGAACGTCCACGAACCATACCCTTACGAGCATTGTTCTTTGGAGGATTAGTAGCCATATAGTCACCTCCTCTCTCAAGGAGATAACCAAATTATATCAGAAGGGAATGAGAGACAAATTGAACTGCAAGCAAGGATTAATTGTAATGACATATTCGATTCTAAGCATGATTGTTTATGCGTACGGCTGGATGTCTGATCAAAGGGCACTTGACCATTGTGGCCATAATCCAGGCATTAGTTGGTTTGCTTTTATTGCAGCAGCTATTGTTTCGTTTTTGGCTGGAAGCTTTCCAATTCATTAGCGACTGTAGGAATTAGCTTTTGGTTAAAATCATCTCGCAATAACCTCAACTGTCCTAAGCGGGTCAGAGAAGCATTTATTTCATTGAAACTACTGATTTCGTCTAAAGAGTTAGGACAGTACAGAATCACATTAGCTTCAGCCCTACGCTGTTGCTGAGAAAACGTGATTGGAACGATCTTAGCAGTGTCCATTTCCTGCCAAGTAATTGCTATGTAATCAAGGCAAGCTTTTCTGGCACTTGGTAACAAATGGTGGGAAATATAAGCATTCTCATTAAGTGTGAGTTTGTCAATCTCGTGTTTGCGATTCGCTTCTTTATCTTGAGAGTCAGCCTTGATCTCTTCCTTTTTAATTTCGCTGTCTATTTTTTGCTTGTGAAAGGCAAGACCTATTTGAGCGAGATTAATTGCGAGCGAGATTATTAAACCAATTGATGATGCATCCATGATTGTTGGACCTCCTTAATAAGTTACAGCTCAATCATATCAGAAAAGGAGAGATGAAAATGAATCAACCACAACTATTCAATTTCCACGGCCAGCCAACGCTCGACAGCCGCGAAGTCGCCAAGATGATTGGCAAGAATCATGCGCACCTGATGCGCGACATTCACCGGTATATCAACGATATTAACCCCAATCCAAAATTGGATTCGGCCCAGTTCTTCATTGAAAGCACCTACGAGGACGCTAATGGTCAAGTTCGTCCTTGCTACCTGCTCACTAAGCAGGGATGCGAGTTCGTAGCCAACAAGATGACTGGCAAGAAGGGCACCGAGTTCACTGCTCAATACGTAAGCCTGTTCAATCAGATGCAGTACGAGCAGCTAACTCACCGCAAACCGGACAGTTACATGATCGACGACCCAGTCAAGCGTGCTGAACGGTGGATCGAAGAGCGGAAAGCCTACGAAGCATTGGTGCCCAAAGCCAAGTACTTCGACGAGCAGATGCACAATCCGGGACTAATGACCGTCACCGAGATTGCCAAGGACTACGGCATGAGCGCCGCTGACTTCAACCGTCTGCTTCATGACTGCCACATTCAGTTCAAGCAGGGCAAGCACTGGGTACTTTATCAGAAGTACGCAGGCAAGGGCTATGCACAATATGAAGGCTATGCCTACAACGACAACAAGGGTGTTCACAACAATCTCAAGTGGACGCAGAAGGGCAAGAAGTTTATCCACGATGAGCTGGCCAAGCGTAGCATTCGGCCGGTGCTTGAACAGATGGATCTACTGCCGGAGTGAGGGAGGTGCGACATGGATAAACCAGAGCAGATGCGTCTGACGATCGTTGGCCCGTATGATGGTGAGCTGCTGCAAGACTTTATCAGCGGTAAGCCAGTATCATTTCAAAACCATGCAGGCTACAAGATTTATGTCGGTGACGCTTATGAAGCGTTCAGTTCAAAGCAAAAGAAAAAGCTAGAGCCAATTGCTAAACAGCTTGAAGAACAATCTGCTAACAATCTCACCCTAGCTAATAGAATCAGACGAATTATTAGTAATCCGAAACATCGACAACAATTGTATCAGGATTAATGCCGCTCTTGATGGCGTTTATGGTACGCTTCGCTGATTCTTTATAGACATAAGTTTCGCTAGTGGCAACTACTTCGTGATTGTCAGAATTAATAAGAAAGTAGTATTGGCCATTAGTGGATTTATGGATACTAAAGTACATTAGTTTCACCTCCCTTCATTAGGAGATGACTTCAGTATAGCAGAGGAGATGCGACATGAAACTGCAGCAAGGCAGCACTGAAATAAAAGACGGAAAAATCATACTTCACGTTTCAACCATTGTGTTCAGTGGCAAAGCTTTCATTCCTAGAAAAGGAGATGATCCAAATGGAACTGACAATCCCGGACAAATTAATCAGAGATGAAACGAAGAAGGCTGTCCTGGAGTTCGGCTTGGTTCCAAAACGGCTGATGCTAGGCAGGCAGATCAGGATAGATGAGTTCCGCAAAAAGTACTGTCGAGGCAAGGCGCCAGAGTGGGTGCGTCTGTTCATCTTTGACGCTTTCCCGGAAACAAACTTTAAGAACGGTGGATGGGTAGTTCATCCTCGAAGCCGCCCAGGCCATCATGACACAACGTGGATCTATGAGTATCAAGCGTCTCAGTGGATGGACGAGCACAAGTTCGACATTGACTGGGATGCAAAGTTACCAAGCTAGAAAGGAGTTGACTATGTTCACATTCACATTCTGGATCGGCCTGCCTTGGCTGATCATCGTAGCAGCATTTCTGATCGGGATAATCGTTAACCTGATTAACCACGATCATGTTTTCAAGCACACAGAAAGGAGGGGCAAACATGAAGAGTCTAATTAGCGCAGCCCTAGGCATGGCCCTTGTGGTCAGCCTGTACTACTTCGAGCCAGTCATGGCTTTCGTTATCGCATTCATCTTATGCCTGGTGATCATCACGCCGATGGGATTCGATGACGAAGATTACAGTACAAGAAAAGACGCCAGCACCGGTACTGCTGACGCCCAAAAGTAGACAATACATCAAATTAATCATCTAAAGGAAGTATACAACATGAATGAATTAACTGAAAGCCAATTGTTAAATCAATTAGACGACCAGATCGTTGAAATGAGTAACTTTATCCACTCTTATCGCCAGGCGGATACCCTTGAGGTCAAGCAATTCATCGTAGGCAAAATGATGACGCGGTCAACTGAGTTCAACGTGCGGGCTGGGCATCTTGGCACTGGAATTGCCGAAGCAGCAGCGAAGGAGGCTGGAGAAGATGACTAATCAAGCAGCTAATCAAGAAACATCTCAGCCTCACAAGGAACGCTGGCACATTGAAGACGATCAGGGTCTCAAATGGGCATTCCAAAAGATGGAACAGAAACGACAGGAAGCCCAAGGCTACAAGAAGATGATGCAAGAAGCCTTTGACTTCTACCAAGCCAAGATTGATGACTGCAACAAGGACATTGAGAACTTCAAACAAATCGTTCGCCAGTACGCGGACGAGCAGCTATGCGAGGACCCTAATTGGGACTTCACGGACTCACCTTTTGGCCGAATCGTTATGAGCAAGCCAAAGGTCGATATGCAGCCTGATCGGGCCAAGCTAATCGATCAGTACAAGGACACTGACTACGTTAAGCAGAAGTATTCCCTGGATTGGGGCGAGCTCAAACGTTCTCTCAAGGCCGTTGACGGGCATGTGATCAATAGCGATGGAGAACTCATTGAAGGCGTTAAAGTCGTTGAGAAGCCAGCTCAGATTGAAATTAAGCATAAGAATGCTAACGGCCGCTGGGTTACGAAGGAGGGGTAAAAAGTGACTCTACTTCAAGTACAGGGTGAGCTAAAAGCACCCAAGAATCAGCACAACAACTTTGGGGGATATGACTACCGAAGTGCGGAGGACATTCTAACGGCGGTTAAACCACTCTTAGCCAAGTATGGTGATGGTTTAATCTTGTCTGACGAGCCCGTTATGATCGGCGACTGGCACTATATCAAGGCAACGGCTACGTTCACTGCTAAAGATGGGAAAACGACTACTGTTACTGGATTTGCTCGTGAAGCGGCTAATAAGAAGGGCATGGATGATAGCCAGATCACCGGAACTGCATCAAGCTACGCTCGTAAGTATGCGCTCAACGGTTTGTTCCTAATTGACGACACCAAAGATGCTGACACTAACGAATATCGGCGACAACAACGCCAAACACGTCAACGCCAGTCACAAAGTAAAGCACCAACTAAACCAAGTCAGCTAGAGCTTGATCGCAAAGAGTACGCCGAACTGAGAGCCAAGATCATTGCAGCATCCGGGAATAAATTTGCCCCTAAGCAGATAGATGATCAGCTCACACAGATGGCTAGTGTTACTACGAAAGATAATGCTAGCACTAAGGCATCAAAGCTAGTTGCGGCAGCACGTGAGGCACTCAAACAGTATCAAGGAGGTACACAGCAATGATCAATGCAACAGTAGTAGGACGATTGACCCGTGACCCGGAGCAACGCCAAGCAGGCCAATACAATCTTGTTAACTTTACAGTCGCATCTAATCGGACTCGTAAGAACAAGGACGGTCAGTATGATGCCTCGTTTATCCGTTGCACAGTGTTTGGGCAGCGTGGCGATGTGATTCTCAATAGCTTCAGTAAGGGCCAGCCAATCATTGTTTCCGGTGAGCTTTACATAAATCAGTGGCAAGACCAGCAGAGTCAGGATCACCAGTCGCTAGAAATGGAAGTAAGCAACTTTTCGTTTGTGCCACGTGACAAGTACCAGGGTCAAGCACCCCAACAGCAAAATGAAGCAGCAGAAGTAACCGACAACGATTTGCCGTTCTAGGAGGGGTAAAGATGAGGCTGTTAATTAACGAACCACCGCTTCAGGTTCAACCAAGCCTGGCAGCAGCGCTTAAAAGCTTAGATGAGGCCGTTATTCTTCAGCAGCTTCATTATTGGCTTCAAAAATCCGCAAATATCAGAGACGGTCATCGGTGGGTCTACAACAGTATGGCTGATTGGATGAAGCAGTTCCCGTGGATCAACTCACGATCTACTATCACGAAATACTTTGATGATCTGGAGAAGAGGGGGCTGATTGTTACTGCCAATTACAACAAAGCTAAGTTTGATCGTACGAAATGGTATCGGATTGATTATGATGCGTTGTCGAAATTCGAGCAACGATTGTACAGAAACTGTACAACGAGTGACCAAGATTTGGACAATCCAAAGTCCAAGGACTGTACAACCAATACCAATAGACTACCAGAGACTACATCAGAGACTACTACACATAGTGCATCGCCAAGCAATGCACCGTCTGTATCCCAGCTTCAAGACGAGTTTGAAGAACTCTGGAAAGAGTACCCAAACAAGAAGGGGAAGAAGGAAGCCTTTAACCACTATAAATCGTGGCGTAAGGCTTCTAAGAAACATACCAAAGAGTACATACTAGCTCACCTGGCTGCTTACAAGAAATACTGTGAGGAGAATGCTGATTGGTATCACCCGCAGAACGGGTCTACCTGGTTTAACGGGCGATTTGATGATGACTACACGACTAACGACTCAACTACCAGTTCGTCTAACTTCGTGATCCAGGACGACGGCCACAATCCGCTAGATGGAGTCAATGAAGACGATCTGCCGTTCTAGGAGGTGAAATCATGCCAACGATGAATTTAAACCGAATCCAAGAGATAGCCGCTAGGCAGATCTTAAAGATGGCTGGCAAAGATATGCGCGACCCTCGTGACTACAACGAGATTAAGCGACGGGTAATTGTCAGGAACAATCGCATTCAGGCCGGTTGGGGAAAGCAACATGAGCTCTTCCAGAACAGCGAATATTTTCGTAGCAGTTTGTTCTCTGGTGGTCAACGAATTGATTTCACCTTTAAAGACTGGCAGCCATCTATGCAGTCGGCCAACGTCAATCTGGCTAGAGGCGTCGGGAATCAATGCTATGTGCTGGCAAAGCAGATGATTAATCAGCCAATGAAGGTGTTGCTAAGCGGCCCTCCAGGGGTCGGAAAGACTTCGCTAGCAATGGCGATGCTTAATTACCTGGCTAACGAAGGCTTCTCAGTAATGGTGGTATCAACGATGGAGCTATCTCATCTGCACGATGACCGCTTTGAAGCTAGCGACGTAAAGGAACGGCTCAAATATTTGGAAAAGATGATGAAGTCAGTTGATGTGCTGTTGCTTGATGACCTTGGCACAGAAGGAGGTATGAAAAAGAACCCTAAATCAGTCCGCCAGGACATGCAGGAGCTGCTGTTCAGAGTGGCGAATGCCCGGTTAGACCTTAACCGCAACGAGCCAATTCACTCAACAATTAGTACGACTAACCTCAGCACTGACAAACTTGCTGGGATCTATAACGAAAAAATAATCAGTCGTCTAGTCCCACACAATCACAGCCAAATCGTGGAATTTGACGGGCTGAAGGATGTAAGAAAGTGAGGAAGAACATGACTACAGAAGTTGTAAAGATTAGTGACCATATCCGTGAGCAATGGCTAGCGGAGCGGATCCATGAAGAGACGGGCTTACTGACTAAAGTAAGCGATATGTATGGTGTGATCGTATATGCCAACCGTGACAATCTGAACGCTGACCTATGCGGAGACGTGGAACAACGCTGGTTCCTGTCGATCAGTGCTAAGGACACTAGCATCGGCGATGTGATGACTGAGTATGCCCCAAACCTGGACGGTGGTCTGCCACAGGAAACCATCAACAAGGTGGCCGACATTGCAGCAGACTTCATCTACGGAGGCAACCGTGATTAAGTTGACGTTTGACATCGCCCCAGTGGCTCAGGCACGGCCGAGAGCGACACGGTTCGGCAAAGGTATAAGATTGTATGACCCGAAGCCAGTACGCACCTACAAGGACCAACTATGGCTTGCTGCTCGTACTGCATACGAGGGTGATCCGCTGGAAGGACCGTTGAAAGTAACGGCCAGGTTCTATCGGCCAATCCAAACGAGCGAGTCGAAAAAAAGGCACCGCCTGAAAGCCACAGGAGCCATTAGACCGACGAAGAAGCCTGACTTGGACAACTATATCAAATCCACCTTAGACGGCTTAAACGGCGTCCTGTGGGGCGATGATAATCAGATCGTGGAACTGAATACGAAGAAGTACTACTCAGACAAACCGAGAGTAGAGATTGAAGTGGAGGAACTGAAATTAAAATTAACGAAGCAGTGAAGCATTGAAAATTATTAATGAAGGGTTGGTTGGATATGGATTCTAAGAAAGAAAATTATTTCGTTTGGTTAGTTAATCAGTTAAAGGGTTGGCCAGTGCAGAATTACTGTCTATGGTTTTTCGCGTTTGGTTTTCAATTGTGCCTGCTAATTGGCGCTAAGGTAACCAGCGTGACAATGATTACATTTATTGGAACACTGCTCGGAACATTATGTGTACTGGCAATTAACGCTACGAAAGCTATTAACGGTTGGCTAGGCTTAATCAGTGCAGCATGCTTCATTTATGCCGGCTGGTCAGCAAAGAATTATTTGAGTATTTTTGAACAGTTAGCCTATGTGGCCACGCTTGATATTCCGGTAATTTTTGCCATTCGTTCATGGAACAATGATACAAAGAACCACTTACGAAAATTCGGTGGCAAGCAATGGTTAATCGCGATTGCTGGAACGTTACTCGTTTACTTAGTTTCGGGTTACTTAATTGGTCGGTTTACCAATGACCCACGGCCATGGATTGATGCGATTAGTTTTGCTATCAGTTTAACGGCCGGTGTAATGTGCTTCTTCCGTTACAACAACCAATACTACTGGTGGTTAGCTTCCGGTATTTTCCAATTGATTTTATGGGCGGTCACTTTCGCACAAGGTGATGCCACACTCGCAATGGCGGTTAATTCACTGATTTATGTGACTAACGATGTTTTAGCCTTCACAGTTTCGCCTTGGTTTAACCGTGGACGTAAGCACGATGGATTGGAGGAAATTAAATAATGGATTCAATGCCGGTCGAAACCAGTGTATCAGTTGAGCTAGGAATGCCTCCAAGTGTGTGGCGGCGGGTGCGGGCAACACTGCTTGGCTATGCACTACCTTCAGGTATTAAACGGACTCGTAAGCGGCAAATCCGGCGAGCACAGTTTATGGATCATGCAGGCTATGCCTGGTCACAATGGTGGAAAAGAAAACCTAAGGAATTTGTATAGGAGAATGAATAATGAAAAAAAGAATATCGCAAGAGAACTGCCCGTACTGCCACGGCCAGAAGGACTTGATCAATACGGTGCATTATGACAAACCGTATGGGATAGGCGAACAATTAGGGCAAGCTGTTCACATTGAAGGAAACATGCTGGTCGTTGAAGAGGACACCTGCGAGACGAAGAAAATTGGCTACTGTCCGATGTGTGGCCGGGATCTACGAGGTGAAAGGCGATGAAAGGATCATGACCTGGCAAGAAGCTGCGGAAGTGGAACGTGATCACAAGCTGATCCAGGACGAGCTAGGAGATAGGTACTGGATCGTTGGGCACCATAGAAGGTGTTCTGCAGACAACCCGGTTTTCTTCTACATCAAGAAGAAGGTGCTCGGCGTTCCACGTGAGCCGATTGAAGCTGATCCAACGACGGTATTGTGCATGGAAGTGGTTGAGTGAAGTCAAAGAAGAAACACAGTGTAATAAAAAGACGTTCCATCGCTGGAACGCCCCTTCGATATAAATAAAACCAAATTCATTATACCACAAGGGGTGTAGCGTCGTGATTGATGACATTTTCGGGAAATACGACAAGAAAAAAAGCATTGAGGCCGCACGAAAGTGGCTGTCTCAGTACTGGGACTGGAGAGATGAAGCAAGGCTGAAAAAACCAACGATTGGGTCACCGAGCATGGACGGTCTGCCCACGGGGTCACTATACGATGCCGATTATAAGATTGTCGACTATGTGAACGCTGAACGGGAGTGGAAGGTCAGAGAAGAGGTCCTAGATTACATTGCCTCCAAGGGCGACGCGCATGTGACCTACAAGCAGATTCTGGATGACCGATTTGTTCATCATCACTGGTCAGTAACGGCCGTCAGAATGAAACTGGGGCTGTCTGAGCGGACGTTCTATGACTACCAGAATGAAGCGCTTTGGGAAGCAGCGAAGATCATTCCAGATGATCATGTTCGAGTAAGTAAATGAAGTCTGCAGTTTTTCTGCAGTAAATCTGCAGGAATTCTGCAGTAAACCTGCAGGAAAAGCAGGGTAAACGGGATTATATTGGTATCGTCGAAAGATTATCAATTGCGACATACCCGAAAACGTGACCAGAGCAAGTCCTTAAACTACTTACTCCCAAAATAAACTAACAGCGCTAGACGTCTGACGTATATTCACAGCAACTCAGGTCTAGCGCAAGCGGCGGGGAGCCGGTAACCAAGCCGACGAACGTGGTGGCAGATGACCATACCCCCGCATTGAGACTATCGATGGGACATTCTTGATGAATCCGATGTAAGAATTCGACCTCCTTTCAAGAGATTTCAAACAACGTAAATATGATGAGCGTCAACCATAACAATACCTCAACGTGCCGCTCATGATAGTCTCAGGCACAGCCGTGCTAAGGCAGAAGAATCCGTGATCTCATTCAACGGCTAGAGGATCACACTATCAGGACACCAGTACTGCCCAAGGAGATGGCGGAAAACATCGACCGTAAGCAGAGACGAGGATCCTGATTATATGCTGACGTAGCCCTAGGCCCTGTGGTAGGGCACCCAAGTTTTACAACAGCATGTGTCTTGGGAAGGCGGTTCGATTCCGTCCGTCAGCATTAGCAAGGCTAGAATAAAGATCCACCTTTGAGAGAAAGAGCGGTAGATACTCTACGGAGCCTGCCGCGGGGTGGGCGCCTTGCAATTATTGCGGAGTGGCCAAGTTGGCAAGGCAGCGGCTTTTGGCGCCGTGACCACTGGTTCGAGTCCAGTCCCCGCAATTAGCTTGCAAATCTTCACGGACCTCGCAAGCACGCTAATGGTCCTCGGTAGGGCACGGTTTTATCTACCTTCCGCGCACAGCTCAGGTTCGACTCCTGGCCCTTAGCTTTTGGGTAGTAGATCAACGGCAGATCCGATAGCGTGTACACGTCAAACAGAGAGCTATCATGACGGTCCGACTCCGTCCTACCCACTTCAAGGCGTCGCCTACTTTACAAACGTTAATGGAAAGGAAGGTGTAGAAAGCCTACTCTCGAGTTAACACTTTCGCCTTGAACGAGCAGCTCGTGTCATTTCAATAGTGGTTCAAAATTACGACTGCTCATATCAATCCGCGTCTAGCTTCGGCTGGACGCTTTTTAGATAGCTCGTTAGATAGCTGAATATAGCTGTAGATAGTAGGAGGAACGCATATGACTTGTAAAAGAATCTTGTTAAAGCAATATAGACAGAAGCCAGGACATTTTTGGTGTGTGCATCCTGAGCCACAATGGTTAAAGATTCGTAGATATGACAAATGCAAGCGACACGTGCCAACAGGGCTTCTGGATTACAAGCCTTCAGCGTTTAGTGGAGGAATGCTAAATGTTTCAGACTAAGCGTTTTGGCCTCGTTGCCAGCAAGCAAGAGTACCTCATGCTATGCCGGGCCGAGCGAACGTTAAAGCATAAGAAAAAGCCGTCAAATCAACGATTGACGGCTTTTAAGATACGTAAAAAATAACTAAAAACCTTTCTAAAACTATTGATTATACACAACAAAGTGTGTATAATATAATTGAAGGTTGAGGAAAGGAGGTTAAAGATATGCCATGGAAACCCGCTAAGATGATTCGCTTCTTGAAGAAAAATGGATTCGTTGAGGTCCCAAAACAAGGCGGCCACAGGAGATTCTATAATCCAGACAATGGGCGACTAACTGAGGTGCCGATGCACAATAAGGAGCTTCGTCCAGGAACTGAACGAGCAATTCTAGAAGAAGCGGGATTAAAGAAGTAACCTTCAAAAGCAAACGGACTGAACAAGCCCGCTTGTTTGGCATATCAAAAGAACGCTATGAAACAAGAAATTTTAGCCTATCCTGTAATTCTGACTGAATATAACGATGATGGTCATTATTATGTTGTAACCTCACCAAATATTAAAGGAATGGTAACCGATGGTGATACGATTGCCGAAGCACTATTCCATGCAGAAGATGCTATGGCTACCATGTTAGATGGCACTGACTATCCTGATGTTCAAGACCCAAAGTCATGGCAGCTTAAAGATAATCAACAGGTGTCTTGGGTTACCGTTAATATGACCAAGTGGAAAAATAGGTATGGTAAAACTGTTCGTCGGAACATTAGCATTCCGGAAGGCCTTAATAATTGGGCCAAAGAAAACAAGATTAATGTGTCTCAAGTGACTACAAATGCGTTACGAGAAATGCAGGAAGCATAAACTAAATAATGATTAAGGCGGTAGTGATACCGTCTTTTATTTTGCACTCAGAAAGGCGGTGTGGTGAGATGCCATGAGATTGACAGCAAAGCAACGGCTATTCGCCGATGAATATATCAAAAGTGGCAACGCCACACAGTCCGCAATTAAGGCTGGGTATTCGCCTAGAACGGTTCGCTCGATTGGGCAGGAGAACCTGACAAAACCTGACATCAAAGCCTATATTGACGCCAAAATGGCCGAGATTGAGTCACACAAGATTGCGGACGCCAAAGAGGTGTTGCAGTTCTACACTCGGGTGTTACGAAAAGAAGAAACCGAGCCTGAGAAGCTCATGGACGATGATGGTTCGGAACACTTCTACGAACGGGAGCCGTCGCTGAAGGATCGACTTACCGCTGCCAAAGAGCTCATGAAACGGTACCCACTCAGTGATCCGTTGGTCAAAGAACAGCTTCGCAAGATTAGAGCGGAAGCTGAGCTCACTGAACATAAGAGCAAACTTTTTGAAGGCGGGCAGGGCAACCTAACTAAGATTGTATTTAGCGACGACTTGAAGCCAGACGTTGAGGACGACACGGACCAGAAAGGGGATGAGAGCGATGGAACAGACACTAAGCCTGAGTAAGATTGTGGGCGGTGGCTACTATGACTTTTGGCACGATCGGCACTTCTACCGAGTAGTGAAGGGCTCACGGGCCAGTAAGAAGAGCAAGACCACCGCGCTGAATCTGATCTATCGCTTGATGAAGTATCCCTGGTCTAACATTCTAGTGATTCGGCGCTACTCAAACACAAATCGCCAGTCGACCTATGCTGACTTGTGCTGGGCGATCAATCGGTACCACGCTGAGCACCTCTTCAAGTGCAATCCGTCCATGCCTGAGATTGTTTACAGACCAACGGGCCAGCGGATCATCTTCCGGGGCCTTGATAAAGCCTTGAAGCTTACGTCAATTACCGTTACACACGGCTATCTGTGCTGGGTGTGGGTGGAAGAAGCCTACGAGATTGAGTCTGCTGACAAGCTGGAAACAATGCAGGAGTCCATTCGTGGTGAGATTAAGGCACCGAACGCCTTTAAGCAGATCACTATTACGTTCAATCCGTGGAACGCGCAACACTGGCTTAAACGGACGTTCTTTGATCCAAAAACCCGTAAGGCTGACACGTTTGCTCAGACTACCACCTTCAGATGCAATGAGTGGCTCGATGAGAAAGACCGGAAGCGTTACGAGGATTTATACCGGACGAACCCTAGGCGAGCTCGTGTGGCAGCTGACGGCGACTGGGGCGTTAGTGAGGGCCTGATCTTTGAAGACAACGTTGAACGAGTGGAGTTTGACCCGCAAGAGAAGCTCAACGAGTGTGGGCACACAGGATTTGGCCTTGACTACGGCTTTGGTGGAGACCCGAACGCGTTCGTCGCCGTTGCCATTGATCCAGAGAGCAAGAATATCTGGATCTATGACGAGATGTACACGTACCACCAGACGACACCAAGTGTTGCACAGTGGCTCAAAGACCATGGCTATCAGCATGCTGCCATCTATGCCGATTCCGCTTCGCCAGAACGGACGCAGCAGCTGCTTGACCTGGGCATTGATCATGCTAGAAGCGTGTCAAAAACGCCGATTGAAGCCGGGATTGACCAGCTCTGGCAGTACAAGATCCACGTACACCCGAAGTGTAAGAACGTCTGGAACGAGTTTAACAACTACGTCTTTGATACCGACAGCATCGGTAACACACTGAACAGGCCAAAAGATGAAAACAATCACGCGATGGACGCACTGAGGTATGCTGTCCGCCAGTACATGGACCTTTACGATGGTTCAACTGGCGTTGACTGGAACAATCAGTACCACATCGCACGAGAATTGGGGGCAGATATTTGATGAGGTTTGGAAGAATTAAAAATCATCGCTTTGATCAGGAAGCTAACCGCGTTTACCAGATGCCGGTTAGCTTTTTTAATGCGATCAAAGATGACCCCATGCAGCTGTACGACACGGCTTACAAATTTATTCGGCACCACGTTGATCGTGAAGTGCCACGCTTGAAAGAGCTGTGGGACTACTACCAAGCTGAGACACGAATCAAAAGCTGGCCAGGGTCACGCAATCCGGAGAATGCGCACAATCAGATCTCGTCTGCATTTGCCCGGTATATCACTAACATCCGGGTGGGCTACTTCATGGGCAACGATATTCAGTTCAAGGTGACACCGGACGACGATGGCAATCAACAACTTGCCGACACACTCGATGAGCTGATCAAACAGTACAACGACGCGTCTGACGAGCCATGCGCTGATGAAATGATCAAGAAGGACCTGTCAGTAATGGGCCGTGCTTATGATCTGGTATACGTCAACGAGGGTGAGAACACGCTTAATCTGGCAAAGGTGGACCCGACAACGGCTTTCGTGGTTTACGATGACTCAATCAAGGCTAAGCCACTGTTCGCTGTCCGCTACTACCAGACGGGTGTGCTTGATGATCAACTTCAGGAAAACTACGAGATTTACACCGACACCACCGCGTTTAGGTATCACTCACCGGGTGGCTTGCCGGAAACGAACTCACCTGTACAGGCAGTCGTCTTTGATGGCCAGGAACCGTTGTTTTTTGGTCGTGTGCCGTTGACTGAGTACAAGAACAACGACGAGCGGCTTGGTGACTGGGAGCCAGAGCTGGACCAGATGGACGCCCTGGATAAAGCAATCTCAACGATGGCCAACTTCCAGGAAGACTTCAATGATGCCGCGATGGTGATCACTGGTAAGTTTGCTGATATGACCAAGCCAAAGTACCTGCTGGATAAGAACGGTAACAAGGTAATCGGCAAGGACGGCCAGCCGGTGATCCTTGAGCAGGCTCACCCGAACGTCAACAAGCATAATCGTATGTTCTATCTGGAACCTTACCTAGCACGAACGGCACTGAATGGCGAGCGATCAATCGTCACACCATCGTTGCAGTACGTAACGAAGCAGTACGACTCAACCGGTTGGTCAACCTATGCCAACTTCCTGATCAACGAGATCCACAAATATACCAACACGCCAAACGTAAACGACCCGAACTTCGCTTCTAACGCGTCTGGCGTGGCAATGTCCTACAAGCTGTGGGGGTCTGATCAGGAGCGCAAGATTCAGGAGTCACTTTACAAGAAGGGGCTGCGGGCTCGTCTGAGCGCTTGTGTGGAGTACTGGAACACGATTAACGCATTGCCGGGCTCGATCGACACGGCTCAGCTGGTCAGTATGGTGGACCCTAACTTCGATCCAAACTTGCCGAAGAATGACGATGCAACGGCTCAGCTGCTGCAATCATTATCCAGCGTGCAAGGCATGGTCAGCTTGCAGACGTTACGTGAGATCGCCCAGCGGATAACTGGAGTGCCAGCAGATGCCGAAGAGCAACGGGTGGACGATCAGCAGAAGCACGATGCCGACTTTCAAGCTCAGCAGAAGAGCGGTGACTTTGGCCTTGGCAAGATCTTTGCCACCGGTCAAAACGCTCTGGTACCGCCGAAGAACGATCAGCAAGGGAATGATCAACAATGACAGACCAAGAATGGTTCGACCAGCTTAACAAGATCTTCAATCCAGCTGACACCAGTGTGCAGCGATTGGAAGACATCGTGACACGGGCTGAACACAAGCAAGAAGTCAGCCTTGACCATTTCTTCAATAACGGATTGCGCTGGAACTCCAACGCTGACCCGAATGATATACGCGACGCGTTTGAAGCTTTGCGTGTATTGCGCGCTGAGGCCACCACAGCTCAACAGAGAGCCGTTTTGGGCGCCTTATTGAACAATTTACCGTATCGAACGAATAAGGACGTAGCGGAGCTTACAAGCCGAATTAACATTGCTCAGCTTGGGCTTGATGTTGCTGATCATATTGCCCAGCAGCAAGCATTGATCACCGACAAAGTGACTCAGCTAACTGGCAAAGGTGTGCAAGGCTATAACAGCCAGCTCCGGCGCCGCGCCTTGATGCGGATTGCTGTTCAGTCTGGCAACGACACCGACACTCTGCCGCTGGTCTTCAAACACATGCAGAGCCTGGCGATTGACATGGACAAGGTGATCGACTACCAGGTGCAGAATCACATGAATCCAAATTCCATGAAGAAGGCCGCAGCCGAAGCCTTGAAGAAGGACAAACTGTGGAATTTCAAATCAGACGGCTGGAAGACCGCTGCTCAGAAGCGTTACATGCACACGAAGTCAGACATTGAACGGGTGTACGTGACCGAAGCCAAAGTTACTCAGGTGAAAGCAGTTGGTAAGGAACTCAAGCTCAAGGGCTACAAGTACGTGAAGGTCGTTAGCCGACACAACTCACACACTTGTAGCTTTTGCGATGGTATGGACAAGACGCGGGTCAAAATTGACGAGATGGTGGCTGGCGTGAACGTACCACCGTTTCATCCGCGCTGTGCTTGCAATATCATTCCAGCCGAGACACCGGTAAAAGAAGCATTAGCAGATATGAATTTATAGCGACTATTCAAACGGATAGCCGCTTTTTCATGCCTTCAAACGTGCTGCCAGGCGTAAAAGAGCGGACGGCTTTACCCGACGGGGGTTAAACGGACTAAGTCGACGGACGTTAAACGGGAGGCTTCAACTATGAACGAAGACAACACGAATCAGAACCCAACTCAGGATCCACAGCAGGATCAAGACCAGTCACAAGAACAAAGCCAGCCTGAGGTCAGCTTTACTGACGAACAGCAAGCCGTGATCGACAAGCTGATCGGCTCAAAGCTCGCTAAGCAGGAAGAAAAGGCACAAGCCAAGCTCCAGGCTCAGCAAGCACAGGCTGAACAGGACAAACAAGATGCCATTAAGAAGGCACTTGATCGGGCCAAGATGACCGCTGACGAACGGGCCAAGGCTGAGGAAGCTGACCGGCAGAGAGCGATAGCCCAGAAACAGGCTGACCTTGATCAGCAGATCCGGCAGTACCAGACCAAATCCCTGCTGCTAGATAAGGGAATCAGCGCGGACATGCTGCCACTGGTGATGGGCGATGATGATGCAGCTACTTCACATAACTTGGAACTACTGGACGGCTACGTTCAGAAAAAGGTGCAAGAAGCCACTGAAAAGCTACTGAAGGGTAAACAGAACCCAACAAGCGGCAACGGTGGTGCACAAATCGCGATGGGTGACAATCCTTGGTCTAAGCAAGGATTCAATCTCACCAAGCAACAGCAAATCTTAGCAACTAATCCAGACCAAGCTCGTCAGATGATCGCACAAGCGCAACCGACGGGCTTTTACTTTGGTGCAAATTAAGGAGGACTAATTAAACATGGCAGATATTACTACTGCGACTAAGCTCGCTGATATGCAGATCCCTGAATCATGGGCTGCTTATACCGCACAACGTTCTGTTGAACAAGATGAATTCTTTAAGTCTGGTGTTATCAGCGCCGTTCCTAGCCTTGCTTCCCAGCTGGCAGGCGGTGGTTTCCTGGTTAACATGCCATACTTCAAGCCATTAGCGGACACTGATCCACAAATCCCTGATGACAGCAAGGACATTGAGCTCCACACCATCAACACTGGCGTTTCCCAAGCTCGTGAATACGGCATGGACCAAGGTTGGTCCGCAACCGACCTGGCCGCTGAACTAGCAGGCGCTGATCCGCTGCGTGCGATGAGTAACTCTGTTGCTGACTACTGGCAGCACATCAATGAACGGATCCTGCTGAAGACCCTGGACGGTGTCTTTGCAGCTGACTCTATGAAGAACATCAATCAGTTTGACGCTACCGATGGTCGGCGCAGTGACCACACCTTCTCACTGGCAAACTTCAACGCTGCTCGGTTCCAGCTGGGTGAACGTTACCGTGACCTGGCTGTTGTAGCAGTCCACTCTGACATCCTGCAGCAACTGCAGAACGCTAACATCGTTGACCAGAAGACTGGCAACACGATTCTTGTAAATGGCAACACACTGCCAACACAGATCCAAGCACCGAATCCGGGTGACACGATCAAGGGCGTTCGGATTGTTGTCGATGATTCTTTGCCAGTTAAGGACGGCGTATACACTAGCTACCTGTTTGCTACGGGTGCTTTCGGCTGGTCTGAACTGCCAGTTAACCACGCTGTTGAAACTGGCCGTGATGGTCTGCGGTTCCACGGTGTTGACTACCTGGTAAACCGTCGCCGTTTCGTACTGGCACCTGCTGGTATGTCTTGGAATGAATCTGCATATCAAGCAGCAAAGGCTTCAGCTAATACCACTGCGGCATTCCCAACTATTGATGACATGGGCAACGCCAAGTACTGGACTCGCGTGGCTGACGCTAAATTGATTCCGTTCGTTAAGTTCACCACGACTGCTGACACCATCAAGACGACTAACAGCACCACCAACACCACGCAGCCAACAACGCCAGCTGGCAAGTAATGAGGTGATCTAATATGGCTGACAATCAAACTGTTACCCGCATTCAGACACTTCTAGGCGTGGAGCTAGACGATACTGAAAAGGCACGTGTCCAGATCTACGTTGAAGATGCCAAGCAGGCCATCATGACCTACGTTGCCAGCTATGCAGATGACCCAAGCATTTTCCCAGATGAGCTTGGCTATATCGTTGATCAAATGGCTCTAGCCAAGTTCAACAAATTCCACAATGAAGGCATGACGAGTGTATCGGAGGAAGGGCTGACGCTTAGCTTCAGCTCTAATGACCTCAAGGACTATCTGCCAGATCTTCAAGCGTGGATTGACCGGAAGACGGGCGCTGACGATAGCATGACTGGCCGAGCGATTGGTTGGTGATCCTATGCGATATGATCACACGGTTTATTTGATTACGAAGCCACTGGCCGCCGATGACGATGACATGGACTACAATCCAAAACCGTCGGTCAAGAAAGTAAAGGCCAACGTCAAGCGGACCAACATCAACTTTGCAAGCGGTGAGATGTACGACGTAACAATTGTCCGGGTCTTCGGTGAGTATGAGGCTGATTCAATTGGCCTTGATGACTACAATCCGGATGACCCGACCACCGTCCACAAAATTCAGAAGGTGGGGCGCCACTTGATGAGGACAGACTTCTACATTGCTAATGGTGAGGTGACCTTCAATGCCCAATAACTACGAACAACAGCCACGGGTGGAGTTCTCGGTCAGCATGGGTAACTTTGAACAGGCTCGTGCCGTTGCAAGCCATCTAGCTGCGTTAGGAATGCCGAATGCACTGGAAGTATTTCAGATTGAACACGAGCGGGCCATAGCTGCTAGTAAGGTATTCATTCGTAATGCTGCTGCAGAAGAGGTGGACGAAGCTCAGAAGCTTGAAAGCCAGCAGGTCGGCCACAGCAAGAGCGATTATGTGCCTACTGGTACCTTGCAGGGAAGCATCACGCCTCAATTCAGTGATGACGGCCTGAAAGTTAGCGTTGTCCCCCTGGCAACGTCTGAGGACGCTGAGAAGGCACGTCAGACGATCAAACGGGGTGCTAAGAAGATCCACCAGATCAATCGTCCATCGAAGAGTGAGAATGTTTACTACTACGGGTCTGCAGTCGAGTTTGGGACTAAGAAGATGGCTAAAGAGCCATTCATGAAGCCTAGCGGTGAAAAAGTCATTGCAAAACTTGACAGTAAATTTACCGAAACAATGCGCCGAGCGCTGGAATAGGAGGGCAGAATGGGACCAGAAGAAGACCTACTAGCACAAGCTAAGAAGGCACTCAAAGCCGTATCTGCCCCCGTGTTCTATAACGGCCACCCACACAAAGAACAGTATCCGCAGATTATCCTTGACCTGGAAAATAGCCAGGATGAGCCGGAGGTACTGCATAGCGCAGAGGTCGTCAAACTGACGTTATCGGTGGATGTGTATACGGACCCGACGCAGATGGGGACACTGCTGCGGCTTAATCGAGAAGTAATCAATGTAATGAGAAAAGTAAAGTGCTCTGAGTGGTTCTCAGTATTTGACAATTACTCAGGCAGAAATTTAGACGACGAAGCAAACGACGGCCACTCGGTAAAACGAGGGGCTTTTCTGTTCGACTACTTCGTCTACGCAATACCAGAAAGGAAGGATAAATAATGGCATTAGACACGGTGAATAACATCATCGCGGAAAGCGATATGCGTAAAGCAGACCTGATCATCTATGGAATTAAGTTCCCTTGGGACAAGCCAAGCGACCTTATTAAGATGCTAGGGCAGCAGGCTGCCACTTCTACTACTGACACGCCTTCAACTTCTAACATCCAGCTGAAGAAGGGGACTGTACGGACACCAGGTGCCACCGCAGAAACTTTCGTAGTGGATACCTACTGGCGACTGCTTGATGAGGCAATCTATGAAGGACTGCGGCGTGCTGTCCAAGAACAGGTGAAGATCGGTATCTGGCGTTTTGACTTCAATCTGAAGCAGGACGACCCAAAGACTCCAGGCAGTTTCATTGTGCCAGCGCGGTATGGCCAGGCTTACCCGAACGGTGTGCCTGACACGGAAGCTGTTAACAACTTGCTTCATTCCAACGTTACCTACAACATCGAAGGTGAAACTAAGGACGGCGTAACGCTTCAAGCCGAACTGGACCCAGACATTTACAAGGTTGGACTGTCTATGTACGACTTTGCCCACAATACTGACGTCGGTGGCACGGCAGATCCAAAACCAACTGCCTTGGAAGCATACCTTAAGGCTAATGGTGGCAGTACCACTACTGGAACCGGTACAGGTTCTCAAAACTAGGAGGCTAATCAATGGAAAATCTGACAATCAATAATGGGGTCTACCAGCCTAAGCTAAACTTTAGCTTTTATCGCCAAACCCGTGATGACAAAGAGCTTAGCAATGGCAACCAGGACGGCTTCTCAGCCCTCGTTGAAGGCCTGCTAAGTGAAAATGTTGATGTGATTGTATCTACTTACTACCACGCTCTGGCATGGTATAAACGCAATCAGCCATCCGAAACCGATGTTGAAGAAGCCCTTGAGGCTTCTGTTTTCGCCAGCGACGAAGCAACTGACCAGGCATTTGCTGACATTCTTAACGCTCTTAAGGCCGATGGTTTTTTAGCCCGGAAGTTGCGCGAATACGTGAAGAACTCCGACAAGAACGCCGATATGGTGCAGGCTCAGATCGATCAGACCAAAGACGAGGAACGGGCCAGCCAGCTGAGTATTGGGCTCAAAGAGATCACGGCCGAAACCAACAAGCTCAAGAGCCTGCTAGCATCGGACGAATCCTCGCCCAAGCCAGGCGAATCGGACTTAGCCCATCAGAATTAGGCGATTTAACGCCAAAAGAATTTGAAGCGATTGAGCGAGGCTACCAGCTTAGCCTTGCTGATCAGCGCGACCAAACGCTGTTCGCTAAGCAGGTTCCACAGCAGACTGTTGCCGTTGAACCTCAAGGATCAATGGGCGATCTGTTTGATAGTTTAGCGCAGCGCAATCAGAAGATTGAAAAGAAGCTCCTAACTGGTGACAGCTCCGATGAACGGAAGCTGACCACTGGTCAGGAGCTTTTTATGAAGCTGTTGGAAAGGAGGAATAGCCAATGAGCAGCGTTGTTGCTGAAAAGCAGTTCGTCTGGAGTTTTATTGATAAAGTCACCCAAGGCGTTGATAGAGCAAAACGGGCAATGGATAGTGCCAAAGATGCAGCTAAACAGGCCGGTGTTGACGTAAAGGAAAGTTCAACCAACTGGGACAGCTATGGCAATCAGGCCAAGGAAGCTGCTGACAAGGCTAATTCGGCTGTAAAACAAGCGGCTAATACCTCCCGAGATAGTATGGAAAAGGTCAAGGAATCCATCGATAAGGTCAAAGACGAGACTGAGAAGATTCCTACTGCCAAGACGTTTAATCTGAAGGCAAAATTTGATGATACTCAGCTGCGGACTTTTACCCGGAAGATTAAAGACATTCCTGAGGAGAAGTCCACATGGATGAGAATTAAGGACGGCTTCACAAACCCTCTAAGAAACGCACAACACGAAGCCAACAATACGCAGCAGTCTTTTTCCCATCTTAAAGAGATTATGGCTGGGACGTTTGTCGGCGGTGCTGTTCTGAATGGTATCTACGCAATTGGTAATGGTATGAAGTCTCTGATTGCTACCGGGTATGAATACACACGGCAGCAGCAAACCATGATTGCCAGCTGGCACACGTTGACTGGCTCAGCCTCCGAAGGCCAAAAGATGGTTGACATGACTAACCAGCTGGCCATTTCGGCTCAGAACTCAACGGAAATGGTCAATGACCTAAATCAGAAGTTCTACGCTGTCACTAACAATGCTACCAAGACTCGTGAGCTTTCAAAGTCTATCCTTACCTTGCAAGACGCCTTTAATGCTAGTGACGCTTCAATTGAGAACTTCTCAACTCAGTGGGCACAGATGGTTGGTAATGGTAAGGCTAGTGCCCAGGATATGCTTTCAATCCAGAACGTCTTCCCAAAGTTCCGTCAAGAATTGCTGAAGTATGAGCGCCAAGTTCACCACAGCAAGGATATGTCGATGGCTGACATGAATCAATTAATGTCAGATGGGAAGATCAAGTCTAGTGAAATGAACCATGTATTGATTAGCATGGGGCACGAGTACCAGAATGCCACAAAGAACTTTACCAATACTCTAGACGGGATGGGCCGGATCATTCGGACCACCGCTCCACGACTTTTGGGGGCATTTGTAGAGCCATTTACCAAGGCCCAAAATCCAATTTATAAAGCTGTGTCTAGCTGGGTGTCTGATCCACGGACACTGAAAGCCTTTCAAAACGCCGGCCAAGGGATTGCCGATGCGTTCAATAACGCAACTAACGCGATTGCTGACATGGTTCGGCCATTTAGGGGATTAAATCAGCTAATTGGGGAGTTTATCAAAACTCTGGCTGGTGGTGTCCTTCATGGGATTGCTACCGATTTCCATTTGATTGGGGATGCGGTGGAATTTGTCCTGAAAGTGATCAACACGTTGCTAAGCCCGATCAACGACCTCACCAAGCACCTCAACGGAATTGGTGGAGCCGCAAAACCCATCCAGAATGTTGGAACGGTGATTGGCGAATTGCTTGGCCCGATTGTTGCCTTTAAGACGGCGGCTATGGGAGTAAATGCTGTAGCCACTGTATTTAGCGGCACGGGTAAGGCGATCAAAGCTGTTGGCGGTGCGATCAAAGCTGTTACATCCTCTGAAAAGCTTCTAACAATTGCCCAGACGGCTTTGAATGTCGTGCTGAGCCCTTGGTTCTTGATTCCTGCAGCCATTGCAGCAGTAGGTGTTGCACTATACGAAGCTTACAAGCACATCAAACCGTTCAGGGATGCTGTTGATAGGCTCGGTAAGGCTTTGAAGAATGCTTTTACTGGAAATGCTGGCTGGGAGAAAGACCTTAGTAAGCAGTTCCAGGCCCTCAACAAGGCGTTTGACCGTGACGGTAAAGCCTTCCAGAAGAAGATGCAGAGCCTCAATAAGAGCATCTGGAACGGTCTGACTGGCAACGCTGGCTGGGAAAAGGACCTCCAAAGGGCTTTTGACAATGCCAAGAAAGACTACGACCGCTACTCTAAGCAACAGCTCAAAGCTGAACAGATGATGCAGCGGGAACGTCAGAAAAATTGGAACAACTTCTGGAGCGGGCTCTCGAAGAAGGCCCGTAGTTCTTGGGACGATATGACCAAGCGTGCTTCAAGCGGTATGCAGAGCATTGGGAAATCGATTGCGACGCATTCTAGCTCGCTAACTAAGACGTGGGACAATACTTGGTCCACGATGAAGCGGCTAACTGTGAACGCCTGGCAAGTCATTCGTCAGCGATCATCTGATGGTATGAGTAACGTTCGTGGGGCCATTTCTAACGGGATGAACTCCATCCAACGCATCTGGAACTCTGGTTGGTCCGCCTTTGCTAACTTCTTCAAAGGCATCTGGTCAGGGATCAAGCAAGCCGCTGCCGATGGCATGAATGGCGTGATCAACGTCATCAATGCTGCCATTGGTGGTATCAACAAGGTTTGGAGCTTCTTCACCGGACACGGTACCGGGCTAAGTAACATCGGCAAGGTACACTTCGCCCAAGGGGGTGTCATTCACCGCCACTTGTCCGTTATCAATGATGGCGACGGCCCTGACTGGAAGGAACTTGTCCAGACGCCGGACGGGGGACTCTATATGAGTCAAGAACGGAACTGGACAGGCTTTCTGCCGGAAGGCACTCGCGTTTATAGTGGGCCTGAAACCCGCCAAATCATGAATGCGGTCGGCGTTGACCACTATGCCACCGGCGGAGTTGTTGGTGCTAAGCACTACGCAGACGGTGGCATCATCAGTGAAGGCATCGACTGGGCTAAGGGTACCCTTGATAATCTTGGCAGCTGGCTTGGCGACAAGTTCAGCGCCCTGGAAGATTTCTTGGCTGATCCGCTAAAAGCTACCAAAGGCCTGATTGAGAAGGCCACAAGCGGTTTGTACAACAATCTGGGCCATTATGCCGATTTGGCGCACGGAGCAATGGACAAGCTGACTCAGCCGATTGCAGACTGGTTCAAGAAAGGCCTAGAGAAGCTAGAAGCACAGTTTGAGTCTGGCGGAGCTAGCCCTGATTTAATTCGGGCTGCTGCTGCAAAGATGCACGTCTCAATCTCTGGCGCTGACATTTCTCACATCATGAACGTGATCAAGCACGAGTCTGGTGGTAATGCACACGCCATTAACAATTGGGACAGTAACGCCAAGAAGGGGACGCCTTCTAAAGGTATTCTGCAATTCATTGACCCAACGTTCCGGAGCTATGCAATGCCTGGGCATACGAACATCTATAGTCCGTTTGACCAACTTCTGGCCATGTTTAACGACACAACTTGGCGGTCAGATTTAACACTTGGCGGCTGGGGGCCAACAGGTGGCCGGCGGTATGCACTTGGTGGCGAAGTGTTTGGGCTCACTAATGCGATCATTGGTGACAACCCGGAACATCACGAATTTGTTTTGAACCCTTATGCTACTAGTGCCGAGCCACTGCTTGACCGTGCTTTTGAAGCCACGGCCAATGCACAGCCGAGTGGACAGACCACACCGCAAGGGAATGGTTCTAAGATGGACCGTATGATCAGCTTGCTCGAGGCACTAGTAGCTAGCGTTCAGGGACTCGATCTGAACGTTGCACTAGATGGGGATTCAATTGTCAAATATGCAAATAAGAAGAACGCTAAAGCTTACAACATGATGAAAGGACGGTGACAGGATGCTCCAAGTTTTTTCTCAGCGAAAAGATAAACCACATGCTTACCGATTTGGCGAATATCAGAATCAGTTAGCTTTTGACCCGATTGAATTTTCAATCTCAACTGATGGTAAGTCTTGGCATAGTGCATTCGACGAGCCGGACCTTGAGGGCGTCTATTGCTACAAGGCTCCAGACGTTCAGCCAGCCAATCCATCAGACAATCTCCGAAAAGTTGGTTTGATGGATGGTTCACGCCTGCTGTCAACATCGTATGGTACTCGTGAGCTTAAGATGGAATTCCTCTTTAACGGGATCAATGAAGCAGACGCAATGCTGGCTTATGACGCGCTACAGAGATTCCTGATTTCACGAAAAGCCTACTGGATCTGCTTCTCAAATTGGCCGCAACGTATGTACTATGTGAAGGCCAAGCTAGCAGCACCAACTTTTGCTGGCCAGCGGATCTGGACCTGTGAGGTCACCTTGACCGATCTAATTGGGCTAAGCCGCAGCCTGGACACGTCACTCAACTACGAGAACGCGTTAGGGTGGGGCAATAATCTGCCAATGCAGAAGCTCCACTACACGTTCACAACAAGCAGCTTCACAGTCTACAATCCTGGCGATGTGATGATTGACCCTGAGCGTCGCGGGCACCCTCTCAAGATAACTTTGCAAGGGTCGTCTAGCGGCAACATGAAGATTACCAATCAGACGACTGGCGACGTTTTCACCCGTAAGGGGACTGTCGGAGCTTCTGACAATAAGCCGATGAAAGGCTCAGCCTTTAGCGGAACATATATCATTGACGGAATCCGGCCAACACTTGACGGCAAGCCAGATGACATGTTCACCGACCGTGGTGTCATCACACTGCAGATCGGTAGTAATAGCTTCCAGATCGAAAATTTCAGTGGCACGATCAGTTTCGACTTTCCGGAATGGTGGTTATCATGACAGCGCACAATTATGTGATGGTCACTGACCAACTGACAGGAGTTATCGGTGATCATGGTGAACGAATTGACTGGCAGGATCTTAACAAGTCCTTCAAGGTCAACATGCAGGTCAGCACCGCTTATGAGATCAGCTTTACGCTGACCTACACCAAGCAGTATGCAGCTGTATACAATCTGGCCCAGGAGAAGCGTGAAGTGCTCTATAACGATGAATACTACGTGATTCAGCAGATTGAAAGCCTGAACGATGAAAACGGCATGGCTACTCTTCAAGTTACCGCCAATCATTGGACGATTGATGCAATGAAAAGCATCCGCATTGACACGACCCCGCCGACTGAAAGCAATCCTGAAACCAGTGGTGGCTCCAGTAGCGACACTGGCGATAGTGGTGACCCACAGCCGGGTGTAGTGGTCAAGCGAACCGACGAGCAGCAGACGTATACGCTACAGAACCGGCTGGACCATTTCTTCAGCGGAAATAGTGCAGGGCTCAAGTACGAGCTACATGGGGACTTCCCACAAGCTGCCGTTGAGTGCACTGGGTCTTTATATGAGTGGCTGGGTAACAATCTCAAATTGTTTGGCGGGTACTGGGTGCCACGCTATAACGTTATCGAAGTCTACGACCTTGCACATTTCAAAAAGCCCACTGGTAAGACACTTTACTACCTGCACGATATGACCGGCGTTGACATTCAGTCGGACGCCAACGATCTGGTCAATGACTGCTGGGTCTACGGCGGCAAGATGGAGAAGGACATCACGTCTGTGCTTGGCGCTGGTGGACAGACCAACGGGGTTACTGAGCCGGTTAATGGTGACTGGACACCCGTCATGCAGAATGCTGCTTCGCTGGTCGGTGAAAAGCTATCTAGTGGTGACATCGCAAACATCAAGAACCGGATCAGGGTTGAGTCTGGCGGCCGCGAGACTGTGGTCAACAATTGGGATAGCAACGCGGCGGCTGGTCACCCTTCAAAGGGACTGCTTCAGTTCATCGACAACACCTTCAACTACTATTGCCGGCCACCATACACGAACATCATGAAGGGGCTGGATCAGCTTATTGCTATGATGAATATCCCGAATTGGCGGCAGCAGATTGCTGGTAATTCTGGCTGGTCCCCACATGGGGCGCCAATCAGTAAGGCCACTATCACTATCCAGCAGTCGGACAACTCATGGGGTTGGCCATTTCCAAGCGGGGAAGGCCATTTCATGCAAGCTCAGCTCTTCGGCTACGACGGTGGCTATCGGCAGAATAGCTTCCACGATGGTCTGGACTTCGGGTCCATTGATCACCCTGGCAGCCAAGTACACGCTATTCATGGCGGCCGGTGCACGATCAGCCGTGCCTGGGGCAACGGTGGTATCAACTGGTACTGCGTGATCCAGGATAGCTCTGGCTTGAATGTGGAATATCAGGAAGCCTTCGGGTCTGCTGGTAACATCACAGTTAACGTCGGTGACGTCGTCAAGACTGGCGATGTGATCGGCTACCGGACTACGAACCACCTGCACGTCGGGATCACCCGTGCTTCAATTCCAGGGGCCTTTGCCCACGCTTTTAGCAATGATGGCACTTGGCTAGACCCGCTGGCGGCGATCAAGAACGGGACCGCTGGTGGTAGTACACCGACGGATAGTAGTGGCGATACAACAACGTCAACCACTAGTGAAGTGTACTACTCACTGGTCTATCACTTTGAAGACCAGGACAGCATCAAAAAGTACGGCCGTCATCGTGGCCAGATTCTTACAGTCGACAGCATCTACGACATGGATGCCTTGAAGACCTACACATGGAACACGGTCCAGCATGATCCCAACACGACGTTGACGATCAGCGGCTATCGTGGCGATGCAGAACTGGGCCAAGTTGTGCATTTGATTGTCCCAGAACGTCGGCTTGATACGGACGTTACACTAGTCGGTTATGAAGGCAATGATGACTACTTCGATCCCAATGGTGAGAAGACGGTCACCTTCAACAATACCGGCCTGGCACTCAAGGATGTCAATGAAGCTATTCGTCAGGACATTAAAGACATCAACACGAGCGCTAGTTCATTAGACTACTACGGAGCTCTGGGAGCCCGGCAAGAAGACCATTGGGCTAATCTGCGTTTTTCACCAAACCAGGTTAAGAGCATGTCAGATATGATGAAAGGGGTGAATAGCAGTGGCGGATCAAACAACTCCAAGCAGTGAGTTCCCAGAAATACAGCCAACTGAGCCAACTAGTAGTACAGCCTACATCCAGCCGGTCATCGGTAAGATGGGCTGGGACACGCGACCAGAGTACAAGGGTCTGTTTGGCTTGGGAACATCGCCAAACAATGGGGTGGACTTCCATGTCTTCCTGTCATTTGACGGCATCAACTTCGACTCGGATGACATCGATAACATCTGGGAGAAAGGCGCTAAGGATCGCGTGAAGAAGGAAGTTGACTCGGCCACTGCTGAGATCCCCAAAGCCATCTCAGCTGCTAACGACGCGGTCAAACGCGCTGACACTGCGGTTGAGAACAGCAAGGCCAACTCCGACGCGATCAAGGCAATGGCTGAAGCCAACGCCGAGATCCGCTCAGACGCGGCCCAAGCAATGAAAGACGCCCAGTCAGCGGCGGCAGATGTGGCTAATCAGCAGTCAGCAATCAGTGCTGCTGTCAGTGAGGCTCAGAGCAGTGTTTCAGCTGCCCAAGCCGCCGTTGATCAGGCCTCTAAGCAGATGTCTTCTGACGTGGCTGAGGCGGTCAAGAGCGCTACAGCGGCTGTTGATGACGTTAAGGTGCAGGTTGCTGCCAACTCGGCGGCAATCATTAAGACCAACAACTCCATCGAGCTGCAAAGCCGGTCAACTAGCAACGCTATCTCAACGCTCAAGGCGGCTCAAGGCAGTATGCAGGCAATCGCAATGGACGCCAAGTCCAACGCCATTGTTGCTACACAGACAGCCAGTGCGGCTAGCGTGGTGGCCAGCGATGCCAAGAGCAACGTCACAGTCGCCATGCAGACGGCGAGTGAAGCTTCAATCGCCGCTAGTGATGCCAAAGGCGACGCCGCTAAGGCGGTGCTTACTGCGTCCGGAGCGGCAATCACTGCATCTAACGCCAACAGTCAAGCTTTGCAAGCAACAGTGACGGCATCTGGTGCGGCCTTAACCGCCACCAACGCCTCTAGCCAAGCATTGCAGGTATCGGCGGCGGCTGACAAGCTCTCAGCCAAGCTGACGCAAGTGGAGAGCGACACCAGCGGCAAGATCACTACCGCTACATCGGCGGCAATGGAAGCCACGTCGAAGAGCATCATGACCCAGGTCGAGAAGGACATCACCGACAAGACCAACGGCCTGTCGGAGCAGTTTAAGACGCAGATCAAGCAGCTGTCCGACGGGATCGACATCGGGTCAGTCAAGAAGAGCATTGATGCCCTCAACAAGACGTCCAAGACCCAAGCAGCCGACATCAAGACCAACGCCGACGCAATTGCACTAGCGGCTAAGCAGACCGATGTGGACCTGCTCAATAACCGGGTTACGAGCCAAGAAGCAACGATCAAGACGCTTCCTGACTCAATCACGAACACGGTCACCAAGCGAGTCACGGATCACGTCGATCAGGCCGGCTATGCTAAAACTACTGACGTCCAGTCACGGATCCAGCAAGAAGCCGACCACATCAGCCAGACCATCACCCAAGCCACCACTACGGCAGACGGTAAGACGATCGTTGATGCCATGCAGTCGGTCACCAAGTCAATCGACGGGGTGACTTCCGCCGTGCTCAACGCGGACGGGTCATCGAAGATCACCCAGCTATCGGATGCCATTCAGCTCCAGCTACAGGGCAAGTCGCTGTGCACGGACATTCCCGACCTCCAGACTTGGACGGGTAAGGAAAACGAATGGCTACCGATCGCCAACCTGCACGATATCAACACGGTCACTGCCGGTACGAAGGTCACGCTGAGCTTTGATTACGTAGCCACTGGATCAGTCAGCCTGCTTCCACAGTTCAACAGCGACCCCTGGATTCCATGGGGTGACATCAATTCGGGAAGCGTCCACACTGACGGCTTCAAGAAGGAGCACTACTATAAGGTGATCACCGTAGCTGACGACTCATGGCAAAATAGCCAAGCGACTCAGCTCTGCTTGCGTTGTGACGGCTTCAAGGGAAGCATCAGCGTATCTAACCTTCGCTTGGTTGCCGGTGATGACGTCCAGAGCAAGATCGATATGCTGAGCAATAGCATCAGTCTGCGGGTAGCCAAGGGCGATGTAATCAGCCAGATCAATCAAGAAGCTGGTGGGCCAACACTGATCAGTGTTGACGACGGCAAAGGTAAACTTTACCTAGACGCAGATTCAACGATGTTCAGCGGGAAAGCCTTTATCCCAGACGCTGCAATCACCAATTTAAATGGAGACAAAATTACAGCCGGCCACATTTCCGTTCCGATGCAGGATGATAATGGAAACACAATTACTCTTGG
Organism: Limosilactobacillus sp.; assembly: GCF_022482365.1. Classification (NCBI taxonomy): domain Bacteria; kingdom Bacillati; phylum Bacillota; class Bacilli; order Lactobacillales; family Lactobacillaceae; genus Limosilactobacillus; species Limosilactobacillus sp. Next base: position 2,279,847 of record NZ_JAKVPE010000001.1, read on the forward strand.
TAATGGTGGTATAAATATAGCTTCAGCACTATCTACTGATTCTGATGGCGGTAAAACTGGTTTTTCACTGAATTTGAGTTCTTCAGGGCTTAAATTTATTAACCATCGCGAGGACAACGAGGCCAATAATGACTATCGTTTTCTCCAAATAACTCCGGGAGTTCTTCACGATTGGACCGGTACTACAGATCAAGTTACTAAGCCATCCGGTCTGATCATTAGGGTCCCAACGGACTATAGTAGCCAACTTGGCCCAACGAGCCCAGGTGGATTTCTGGCCATCGGGAGCGATGTAACCGGAACAGTTGGCAGCGATGACAAACAAATTGCAATTGCCTATGTTAATAAAAAAATTAACGGCTGGGAAGAGGGCCTCAACATCCATACAGTGGTTTACATTAAACCATATGGAGTAACCGATAATGGCCTTCGGACCGGCTGGGTGTCTTTTTCTAACTGGGATAATGGAGAAAGATACCCTGCAATTGTTAACAATCAAGGCCCAATGGGTGGGATTGCTTTTCCAAGATCATCGAAGGTGACACTCTTCGACTCGTATGGTCAAGCATTCTGGCCTACTCAAAACCAATTCAATACCAAGGACTTCCAATGGGGATGGTAGCGTGAAAAAAACAGTACTACTAAGTGATGATGTAAAAGACAGCAATGGAAACGTTTTCGCCGCAATGCGAGTTGCACTGGAAGGTGACGGTTCAACACCAAATGTGATGACGCATGATGTGATCGCTGGTTATGACGATAATGGCAAACCAATCTCACAAGATGTCGACGCGACTGCACTTAAAAATAGTCAGCAAGCCTTTATGGCCGAAGCTATAAAGGTGCAAAAGTCTCTCACTGAAGAGAATGGCGGCGATCCGTCTAAGGTCAATATCATAGGTGCCGAGAAAGATATGAAGCTCAAACCAACTGCGCAGCAAACGATGACAGCAGCAATGATGAAGGATGTAGCCACGCTCAAGATCCAAGTTGCACAACTGCAGAAGAAGGAGGAATCAACCAATGGAAATTAATAAACGTGAAGCTAAGCTGGCCAACGAGCTGGCCATCAAAGACATTCAGATCGCCGACTTACAAGTTAAGAACGAAGAACTAAGCGCTCAGCTAGAAGCACTGAAGGCAAATAAGAAGAAGTGATCGTATGGCAAGTATCTTAGTCTTCGGTGACTCGATTATGGCCGGATGGAACGGCAAAGAACGAGTTACAGAAACAGTTCCTCGGCAGATAGGGGAGATACTTGGCGCAACGGTCACCAATTTGGCGGTTGATGGGACTCGGATTCATTCTGGCGGCCAAAGCCTTGAACAGCTTGTTGGAACTACTGATATGTCAGGCTATGACTTGGTGATGCTTGGTTACGGTACCAATGACTGGGGATACCAAGACGAGTCGCTTGACGATATGCGTCACGGGCTAGACTTCTTTAAGCAGAAACTCCAAGGCGAGAATCCCAATGCCAAGGTCTTCTATGAACTGCCGATGGAGCAGTTCGGGCTCAACTCAACAAGCCTTGATGATAAGAACAACAAGGGGATTAGCCAGAACGACGTGATCAACTTTTTGAAGCAGTACGCGTCCGACAATGGCTGGGGATATTACGATTGGCGATCTGATCCATTGATCACTTATGCTAATCGTATGGAAGCCACCGGTGACAACGGATGGGGCCACCCAACTAACACAGTTATGGCGGAGATGGCTAAACGCTTAGCGGCGGCAATTAAGCCATACCTGAGCGGATCCAATGACAGTGACAGCATCATTGATAAGATGAAGCATTACAAGTATCTTTACTTTGGTTTTGACCCGGCTGGTGAGAATGCAAACGATTTGTGGCGGGCAATTGCTTGCCTTTGTGGATCCAATGACGCGATTCATTGGGACTTAATCGCTCACTTACCACAACTTGGAAACTATGTCCGGGACGGCAACATAGCTGTCTACGATGACTGGTACTACTTGGTTGGGACAACTTTTATGTACCGAACGAAAGACTTCCAAACTTTTGAAGAACTTGATGTCTCATTTCTCAAGAGGGACGGCTATAAAGACATTTGGGCACCTGAATTCTTTACTGATCTTAACGGCAACTGGCACGTTATCTGGTGTGCAAACAACGGTTCGCGCCACGTCTATGTTGCTGATTTTGATCCTGAAATGGGTACTACTACTAATACTTGGCAACAGGTTGACGAAGATGGCGGGATTGACCCCCATATCTGGACGCACAATGGTAAATACTATCTTTGGATTGATGGCTACTGGATGTATGAGTCAGATAGCTATTTAGGGCCGTTTACGGAAGTTAAAACAAACATTCAGCATCCAGGGATTGATTGGACTAATGAAGGCGGAAAATGGAAGCAGACTGGTACTGATTGGTACGAGGGTGAGGCAACTTTACAAGTTGGCGACACCCTCTACTTCTATATGGATTTCATTAATGGCGAGGTCCCGGGCGTTCAGGATTCTGGACACATGGTGGTTCAGTCTTGCAAAGTTGACAATCTTGGTAGCTGGACGGGCCAACAGCGGGTCGTGTCCGACATCAATATGCGGCATGGATCGTTTCTCAATCAAGTGGTGGAGCACAACACTGAACCGGTCAGCAACGTTGACTCGATCACGCTCCAGAAGCTGGACGATTGGACGAAGATCAACACTGTTACCCGATCAAACTACACAATCAGCTTGGGCGGGCTCAATTCCATCTATCGGAAGCTGAGCAAGCTCATGGGCGATGACACCTACACGTCGCTCAAGGCGACCTATAAGAACCCAAGCGCGATGTTTAACCGGGCCAGTTGGCTCTATGTCGTCCACGTGCTAAACCAAATTGAACAAGAAACAAATGAGGCCGTCAGCGTATTCCGCACTAACGACCTCGTTAACTTCAAGACTGGTGAAGAGGTTGAGTATCTTAGCCTGGCCAGCCCAACGAGATTGTTGATCGACGCCAAGTACCAAGACGTCATCAGTCGAGACTGGTCAGCAATTCAAAACAAAATTAATGAGATGCTGGAAATTTTAAAGATTTTCCACATGTAGAAAGGAGATAGAAAATGGCAATCAGAGATTATCTGGTCATTGACATCGCCAAACCGGTGCAAACCTTCGCCAACCTTAGCGACTACTTCCGTGGCCGTGTGGGTGATGCTGAGGCTTACTGCAAATTGTGGATCAAGTTTGGCACCCGGCCGATCGATATGACTAATAAAAAACTGCGCTTTGAAGGTGACGACCCAAACAATACGCCGTTTGTTGATGCTGGCCGGTTTGACGCTGGTGACGATGGTGACATCCAAATGGGTATGATCACCTTCTACTTCCCTAAGGGGATCTTCCAAGTAGAAGGGAAGTGGCAACACGCCTTCTTTAAGTTACAGGACCAGAAGGGGTCTGACATCTCATCGGTCGACCTGGACCTACAAGTGTTGCCAAACAACGTCGAGATGGGAATCAATATTCACGCCTTCGACGGTGATCTGGAAGCGCTGAAGAAGAAGATCAATCAGGCTATCCGGGAGATGAACGCCCAACAGTTGCTCAATCAGATTGAGAGCATGAAGACGACGGTTGGTGCTTACACCGACTTGATCGCTCGGAACCAAATCCTTAACAAGCCCGACACCATCAAGTTGATCAATGACCAGATCGCACAGGAATCGGCCAAACTTGATAGCAAGATGAGTTCGTTGAGTAATCAGCTCAATGGCAGCATGAGCGATCTGCGCAAATCTGTTGATGCTGCCGGCTGGCACTACAAGGGCTTGCACCCGACGCTAATTAACGGAGCTACTGGCTGGATTACTATGGATCTTACTTATAACGATACAGTTTATATCGTCCGCTACTTTGGCTGGATTAAGGTCCCCGGGAATACGTTCTTTATTAATTTCACCACCAATCCTCTAACGCAGTACCTTGATCTAACCAATCATACTATCTATGGCACGATGATGATGGCTGGGGACGGCGATGCGGCTACTAAAGGATATGGCCGGGTTATCGCTGGTGTACAGCCCGACCCTAGTCAGGGCCAGGCTTTAGGTCTCTGGTCGAGCGTTGCGGCACCCTTGAATGGGATCAACAACAGTAGCACTTATCAAGGCTTGCTCAACTTGATGATCATGGGCCCACGCTGGGAGCTTCATAACGTCTAGGAGGTGAACTGGATGAATAATAACGAGGTACAGATTTGGTACTACGATGTGGCCCAAAATGGCATATACACAGGGACTGATCTAGTCCCCGCCAATCACGTCGTCAAGGCTGGTGAAACCTTCATTCGACCAGAAGATGGCCTAAACTGGCCGTTTTACTTCGTAGCAGATAAGCAACGCTGGATCGGAACGCCTGATGATCAGTGGGTCAATCCGCGTGCTGAGAAAGTACGGCCGGACTTGCGGCAACGAGCTATGGCTTCCCTGATGAAGGAAGTGGCCGACATGAAGACCGACCAGAGCCAAGCTAAGCTCAACGTTGGCTTTATGAAGCAGGTCGCCCAGCTGTCGATCACTAATGCCACTCAGGACAAGCTCAATGCTTCCCTGATGAAGCAAGTCGCTCAGGACAAGCTCGACAAGGCTACCCAAGCGAAGGTTAACGCTGATGCTATGAAGGATATCGCGGCCCTGAAGATCCAGGTCAAGCAGCTAGCAGCACCGGATCCGCAGCCAAGCGAGAGTACAAGTGAATCACTAAGTACTTCACTGAGCGCCAGCACATCGCTGAGCGAGTCATTAAGCACGTCACAATCACTGGAAGGAGATAACCAATAATGTTTGATATCTACAAGAGTTACTACGAAATGGGTCTCTTCACTAAGGCCGACATGGACAACTTCGTACTCGCCGGCATGCTGAGTGCCGAAGATGAAGCCAAGATCGTCACGCCAGCTAAGGAAGAAGCAACTGCTCAAGCCTAGCTAGTACGTCACTGAGTCGCCACTGAAAGTTAACAGTACAATTATCATGAGCCTGCAGGTCGTCCCTGTGGGCTTTTGTTTTGGGCGGCTTTGCCACACAGAAAGGAGAAGGATATGCGTAGTCTTACTTTACAAGACGGCAACTGGAGCCAGTGGAAGTTCGGCGATACCGATGCAGTAATGACCTTCGACGCCCGAACGGACGGCAACGTGCCTGACTTCGCTGACTCCGTGCTGACCTTCCACCTGGCCCTGGCCACGAACGACAAGGAAAAGCCGGGTGACTACGAAGCCAGTGCGCCCGGCTATGTCGACACCACCGGCAAGCTGGCCCAGCTGCACACGTCTGACCTGACGAGCCTGGAGCCAGCCACCTATGCCGTTGAACTTTGGTTGACTGACAAGACCACTCAGAAGGTCAGCGTCTACCCGTCGGATGGATTCGTCTTCTTCACGATTGACGAGAACACCATGCACGTCAGTGACATCACCAACATCTCAACCAAGACCATCCAAGCGGTCTACGACGAGTTGCTGCAGAAGATCAACGCCTTCAAGACGGGGGTCCCTGGTAAGGATGGCCAGACGCCAAAGCTGAAAGCCGGTACGGTCACCAAGCTTGATCCTAGTGTCCAGCCAACCTACACATTGACACCGGACGCAACGGACCCGAACACGTATGTTATCGACTTCGGGATCCCGGCCGGTCAGCAAGGGCAACCCGGCAAAGACGGAAAGAGTGCTATCCAGCCGATCTTCAACATTGCCAAGACGGATACTTTGCAACCTGGTGCTTCAGCTACTGTCTCCGTTCAGGCCAGCACGGACCTGTCCAACTTCGACTTCACATTTGGAATCCCAACGGGGCCAACTGGCCCAGCTGGTAAGGACTTCCATCTAGCTAAGACCTACAAGTCGATCAAAGAGATGAATGATAGTAAAGGTGACGGGCTAGTCACCGGCGATTACGTCATGATTTCTTCAGACGTCAACGACGAAGATAACGGGAAACTTTACTTCTTTGATGGCACAGTCTTTGCTCTCAAGGCAGATCTGTCGGGCCCACAAGGCGCAACGGGTGTGGCTCCGGAATTCTCCAGCATCAAAGCGACTCGCTTAGCGGCGGACGCCGAACCAACTGCCACAATCAGCAAAGCTGAGAACGGGACCTACATCGCAACGTTTGGTATTCCGTCGGCAGTTAATGACACGGAGAAGCAAACGATTGCCGACCTTCAGAAGACAGTCAAGGAACTGTCCGACCAGGTCAAAGCATTAACGTCTGGGCAGAAGTCGGATCAGCCGGCTAAGAGCGACACCCCTGCTTCAAGTGCTAGCTCGGCTGGGAGCACCACCCCTGTAGCACCAACTAGCAGTGCATCGGCGTCTAGTGCCCAACCTGCTGCTAGCACGGCCGGTTAAGGGGTGATCGGATGAATGATGTACAAGTGATTGACACGCTTATCCAGAAGCGCACTGAAGGGGTACAGCGGTATCGTTTCAGCCTGATCCAGGATGACGTGGCAGCCATGCCGGACGACCGTTGCACATACACGGCTACCCTAGCGACTGAAGAGAGCCTGATCAAGAAGGTTGACATGAAGATCGTACAGGGAAGCCTGGTGCAGTTCGATTCTGACCAGATCGCGGACGTGCCAGCTGGTGTCTACCGGCTAGAAATCTGGGAGACAGTCAATGACGCGATCCATGCGATCTTCCCATCTGACCGGGTGCTCAAGTTCCGGGTCCTGGAAAACACGATGGATCTGCCACAAGGCACCATCAGTTCACTGACTCTCGACCAGTTTGAGAAGCGATTCGACGACCTGGCCAAGAAGTTCAGTACTGGTTCCTTTGAAGCCCCGCGCTTCACAGTGGGCAAGACGGTAACGGCCGAACCCGGCCAACCGGCAACAGTGGAAATGATTACTAGTGAGGATGGATCAGTGGTTACCGTCAATTATTCAATCCCGAAAGGAGAAAAGGGCGACACGTGGGAACCATATGTTGCTGAAGACGGCCACTGGCACATTAGATTAAAGGAGGACAAGAAACATGGCACTTCAAACTGATATTGATTTGGGCGTACTTGCACGAGGACCCAAAGGTGAAACTGGGGCAACGGGTCCCCAAGGCCCTGCCGGTAAAGATGGGGCCCAAGGGCCAGAAGGCCCACGGGGACAGCAAGGCGATCGCGGCCCACAAGGTGAACAAGGCCCAGCAGGTAAGGGCTTCTCAATCACGAAGACCTACCCAAGCGTCGCTGCTATGAACGCTGGATTCGCAACCGACCTGACCGACGGCGATTTCTGCATCATTGCAAGCTCAGCCACTGACCCAACTACTGATCCGGACAACGCCAAACTCTATGTTCGTGCCGGTGACTCTATCAAGCTGGTCACGGATATGTCTGGTGCCCAAGGTATGAAGGGTGATCAAGGCCCACAAGGCCCTAAGGGTGACCAAGGCCAGGCTGGTGCTGAAGGTAAGCAGGGCCCACAAGGTGAGCGTGGGGCTACCGGCTTCACTTACCAGCCATACATCGCCGATGACGGCAATTGGCACGTTAAACTGGTTAATCCTGACGACTCTATTAATTAAGGCGGTAGTCATATGGCTGATAAAAACTTACCCAGCGACATTGATTTAGGCGTACCAGCTCGTGGCCCGGCCGGTAAAGATGGTAAAAGCCCGGTACGTGGACAGGACTACTGGACTCAAGCCGACCAAGACGCTATCAAGCAGTGGATCGAAGACGCAATTCTTAATGGTAAATGGTGATTTTAAAGTTTTTATATAAAGGTGGATAACATATGCAAACGAACACGTATAATGCTATTGTTCATTATTACCCTAGCGATAATCCTCCGGATTATTGGGGATTTCTATATTTACAATCAGCCATTAGCAAGGGGACATCGGTTAATATTATATTTGAATTTCCTTTTGAAATAACTGGTATTAGTTATGTTGAAGGCGAAGATAGCAACGGCCATGATCAAGTGCTACCGAATTCTGATATTAAAATTAGTGGAAGTAGAATAACTTGGAATGGTCTAACTACTCAGGACTGGGATAATATATATATTGATGTGTATGGGCCTAACACAGGAAGTACAACTCCGACCATGACTAAATGTCTTGTTACTATAACAACTGGAACAACTAAGGTATCTTTAAATGACCAATTTTCTGATATTGCAGGTGCTTATACATGCTTAGCTGATGCTTATAGAACGTATTTTAAAACTACCAATAAATATTCAATTGACGATATGATTGCAGCTTTGAGTGGGTCTTCTTCTGGCGGTCAAACAGGTGGGTATACAGGAACAGATTTAGATTCAAAGATGAAGACATTAGCTGATAAAAGTCGTAGTTATTTTAATACAACTGGTAGTTTATCTATTAAGGATATGATTCATCTTTTTGAAAAGAAATTAAATTCTTAAGGTGGTAGCACGACAGGTGAATCTACTGTTGGTGGTTTTACCCAATCAGTTTCTAGTGCTACTCAACCAATACAACCAGTGGCCAACTCCGTTACTGAAGGGACCTGATGATCCAAAGTACGGTGAAGGCAAGCATATAGACTACTGGTTCGACCCATTCCAAGGCCCATCAATGCCAGTTCTTGACGGTGAGGCAGAACAAACCTTTGTCGCACATGATATTAAAGTAGAAAGCCAGCAGGACGGAACCCTGCTGGTAAATGCAAAATAGAAGGTAAGGAGATGGAAATTCTCCTTTCAAAATTTAACCGTGACCCGGGCCTGCGTGGAAAGCTGTGCCACGTGCCTCCTCTAACAAAGACGGTATAACAATTTATATAGCTGGGTACAAACTAGAAGAAGGTAGTGTAGCTACTCCATGGACACCAGCACTAGAAGACGTAGGGGTCAAATAGCCTTAAAGCGCTAGAAGAACAGACACAAGACATTAAATAATAAAAAAGAATGGAGGCGAAATCGCCTCTCAAGTTAACGAGCCCGATTGCTTTGATGGGCAAAGGTCGGTCATTCACATTCCGCTGAAAATTGGTGTCGAGTCTACTCAAGACCTGACGCTATCTAAAACCGAACTTACGGGTGGAAACTTGAATTTATACATCATCTGCCAGAGTGCAAGCACGGTTCAGATTGATGTATCTAAGAGCTATATCGAGATTGTAACTGAAGAAAATTAACCAGCCTGACTAGAGTAATCTAGCCGGGCTTTATCTATAGAAAGGGGGCGAGGCGATGCATCGACACGCACAGCAAGCGATTAACGGTTTCGAGACCTTCGTCGTGGGCATCTTCATGCTCTTTCAGCACACGTGGATCCGTGACGACCCACACAGTCCAGTGATGCACACCGTCCACCATTTTGCTGACCCCTACTGGGTCGCAATCTTCATCACGGCTGGCGTCATTGCAATCGCCGTGAGCTTTATCCCTAGCGCCAAATGGGCCCATTATGCAGTTAATCTGCTCTTGGGCGCCTGTTGGGCGGCGTACTTCGTAGCCTTCGTGCTTCAGGACCTGCACTTTGGCCCAGGAGTACATCTGGGGACGATCTTGTCAGCGTTTGTTTTCATTCACGTCTTGTATGACGCCTACGCTACAGGAAGAAGGGACCGGTCATGAATCAGCACATCTGGGAAGTTATCGGTGCCTTCATTGGTGGCGGTGGACTGACGACACTCTTCACCTATCTGGGGAAACGCGATAGCAACGATCTGGAGAGCGAGAAGGTCTATGCCCACTACAGCAGTCAGCTGGTCAATCGCGAGTCAAAACTAGCCGAAGAGCGGGACAAACTCTATACACAGGTGGTCAACCTGCAGAGTCAGGTCCGCGCACTCAAGCAGTCCAACGAAGAGCTGACGCTCTCCAACAAGGCGCTCAAGAAGCAGGTGGAGGAGCTGACCACCAGTAACCGGCAGATGGAACGGCAGCTTGGTCGTATGAACGAGCGATTAGATCAGCTGACTCGCGCTGAAGAAAAAGAGCTCAAATACGAGGAAGGTAAGAAAAATGAAAACAGCAAACACGATCATTAACTGGATCATCCAATCGGGAGCCATCGTATGGCTCTTTTATTTTGCCCTCGCGATCGGGAAACCCTGGGTAGAAGGCAAAGTTAAGACCGCCAAGACGACTCAGCAGAAGGAAGCCTGGACGCTTCTGGAGCAGGTCGCCATGACGGCCGTCAACTCACTAGTTGGCTCTGACAAGGACGGCGACAAGAAGTTCGTCGAAGCCTCCACCCAGACGCAAGCCTACCTGGAGAACCACGGGATCGACATCGACATGCACGCTGTGCAAGCAGCAGTTCAAGCTGCGTACGAGAAGTCGCCCCTGACGGGCCAACAGAATACCGAATCAACGGTTACTACAAGCACTGATGGGGTCACTACTAGCATTACAAAGCATGACGAAAAAGACCCGGTCCTGGAAGCTATCAAGACGGCTCCAAACCGGGCTAATGATCTGGCGGAAGAAGGTGAGAAGTAATGGCACTATATACTGTAGACGTGTACTCTGGCTCCAGTGATAGCATCATCCGTGATAGTCACGCCCAAGGCGTTATCGTCAAGGCCACCCAAGGTACAGGCTACGTCAATCCGCGCTGCAACCATCAGTGGGATCTGGCTGGGCAGTTGGATAAGCTGCGGGGTCTGTACCACTATGCCGGTGGTGGCAATCCGGTCAGCGAAGCCCAGTACTTCATCAACAATATCAAGAACTATGTTGGGCAAGGGATCCTTATCTTAGACTGGGAGTCCTACCAGAACGCCAGCTGGGGCAATACCTCATGGGCCCGGCAGTTCGTCAACGAGGTGCACCGCCTGACTGGTGTCTGGCCACTCATCTACGTGCAGGAGTCAGCTCTTGGCCAGGTCGCCAACTGTGCTTCTGATTGCGGTGTGTGGGTGGCCAAGTATGCCTCCATGAACTGGAATAGCTGGGCTGTGCCGAACATGAGTGTCAGCTCTGGAGCCTTCAAGGCTCTAACCGGCTGGCAGTTCACTGGCGGTGACATGGACCGGTCAATTTTCTACATCGACACCACCGCCTGGAAGAAGATCGCCAACCCATCTGCCACAAGCAATGGTTGGCAAGGCAACGGCAACAGCTGGCAGTACCTGGAGAACGGCATGCCGGTCAAGAACGACTGGCGCAAAATTGGTGGCCAATGGTACTATCTCGACGCTAACGGCAACACGTTGGCCGGCTGGCAGAAGATCAAAGACCACTGGTACTACTTCAACACCAATCACAACGGCGCTTATGGTGCCGCTCTAACTGGCTGGCAAAAGATCAACGATCGCTGGTACTACATGGATCCGACGAACGCTTGGTGTCTGTCTGGCTGGCAAACCATCAACGGCAAGAAGTACTACTTCGACCCGGACAATGTTTGGATGGTGACCGGGCCACAGACTATCGACGGCAAGCAGTACCTGTTTGATGACAACGGTGCACTGACGGAGCAGAAGCCGATCCCGGATCAGCCTAAGCCACAGCCGACACAACCGACCAGTCCTAAGCCAGCGAGCGCTACTACTAAGCTATCGGATGCTGACAAGCAAGCCATCGAGACTGATCTCAAGGCCTATGTACAGGATGAGATCAAAAACATGGCTTCGAAACTAAAAGTTACATTTGAATAAAAGAACGAAGGAGGTGAACTCCTCCTCGTGTTAACACTAGCCCGACTGGAGCAATCCGGCCGGGCTTTTTTGCGTTGGTTGCAAAAAATAAAAGACGTATCTCCAATTCAATGGAAATACGTCTTTTTTATCAAGCTGGGACACCTTTGGGACACCTGAAACAGCCAAGATGGCTTTATATCGGGGCCAAAGGTACCTGCAAAAATTACTTGTTGTAGAATTCAACGATGAGGGCTTCATCGATCTCAGCGTCCATGTCTTCACGGGCTGGGATCCGGTTCAGCTTACCTTCGAGCTTGTCAGCGTCGAAGTCAACGTATGATGGGCGAGCCACAACGGCGTCAACAGCGTTCTTGATAACGTCCAGGTTCTTGGACTTTTCACGAACACCGATGACTTGGTCAACATTAACTTCGTATGAAGGGATGTCAACGCGCTTGCCATCAACGGTGATGTGACCGTGGTTAACCAGCTGACGAGCCTGACGACGGGTAGTAGCCAGACCGAGACGGTAAACCATGTTGTCAAGCCGACGTTCCAGCAGGGCCATGAAGTTGGCACCGTGAGTACCTTCCTTGATCTTGCCGGCACGAACGAAGAGGTTTGAGAATTGCCGTTCAGTCATGCCGTACATGTAACGCAGCTTTTGCTTTTCACGCAGTTGCGTGCCGTATTCGGACAGCTTACCGTGACGATCGCGACCGTGATCACCAGGAGCGTATGGCCGACGAGCTAATTCCTTACCAGTACCTGAAAGTGAAACGCCAAGACGACGAGAAACACGCCAACTTGGACCAGTGTAACGAGACATAAATAAATTCCTCCAATAATTTTTGTTGGAGTAAAATAATCCGATTGTGAGCTTGACATTCGTGCAGGCTGATTTGAATTTTTCACCCTTGCAGCTGGGTTACTAAAAACACCATGCGGCACCAGTCTGTTGACGAGCTTGTCCCTCACTGCTGCATTATTTTACACAGCAACCAGTATACAATGCATTTGGCCCCAGCGTCAATTACTTTGCTGGCAAAATTCTTATTTTATCCATTCAGAGCCGGAATATACGGCCAAGCTATGGTATAATTCACCTAGTATTATGGCTATTTGGTCAATATTAATTGTAGGTGGAGATTTCATGTTTCAGATTTTAATCGTTCTTTTAATCGTGATCCTGCTGGTCTTGGGCGGGATCGTTTGGTACCAGCGTCGCATTCTGACCCAGTTGAAGGCGGTCCAGGATGCCCAGCGTCGTCTCGTTGGCAAGAAGCTGGACGAGCAGCTCAAAGAAGTTGCCCAGTTGCAGCTGACCGGTGATACCAAGAAAAACTTTGACCAGCTCAATGATGAATATAATAAGAAGATTGTGCCTCAACTCAAGGCCATTGCCGCTTCCCAGCAGGACCTGGTGCAGGCGGCCCGGACCACGAAGCTGCTGACGATCAAGGCGCCACTGACTGACCTCCAGGCCGAGCTGGCGAAGACCACGGCTGAGCAAAAGAAGGTCGAGCAATCCCTGAACCACCTCAGACAACAGAGCCAGAGTCAGCAACGGGCAATTGAGCAGATCAAGACCCGCTACCGCGAATTTCACCAACAATTAAATGAAAAGAGCTTTGCTTACGGTGCCAGTGCAGAAAAGCTCAACGCCGAGCTGGCTGACCTGGAAAAGCAGTACGACCGCTTCGTCGAACTGACCAAGCAGGGGGATTCGGATGCTGCCCAAGAGATCCTGACCGACCTGCAAGCCGGCAACGAGCAACTGGCCAAGGAGTTGAAGACCGTCCCAGAGCTCTACCGGCCGCTGGTCACCGAGTTTCCTGACCAGCTGACGGAATTGGCGACTGGTTACGCAACCCTGACCAAGCAGCACTACCACTTTACGGAACCAAAATTGGATGAGCAGATTAAACAGCTCCAGGCCAAACTGACGGCCACCACCCAGCAGCTGCGGGACCTCCACCTGGACGTGGTTAAGCAGGCCAACAAGGACCTGGCCGAAGCAATCGACCATCTCTATGCTGTCATGCAAAAGGAACTGGATGCCCGGCGCGAAGCCGTCCACCTGGTAGGAATCATGGCCGACTTTACTCAGCACGCCCAGCACCAGAACAATGAATTGATGGCCGAATTGGACCGGCTCAGTCTCAGCTACACCCTGAACAACAATGAGTTCGAAAAGACTCGGGAGCTAAACGAGCAGATCAAAACGATCGTCAAGCAGTACAACGAGGACCAGCAGGCGATTAAAAACAACCAGGCGGTCTACAGCCAGATCCTGGAACGGCAGAAGGAAAATCGCCAGAGCCTGATCGACATCGAAAAGGAGCAGGGCAAGATCAACGACGAGGTTGCTAAGCTCCAGACCGATGAACAGCGGGCCAAGCAGATGCTGCAGCGCTACTCCGTCCAGATTCGGACAATTCGGCGCCAAGTGGAGCAGATGAATCTGCCGGGGATCTCCCAGGACTACATGGACTACTTCTTCGGGGTCAGCGATGAGATCAAGAAGCTGGCCGACGAGCTCCATGAATACAAGGTCAACATGGACAACGTCACCAAGCAGCTGCTAATGGTGGAAACGGACTTGGAGCGCCTGCAGGACAAGACCAACGACCTGCGGGACAGCGCCGAGTTGACCGAGCGGCTTCAGCAGTACGCCAACCGGTTCGCCGACAACGAAAAGGTCGTCAAGGCGGCCCAGAAGTCCCAGGAGCTGTATAACCAGTACAACTACGCGGGAAGTCTGGAGACGATTGCCACGGCCCTTGAAGAAGTCGAACCGGGCAGCTACAAGCGCATTGAGGACAGCTACTACCAGGAAGTTAATGAATAGTAATGAGGAGAGCATCACCAGCCAATTGCGGCCGGTGGTGCTTTTTTCGTGGAGTGTGCCGAAATCAATGCCGTTCTAGGGATTTTCTGTTATAATAGAAAGTCGTTTTAAGAAGCGTCGAACCTTTCAATACGCAACTCACCAAGTTTTCGGCCCCGGCGACGGCTCATTTGTCGGTGCCCGGCCAATAATTGGAGGAAGGAATTATAGAACATGATCTATTTTGATAATAGCGCAACGACAAAGGTGGCACCGGAAGTTCTACAAACTTACGACACCGTCAGCCAAAAGATCTGGGGGAACCCAAGCAGCCTTCACAACTTCGGGGAGAACGCCTGGAACCTGCTTGAACAGGCTCGCCAGCAGATCGCCAAGCTCTTAGGCGTTAAGCCGAGCGAGATCATCTTCACCAGCGGCGGTTCCGAGGGTGACAACTGGGTCATCAAGGGGACCGCGATGGCTAAGCACCGGTTCGGCAAGCACATCATTACCACCAGCGTGGAGCACGCGGCGGTTCACAATCCGCTGGAACAGCTCAAGGACCTCGGCTTTGACATCACCTACCTGCCAGTTGACGACCAGGGCCGGATTAACCCGGCAGACGTCAAGGCGGCCATTCGTCCCGACACGATCCTGGTTTCCATCATGGCGGTCAACAACGAGATTGGGACCATCCAGCCGATCAAAGAGGTTGGCGAAATCTTGAAGGACTACCCGAACATTCACTACATGGTCGACGCCGTTCAGGCCATTGGCAAGGGGATCGACGACCTGGTCTTCTCCGACCGGGTCGACTTTGCCACCTTCTCCGGCCACAAGTTCCACGCACCACGCGGGACCGGTTTCGTCTACGTCAAGAGCGGTCGCAAGCTTGCCCCGCTGATTGCCGGTGGTGGCCAGGAACGGACACTGCGCTCCGGGACTGAAAACACCCCGGGTGATGTCGCCATGGCCCGGGCCATCCGCCTGGTCAAGGAAAACGAGGACGAGACGGTCAAGCGCGAGCAGGCGATCAAGGAACGAATCTACGACCACCTGAAGCAGTTCGACCACGTCAAAATCATTTCCGGCCGGGACGAAGGTTTTGCGCCCCACATCCTCTGCTTTGCCATCGTTGGCGTCCGGGGCGAGACGATCGTGCACGCCTTTGAGGACCAGGGAATCTACATTTCGACCACCAGTGCCTGCTCGTCGAAGAAGCGTTCCGAGGCTGGGACCCTGGCGGCAATGAAGGTGCCGGAAGAGATCGCCACCAGTGCGGTCCGGATCAGCCTGGGGGACCAAAACACCCTGGAAGAGGCCGACCAGTTCAACAAGACCTTCGACCAGCTCTACGCCGGTTTCAAGAAGATTATCGACTAAGATTAAAATTTAACTTGAAAGGAGGAATTGCGCGTGCAATATACCGAAATTATGGTCCGCTATGGTGAATTGTCCACCAAGGGCCACAACAAGAAGTCCTTCATTGACCGGCTCGGCGATAACGTCCGCCACGCCCTGCACAGCTTTGGTTCTGTCAAGGTTCATGCCCAGCGGGATCGGCTTCACGTTCAGCTCAACGGGGCCGACTACGACCAGGTTATGGATCGCTTGAAGCTGGTCTTTGGGATTCAGAACTTTTCGCCGTCGATTCGGGTCGAGAAGTCCTTTGAGGCCACCAAGCAGGCGGCTGCCCAGATGGTCGAAGAACAAGTTGATCACCCGATGACCTTTAAGATCGAGACGCGGCGGGCCGATCACCACTTCGAAATGGACACCTTTGAGATGAACAACCAATTAGGGGGCTACCTCTTGAACAAGTTCCCCGACAAGCTCAAGGTGGACGTCCACCATCCCGACCTGACCATCCGGGTGGAGATCCGGCTCAACGGGATCTTCCTCTCCAGTGAAACCATCAAGGGTGCCGGTGGCCTGCCCGTCGGCACTGCCGGCAAGGGCATGATGATGATGTCCGGCGGGATCGACTCGCCGGTGGCCGCCTACCTGGGGATGAAGCGAGGCGTTTCCATGGAAATGGTTCACTTCTTCAGTCCGCCGTACACCAGTCCCCAGGCGCTGGCTAAGGCCAAGCAGCTGACCGAAAAACTGGCCAAGTACAGCGGCAGCATCCGCTTTATCCAGGTACCGTTTGCCGAAATCCAGGAAACAGTTAAGGAAAAGGTGCCGGAGGGCTATCTGATGACCGTCCAGCGGCGGATGATGCTTCGTCTCGCCGCCGCCCTGATGGTCAAGCGTCACGGCCTGGCGATTTTCAACGGGGAATCCCTCGGCCAGGTGGCTTCCCAGACGATGGAGAGTATGCTAGCGATCAACGATGTCACCTCCTTCCCGGTACTGCGGCCAGTGCTGTCCTACGACAAGACCGAGATCATCAAGATTGCCGAAGAGATCGGCACCTACGACCTCTCGATCCTGCCTTACGAGGATTGCTGCACCGTCTTCACGCCACCGTCGCCGAAGACCCGGCCACGACTTGACCGGGCGCGCGAGTACGAGCAGCGCCTGGATATCGAGGGTCTGATGAAACGCTCGCTGGACAATATTAAGATTACCGAGATTCATCCCGGTGAGGACTTCCTCAACCAAAATGAGGATGTTTTTGCCGAATTGCTCTAATCTTCGCTTGACGCTGGCAGATTATTTAGCTATCATACAAGCATAAATAAGCATTGACCGAAAGAGTAACGAAGAGTGCGGATCCACCAGAGAGGGCCCGGTGCTGAGAGGGCCTGGATCAGCTTCGCGAAGGTAGTTCGGGAGCAGATCGGCTGAATTCAGTAGGCCGGTCCGGTTCATTGACCGTTATTAAATGAGCGAGGGGAGCGGGAGACCGCTCAATATAGGTGGTACCGCGAGCAAATCGTCCTATCAATAGTGATAGGGCGATTTTTATTTTGCCAGTGCTTAATTAAATAGTGTTAACCATGAATTTTTGAAAGGAGCGATTATACAATGGCAACCGAAAAGGAAATGTCAACCAAGTATGATCCAACAGCTGTCGAAGCTGGTCGCTACCAATGGTGGATCGACCAGGGCCTCTTTAAGCCAAGCGGCGATAAGAAGGCTCACCCGTATTCAATTGTGATTCCGCCGCCGAACGTTACCGGAAAGTTACACCTGGGCCACGCCTGGGACACCACCCTGCAGGACATGCTGATTCGGCAGAAGCGGATGCAGGGCTACGACGTCCTCTGGCTGCCGGGGATGGACCACGCCGGGATTGCTACCCAGGCCAAGGTCGAGGCCCGGTTACGCAAGCAGGGGATTTCCCGCTACGACCTGGGTCGGGAAAAGTTCGTTCAACAGGTTTGGGACTGGAAGGACGAATACGCCGACATCATCCACAAGCAGTGGGCTAAGCTCGGGATTTCCGTTGACTACGACCGCGAGCGCTTCACCCTGGATGAGGGACTGAACAAGGCCGTTCGCAAGGTCTTCGTCGATCTTTACAATAAGGGCCTGATTTACCGGGGAACCTACATCATCAACTGGGATCCGCAAGCCCGGACGGCCCTGTCCGACATCGAGGTAATCCACAAGGACGACAAGGGTGCCTTCTACCACGTTAAGTACCCATTCACCGACGGCACCACCTTTAACGGCAAGGACTACATCGAAATCGCGACGACCCGGCCGGAAACCATGTTTGGTGACGAAGCCGTTGCCGTTAACCCGAATGATGAACGTTACAAGGACCTGGTCGGCAAGCACGTCATGGTACCGCTGGTCAACCGGGAGATTGAAATCATCGCCGACGACTACGTTACCCCAGACTTCGGGACCGGGATGGTGAAGATCACGCCAGCCCACGACCCGAATGACTTCAAGGTCGGCAAGCGCCACAACCTGCCGGAATTAAACACCATGAATGAGGACGCCTCGATGAACGAAAACGCCGGCAAGTACGAGGGGATGGACCGGTTCGAAGCCCGCAAGGCCATGGTTAAGGACTTGGAGGACCAGGGCTACATGCTCAAGGTCGTTCCAATCGTCCACTCCGTTGGTCACTCCGAGCGGACCGGCGTCCAGGTTGAAGCCCGGCTGTCGACCCAGTGGTTCGTCAAGATGAAGCCGCTGGCCGAACAAGCCCTGGCCAACCAGAAGACTGACGACAAGGTTAACTTCATTCCGGAACGGTTCGAACACACCTTCACCCAGTGGATGGAAAACGTCCACGACTGGGTGATCTCCCGGCAGCTCTGGTGGGGGCACCGGATCCCGGCCTGGTACAAGAAGGGTACCGGCGAGGTCTACGTCGGCATGGAAGCACCAAAGGACGAGGAAAACTGGACCCGTGACAAGGACGTCCTGGACACCTGGTTCAGTAGTGCCCTCTGGCCATTCTCTACGATGGGCTGGCCAAACACCGACTCACCGGATTTCAAGCGCTACTTCCCAACCAGCACCCTGGTTACCGGTTACGACATCATCTTCTTCTGGGTTTCCCGGATGATCTTCCAGTCCCTGGAATTCACCGGCAAGGCACCATTTAGAAACGTTCTGCTCCACGGTCTGATCCGTGACGAACAGGGCCGCAAGATGTCTAAGTCCCTGGGGAACGGGATCGACCCGATGGACGTCATTGCCAAGTACGGGGTCGACGCCCTGCGGTGGTTCCTGGTTACCGGCTCCACTCCTGGTCAGGACATTCGGTTCTCCTACACCAAGATGGATGCGGCCTGGAACTTCATCAACAAGATCTGGAACGCCTCCCGTTACGTAATCATGAACCTCGGCGAGATGCCGGCACCGGTTCTGCCGGACAAGTCCAAGTGGGACCTGGCCGACCGCTGGATTCTGAGCCGGCTGAACGCCACGGTCAAGCAGGTCAATGAGCAATTCGACAAGTTCGAATTCGGTGAGGCCGGCCGGGCACTCTACAACTTCATCTGGAACGACTTCTGTGACTGGTACATCGAAATGACCAAGGAGAAGCTCAACAACGGGACCGACGAAGAAAAGCAGGACACCAAGAACATCCTGGGCTACGTCCTCGACCAGACCTTGAAGCTGATGCACCCGATCATGCCGTTCGTTACCGAAAAGCTCTGGCAGTCGATGCCGCACGACGGCAAGTCCATCATGGTGGCCGACTATCCAGTTGCTCACGATGAACTGGACGATGCCGACGCAACCGACCAGATGAGCAACCTGATCGAAATGATCAAGGCGGTGCGGAACATCCGGAACGAAGCCAACGCCCCAATGTCCAAGCCGGTTGACATCCTGGTCAAGGTCGACAACCAACACCTGGGCGACATGCTCAACGCCAACCGGGACTACATCGACCGCTTCTGCCACCCCGCAGAGCTGACGATCAGCACCGACGTCAAGGCACCAAAGCTGGCCATGACTGGAATCCTGGCCGGTGCCGAGGTCTACATCCCGATGGCCGAACTGGTCGATCTGGATGAGGAACGGGCCAAGATGCAAAAGGAAATCGCCAAGCTGGAAAAGGAAGTTCAGCGGTCACAAAAGAAGCTGGGCAACGAGAAGTTCGTTGCCAACGCTCCTGAAAAGGTCGTTGAAGCCGAAAAGCAAAAGGCGGTTGAATGGCAGCAGAAGCTGGACTCCGCCAAGGAACGTCTGGCCTCACTTCAAGAAGCCTAGTGAAATAGTAAAAGATTGTGGTACGATTTGGGTATCACAATCTTTTTTAGTTTGAGAAAGGACTAATTTGATGATTAAGACCTACGAAGACGCCCTGAATTTCATCCACGGACGGACAAAATTTAAGAAGATTCCGACCCTCAAGCGGATGCGTCGCTTTTTGCAAGAACTCGGCAATCCCCAGGAGGGGCAGCACTACATCCACGTCACGGGAACCAACGGCAAGGGGTCGACGGTGGCGATGCTGCGGTCGATGCTGCTCGAATGCGGCCTGACCGTCGGCAGCTTCACCTCCCCCTTTATTACCCGCTTTAACGAGCGGATCGAGTACAATGCCCAGCAGATTCCCGACGCCGACCTGATTCGACTGGCCCAGCGCCTGGAGCCGGTGGTCGCCAAGCTCGACGCTGAATTACCGAGCGGGGGACCAACCGAGTTTGAGATTGATACGGCCCTGATGTTTTGCTACATGGAAGAAAAACATCCCGACGTCGTCCTGCTCGAGGTCGGCATCGGGGGCCTCTACGATTCGACAAACGTGATCGTCCCGGACGTCAGCGTGATCACCACGGTCGGCTGGGACCACATGAAATACCTGGGCAACACCCTGGCGGCGATTGCCAGTCAGAAGGCGGGAATCATCAAGCAGGGGGTTCCGGTCGTGATCGGCAAGCTGCCCGAATCCGCTCGGCAGGTGGTTGCCGACACGGCCCATGCCAAGCAATCCCAACTCTATGAATTGGGTCGCGACTACCAGGGAACTAAGCTCAATGGACACGGCCTCTATGCCAAGCTTCAGTACGATGGCCTGGGCATCCACCACGGAACCTTCCAGCTCGGCTTGGCCGGGGACTACCAGGTCGACAACGCCGCCATTGCCCTGACCGCCGCCCAGCTCTTCCTTGCTGCTCACCGGCTGCCACTGGATCAAAACGCCCTCAGGCGGGGCCTGGCAGCGAGTCGCTGGCCCGGCCGGATGGAGGTCGTGTGCGACGAACCGCTAGTTTTGCTGGACGGCGCCCACAACCTGCCGGGGATGCAGGCCCTGGTCAAGTCGATCAAGGACGACCTGGCCGACCGGGACGTCTACATCCTGGTTGCTATCCTGGCCGACAAGCAGTACGACCTGATGTTGGGCGAGCTTGCCAGCCTGGGCAACGTTCACCTGACCGTCACCAACTTTGCCGGTCCGGGTCCCAAGCGGCCGAGTGCCGATCTGGGGGCGGTGGCCGCCCAGATTCCGAGCCGCTACCCGATCCAGGTGGCCGACAACTGGCAGACTGGTTTTGCCCAGCTGGCCCGTCAACTGGGCAGTGATGACGCCATGATCGTCACCGGCTCACTCTACTTCATCTCCGACGTTCGCCACTTTTTTGAAGATTAAGCAAATTATTTAATACAATTGCCGCTTTTTTCCGTATTGATATAGTGAAGGACCAATACGAAAGGAAGATTAAAAATGGCAAAGAAAATCCGTGATGAGTATGAACGCCTGGTAGCAGAAAGCGTCCGGGGGATGACGGTTGACGGTGAAGACGCGGCTAAATACCTCCTGTACTACCATCCAACCCCCGAAAGCCTTAAGCAGATGACCAGGGTCGAGAAGAAAAAACTAGCCTTTTCCAGCATGCGGCTGGCCCGTTTCTTGGCGGCCGTCGAGCTTGGTCAGCTGGTTGCCCGCAGCTACCCGGAGGTGCTTGGCCACGCCTATTCGAGCATTGAACTGGGGGCGGCGATGATCGAGCACTTTAACGGCATCGAAAACGAGCAGGTCGCCGTGGCCTACACCAACGTTCACAACGAGATCGTCGCCTTGAAGACGCTTTTTAGCGGGGGCCGAAGCGAATGCGTCCTGTACCCCGACCAGATTTTTAAGCAGGCCCTGCTGAATTCGGCCAGCGGACTGGTGTTGATTCATAATCATCCCACCGGCGACGTCCAGCCCTCCCAGCAGGACCTGGCCTTTGCCCGCCGCTTGGAGCGCGGGGGCCGGATCTTGGGAATTACGGTCCTTGATTTTCTCATTGTTGGCCGCCAGCGGTATTACAGCTGGCGCGAGCAACAGGGTGCCCCCGAAAAGTAAAGAAAAACTTAATTTCTGCTTTAATATTATTTCTTCCAGGCCTGATAATGTATATTAGTGTTCGTATGTAGTCGGAGGCTATGGTATAATATCCACGATATTAATTTGAAATTATTAATTAGAAAACGAAGGGAAGAAATAGATTGCTAGGAATTGGAACCAAGAATCTAGGAATCGACCTGGGGACCGCGAACACGATCGTCTACCTTGAAGGCAAGGGGATCGTGCTTCGGGAACCATCGGTCGTTGCGCGCAACACGAAGACCAATGAAGTTATCTCCGTCGGTTCAGACGCTCGTGACATGATTGGGCGGACGCCAGAAAGCATTGTTGCCATCCGGCCAATGAAGGACGGGGTCATCGCCGATTACGACACGACCGTTGCCATGATGAAGTACTACATGGAAAAGGCCCTGGGCAACAGCAACAGCAAGCCATACGTAATGGTCTGCGTCCCAAGTGGTGTGACCGAAGTCGAGAAGCGGGCGGTTATCGACGCGACCCGGGTTGCCGGGGCACGGGATGCCTACGTGATTGAGGAGCCATTTGCTGCCGCCATCGGTGCCGGTCTGCCGGTCATGGACCCAACCGGGAGCATGGTTGTTGATATTGGTGGTGGGACCACCGACGTTGCCACCATCTCACTGGGGGGCATCGTATCCAGCCGGTCGATCCGGATGGCCGGTGACAAGATGAACGACGCCATCGCCCAGTACGTTCGGCAGAACATGAACCTCCTGATCGGTGAACGGACCGCCGAGAAGTTGAAGTGGGACATCGGTTCGGCTTCCGTAAAGGCTGCCGAAGAGATGGGAACCACCGAAGTACGGGGCCGGGACCTCGTTACTGGTCTGCCGAAGACGATTGAGGTTTCAGCCAAGGACGTTTCGGTTGCTCTTCAGGACGTTGTGGAAAACATCATCGACGCAATCAAGGGGACGCTGGAAGAGACCTCTCCTGAAATTGCCGCGGACGTCATCGACCACGGGATTGTTCTGACCGGTGGTGGCGCCCTGCTGAAGCATCTGCCAGATGTGATTGCTGACGCTACTAAGGTGCCAGTATTCATCGCCAACGATCCGCTCGACTGCGTGGCCATCGGTACCGGTGAGTCACTCAAGAGCATTGACGTGATGAAGAAAAAATAAAGCTATTCGATTCGAATATCTAAAAGTGGGCGGGGCTGGTCGCAAAACGATTTGTTTTGTCTAGCCCCGCTTTTACTATTTTGTAATTTGCATTTGGAGGATTATCATGCGCAAGTTTTTTTCCAATCGACGGTTGGTTATTATTGTGGTAATTCTGGTAGTCTGCTTCGGCCTGATGGCGGGTTCAGTGTCACTGCGCAACCGGCGGAACACGCCCCCGCTGGTGCAACAGTTTGGCAATGACATTGTTGGCTTTGCGGACAGCGCGGTGGCCCTGCCGGTTAACTGGTTGCAGACGAGCTTCAGTTCCGTCAACGACCTGATGAACACCTACTCGGAAAACCGGGAGTTGAAGCAGCAGGTCACCGAGCTTGCCCAGACGAAGGTGCGCGACCAGACCCTGGCCCATGAAAACAAGCAATTAAAACAAGAGCTGAAGCTGAAGAGCTCGATGACGGACTACGACACCGTTTCGGCAGCCGTGCTGATGCGGACGCCATCGGCCTGGCAGCAGCAGCTGGTGATCAACAAGGGGCAGTCCAGCGGCATCAAGAAGAACATGCCGGTCATGAGTGACGGTGGTCTGATTGGTCGGGTGACGGAAGTCAACAAGACCAACAGTAAGGTCGAGCTGCTCAGCGACACCGGCGAGTCCTCGAACCGGTTTGCCATCTCGATCAACGGGAGCAACGGGGTCGTCAACGGCATCATCACCGGTTACAACGCCTCACGCAACGAACTGGTCATGGGGCAGGTCAGCTCCAAGGCTAAGATCAAGAAGGGCACCCGGGTCACCACCAGCGGAATGGGTGGCATTACTCCCAAGGGCCTGTACGTGGGGAAGGTTTCGCGGATTGGCAAGGATGACTATGGCCTGGCCCAAAAGGTCTACATCAAGCCGGCTGCCAACTTTAATGACATCAATATTGTGACGGTTGCGGAAGCCGCGTCTCAGGAGTGATGAAGCATGTATCGATTATCACGATTAAAGTACGTTTTCCCCATTGGGCTCTTCGTCAGCCTCTTTTTGGACGGCGCACTGAGTCACGTCTGGGCACCGCTCTTCTTTAGCTACCCGTACTCAATGGCCAGTGAACTGGTCTTATTGTGGCTGGTGCTGTCATACTTTTTTGAAAATGGGATTGAGATTCCCCTCATCCCGTGGTCAATCGCGGCCGGGGTGGTCACGGACCTGTACACGTCCGGGATCCTCGGCCTCTGCATGGTGCTTTTTCCGTGCATCGTGGGATTGACACAGCTATTGTCGAAGTACTTCAGCTCATCCTTTTTGTCGATGATCATGATCTTTTTCATCGACATCGTGGTCTTTGAGACGCTCAATTACTGGGCCTACTCACTGATCAATATTACGACAACGCCCCTTGGGGATTACCTGATCTATGTCCTGGCGCCGACTTTGGCCCTCAACCTGGTATACTTCGTTGCCCTCTATTGGCCACTGCGGTCGCTCTTTAATTGGGCAACGACCGAAAAAAATGCTTAGTGGGCCTTGACAAATTCTGGTGGCCAGTGTAGGATACTAAACAATCAATAGATCGAACGACAATGAACAGACTAGTAGAATGATTTCAGTTGCCAAGCGAGTCCCGGGAGATGGGAAGGGACCTTCTAAGTCATTTGAATCACATCTGTGAGTTGGCCCTCTGAAGATAGTAGGAGAGCCCGGGGAAGCCCGTTACAGCGCGGAGTTTAATCATTGAACTCGCTAAGGTTGATTTCCGTGAGGGGTCAACAAGATGAGGTGGAACCGCGGAAACGCCCTCGTAGCCATTTGGCTCGAGGACGTTTTTTGTTTACCGGTTCCGGATTGAACTCACTGAGGCGGCTGCTGCAAGGCAGTCGCAAACATGAGGTGGTACCACGATTGATTCGTCCTCTAGGGCAAATGCTCTAGGGGGCTTTTTTGTTTACCGCCGTTCGATGCACAGATGAAGGAGGAATTGAGATGCACTACGTTACTGAAATCTTACCATCACTATTACAAGGGGCGGGCTTGACCCTGCAGATCTTTTTCTGGACCCTGCTCCTCTCGCTCCCACTGGGAATTCTCGTTAGCCTGGGCCTGATGTCCAAGATTCGCCCGTTAAAGTGGCTCCTGGAAATCTACGTTTGGCTGATGCGGGGGACGCCGTTATTACTGCAATTAATTTTCGTTTTCTACGGTCTGCCGATCGTCGGCATTGTCTTCCAGCGTTACGACGCCGCCCTGGTGGCCTTCGTTCTCAACTACGCCGCCTACTTCGCCGAAATCTTCCGTGGTGGCTTTCAAGCCATTGATGAGGGTCAGTTCGAAGCGGCCCGGGTTCTGCGGTTGAGCTACTGGCAAACCTTACGTAAGATCGTGATCCCACAAGTGGTCAAGATCGTCATCCCGTCAATCGGGAACGAAGTCATCAACCTGGTAAAGGATTCGTCCTTGGTCTACGTCATCGGACTCGGCGACCTGCTGCGGGCCGGCAACGTGGCCACCTCACGGGATGTCACCCTGGTACCGCTGCTCCTGGTTGCATTGATCTACCTGATCTTGGTTGGGATCTGCACCCTGGTACTGCGGAAAGTCGAACAGCGTTACTCATACTTCAAATAGGAGGTCTGGCCAATGTTAGAAGTAAAGAATTTATCGAAAAGTTTTGGCGAACGGGTCATTTTAGACAAGGTCAACTTGACGGTTAAGGATGGCGAGATCCTCAGTATCGTTGGTCCGTCCGGTGCCGGGAAGACGACGCTGTTGCGTTGCATCACCGGTTTGGAAACGGCCGACGCTGGCCAGTTCTTGATTGACGGGCAGCCATTTGACCCCCAGGGAACGGCTGAATCGGACCGGGTGATCGGGGTGGTCTTCCAGGACTACAACCTCTTTCCTAACCTGTCCGTGATGGAAAACATTACCCTGGCACCGATCATGGTTCTCAAGAAGAGCAAGGACGAAGCCGAGCGCGACGCCCGGGGCCTGCTGGACGAATTGGGGCTGAGCACCAAGGGTGACCTTTACCCATGGCAGCTCTCCGGTGGGCAAAAGCAGCGGGTCGCAATTGCCCGGGCCCTGGCGATGAACCCGAAGATCCTCTGCTACGATGAACCGACCTCCGCCCTGGACCCGGCAATGCGGAAGGAAGTGGCTCGGATCATCCTTAACCTGAAGAAGGAGGGGATGACCCAGCTGGTGGTTACCCACGATTTTGACTTTGCTGACGAGATCGCCGACGACATCCTGCGGGTCAAGGCGATCGACCAACCACAAGACGTTGCCGCAGAGGAGTAAGAGAGGGAGCGTAGCCTATGAAAAGATTCAAAGCAATTTGGTTACTATTGTTGCTTTTGATCCCGACCCTCCTTTTAAGCGGTTGCGAGAGCGTCACCACCCGGGCCAACACCCAGGATACCTGGTCGCGGATTGAACGGCGCAAAAAGGTGATCGTCGGCCTGGACGACAGCTTTGTTCCGATGGGCTTTCGGCAGAAAAACGGGAAGCTGGTCGGCTACGACGTTGACTTGGCCCGGGCGGTCTTCAAGCAATACGGGATCAAGGTTGACTTCCAGCCGATTGACTGGTCAATGAAGGAAACTGAATTAAAGAACGGGACGATCGACCTGCTGTGGAACGGTTACTCGGTCAACCCGAGTCGGCTCAAGAAGGTGGCCTTCAGCCGGGATTACCTGGCCAACCGCCAAGTCCTGGTAACCCTAAAGAAGAGCCACATCAACAACCTGAATGACATGACCGGCAAGTCGCTCGGGGTCCAGACCGGCTCGACCGGGGACACGGTTTTAAATTCCAAGCCAAAGCTGCTCAAGGATAAGATCAAGAACAAGCAGGCAATTATGTACGATACCTTCCCGAACGCCTTCATCGACCTCAACGCCAACCGGATTCAGGGAATCCTGATGGACGAGGTTTACGCCAACTACTACGTTAAGCACCAGAAGAACAGCAGTGCCTACCGGGTCTACAAGACCAAGGCGCTGCCGGTCGAATACTTCGGTGTCGGGATGCGGAAGGGGGACAAGACCCTCAAGCGCAAAGTCAATGCCGGATTGAACCGCCTGCAGAAGAACGGTCAACTGGAGAAGATCAACGAGAAATGGTTCGGCACCAAGAGCAATTTCTTAGGGCCCTACAATAATTAATAGGTAAAGAGGTCGGCACGTCACCGCGTGGCCGGCCTCTTCTGCTAACAAATTTCGGCAAAATTAGGGGATTGGTTTGTAATTTAGGAGCAGATAACGTATGATTATTCAGTGTGACAATTTTCGGCAGAAAACCAAACGCTTTCTCCATTTACAAACGTTTGAACAATTCTTGAAAGGAGCACGAAGACCGTGCATTTTAATCTTGCTCGTGGTGTGGACCTGGATGTGCTGCCCACCAAACAATTTAAGATGAATCACGTCCTAATTAACTTTACGACGCCGCAGACGCGGACGAACGCCACCGCGCGGAACCTCCTTGCCAACCTGCTTGAGACCAGCACCCATCGCTATCCGACGCAGACCGCCCTGGCTCGTCAGCTGGCGAAGCTTTACGGGGCCTACGTTGGCATGGGCGTCGGCCGGGTCGGCCAGCTGCACACGGTTCGCCTGCGGGCCAGCTTTGTCAACGACCAGATCGCCGGTACCAACCTCTTCGACCAGGTGGTGGACCTGATCCATGAGATCCTTTTCCACCCCCTGATTGACCAAAATGAGTTCGACGGCCCCACCTTTCGGATCCAGGCCAATAATCTGAAAAGCTCGATCCTGTCCCTTTATGACGATAAGCAATTTTATGCCAACCGTCAGCTGATGAAGCTCTACTACCCAGCGGATTCCACGATGCAGATCCCGAGCTTCGGTCAGGTCAGTGATTTGGCAACCTTGACGGCCCAGAACCTGGTGCCGGTTTACCAGCGGATGATCAAAGACGACAAGGTCAACATCTTAGTGCTGGGGGACGTGGATCCCGAAGCCATCCACCAGACCTTTGCCCAGCTGCCTTTTGCCGGGCGGACGGTTGAGACGCTGGTGCCATACTACCACCAGCCCCTCTACCAAGACGTTCAGCGCGCCACGGAGCACCAGCCGGTTGTCCAGGCCAAATTGAACCTGGGCTACCAGTTGCCGGTCTACTACCATGACCAGAACTATTACGCGGGTCTGGTCTTCAACGGCCTCTTCGGTGGGACGCCTTACTCCAAGCTCTTCACTAACGTTCGGGAGAAGGCTAGCCTGGCTTACTACGCCACCAGCCGCCTCCTGCCCTTTAGTGGCTTCTTAGGCATTCAGACCGGGATTCGCGCCCAGGACGCGGCCAAGGTGGAAGAACTAATTGACCAGCAGCTGGAAGACCTGATTGCGGGGAAGTTCTCTTTCCAAGAACTTGCCGAGGTACAGGACAGCCTGATTAACCAGTACCGCGCCAGTCACGACTACGCCAACAACATTCTGGGTCGTCAGCTCCTGTTTACCCTGCTCGATCTGCCGGAGGACGGGAACGTGGCGGCCAAGATCAACGCGGTAACGGCCGCCGACGTGCAGCGCGTGGCCGCCGAATTAAAGCTGCAGGCGACATATTTATTGAGTGGTGAAAAATAAGCAAATGGATCAGTATACTTATCAAGAATTTAACCGGACAATCTACCGTCAGCGCCTTGCCAACGGCCTGTTGGTGCAGCTGCTGCCGATGCCGGGCTTTCATAAGACCTACGCGACCTTTTCAACCGATTTTGGTTCCATTGACAACCAGTTCATCCCTTACCACGAGGAGGAAGCGGTGACGGTGCCGGACGGGGTGGCCCATTTTCTCGAGCACAAGATGTTCGAAAAGGCCGATCACGACGCCTTTGACCTCTTCGGCAAGCTCGGGGCAGATTCCAACGCCTACACCAGCTTTACCCAGACTAGCTACCTCTTCTCGACCACCAGTCACCTCCGGGAAAATCTGGATGTCCTGCTTGATTTCGTTCAGGACCCCTATTTCACGGACAAGACGGTGGCCAAGGAGCAGGGGATTATCGGCCAGGAAATCCAGATGTACGATGACGATGCCGACTGGCGGCTCTACCTGGGCCTGATCGGCAACCTTTACCCCCACGACCCAATGCGGATCGACATCGCGGGAACGGTCGATTCAATCAGTAAAATCACCCCGCAGATCCTGATGCAGAGCTACCGGACCTTCTACCAGCCAAGCAACATGAACCTTTTCTTGGTCGGCAACCTCGATCCGACGGCGACGATGGAGTGGGTAATCGACAACCAGAACAGCAAGGACTTTCCGGCCTCCGAAACGCCGCGGCGAATGACCAAGCTCAACGACCCGACCGCCCATGACGTCATCCCGTTCCGTTCGCTGACGATGAACATTGCCCGGCCGAAGGTAATGGTCGGTCTGCGGGGGATCAAGCAGTTTGAAGACGGTCGGGAGCGGTTGCGCTACAAGCTGGCCGTCGATCTGCTTTTGGACGTGCTCTTTGATGACACCTCCGACAACTACCTGCGCCTCTATAACAACGAGGTGCTAGACGATTCCTTTGGCTACAACTTTGAAATGCAGCGAGGTTTCCACTTTGCCTACTTCAGTTCCAATACAGATCAGATGGAGCGCTTCGCCGACGAGGTGGTTGCCATCCTGGAAAGCGCCGACAAGCAGATCGACGCGGCCCGGACCCGCTTTGCTGGAATCAAGAACGCGGAGCTGGGGCGCCTGATTGGCCTGCTGGACTCACCGGAGGCCATTGCCAATCGCTATGCCGATAAACTTTTTGATGGGGCCAACCTGATGGACGAGATCCGCCTGCTCAAGGAGATTTCAATTGACGACCTCTACCAGGTAGCCAAGGAATTCATTACCCCCCAGGGGATTTCCGTCTATCAGGTGGTGCCGCACCATCAATAAACGCTACCTTTTCTTAACTGTTGTCCGGTAGAGAACATGATATAATGTGCAAGGATAAGTGAAATCATATAAATGGAGTGTAAGCTAAATGAGCGAAAACAATAGCGAACAAAAACACCTGGAGATTGGGAAAAAGCTGCAGGAAGCTCGTCAGGAGAAGGGCTACACCTTAGACGACCTCCAACAGATTACCAAGATCCAAAAGCGGTATTTGATTGCAATTGAAGACGAAAAATTCGATGAACTGCCCGGCGACTTCTACGTTCGGGCGTTCGTCAAGCAGTATGCCAACACGGTCGGTCTCGACGGTGACGAGCTGCTGAAGGAGTACGATGACGACCTGCCAAAGGCCAAGACGGCGGAATACTCCGAGCACATTAGCCAGGCCGTGGAGTCCCGGACCAGCCAGCACAAGAGCCTGGGGACCGAGGTTTCCAAGAGTCGGCGTTACCTGCCGACGGTGATCATCGCCTGTGTGATCATCCTGGTGCTTGCTGCCATCTGGTTTACGGCGATTGCCCGCAGTCACCGTGACTCGTCAACCAAGATTGACAATAGCTCAGTTTCGGTTTCGGGTGAGAGCCGGAAGAAGGCTTCCTCATCTAGCAAGAAGGTTACCAAGAAGGCGGCTACTAAGGCGATCCAGCTCAAGCAGAGCAGCCGGACTTCCACTAGTGTGACCTACACCGCCGATAAGCTGACCAAGGATACCACCCTGCAGATTAACCCAAGCTCACGGGCATGGATGCAGGTTCGGGCCAACAACAGTACCGACCTGCTGAACAAGACCTTAAATGCCAACCAAAAGACGAGCGTGAAGGTCGGCAAGGACACGACGACGCTGGTAATTACGGTCGGCAATGCGCAGTCAACCACCCTGAAGATCGGTGGCAAGAAGATCGACTTCACCAACAATGGGACCTACAATAACACCCGGACCGTTACGATTAACTTCGGCAGCCAGTCATCCTCGTCCTCAAGCTCAACGAGCAGCAGCACGAGTTCGACCAGCACGGGCACTAGTACCCGGACCAGTGGGGTTAGCTCGACGAGTACGAGTCAAGTGACGACCAACAGTGCGAGTCGGCAGACGACGGCAACGTCCAGCGCGTCGACCACGCAAACACGATAATAGGGGGATTAGACTGTGAACTTACCTAACAAATTAACCGTCGTTCGGTTAATTATTATTCCATTTTTCCTGATCTTGATGGTGGTGCCATTTTCTTGGGGGAGCGTCACCTTCTGGGGAGCCACGATTCCGGTTGCCCAATTGATTGCGGCGATCCTGTTCATTGCGGCTACGATCACCGATAACCTGGATGGCCGGATCGCCCGGAAGAACCACCTGGTGACCAACTTCGGGAAGTTTACCGATCCGCTGGCGGACAAGCTGCTGGTCATGACGGCCTTCATCGTCCTGACCGGGAATCAGGTTGTTCCGGCGTGGGTGACCTCGATCATTATCTGGCGGGAGCTGGCCGTTACCGGACTGCGGCTCTTGCTGGTTGAGCAGAGCGGGATTGTGCTGGCGGCCAAGATGCCGGGAAAGATCAAGACGACGACCCAGTTCATCGCCATTATCTTCTTGTTGATGAATAACGTCATCTTTGCCATCTGGAACATTCCATTTGGTCAGATCATGCTCTACATCTGCCTGTTCTTCACCATTTACTCCGGTGTGGACTACTTTATTCAGGGCCGGGGCGTCTTTTCGGACGGTTTCAAGTAAAATTAATCAAGGAGTGGACGAATCAAAATTTGGTTCGGCCACTTTTTTTAATACAATCGGGTATAATTTACGTATTAACTATATAGGGGTGAAATTTAAATGGAAGCAGAAATCATTTCAGTCGGTACTGAGATTATTCTGGGGCAGATCGTCAATACGAACGCACCGTTTTTGGCCCAGCAGCTCGGCAAGATCGACGTTACGGCCACCCGTCAGGTGACGGTGCCCGATGAGCTTGATCTCCTGGAGGAAGCCGTCCGTTCGGCCTGGCAAAGGGCGGACCTGGTCTTCGTTTGTGGCGGCCTGGGACCGACGGCAGACGATGTGACCATCCGCGGGGTGGCGGACGCCCTGGGCGTAGAGCTGACTCGTGACGAGGATCACTGGGCCTGGATCCAGGAGACCTTTAAGCAGCGTCAGAAGCCGATGATGCCGGAGAATGTCCAGCAGGCCATGTACCTGAGCGGGGGGACGCCCCTAGCCAATCCGGTGGGCCTGGCACTGGGCAGCTGGTACGAGCGCGATAATCGGCGGCTGATCGTCCTGCCAGGACCACCGCGCGAGTTCACGGCAATGGTCAATCAGGAGGTGCTGCCCCGCCTGACAAAGCTTGTCGGTGGTGAACGGCAAATTGTCAGCCGAACCCTCAACTTCTTCGGCCGGCCGGAGTCGTTGCTGATGGATGAGATCGCGGAAGTGACTGAAGGCCTAGACCAGGTGGTCATCACCTCCTATGTCCAGCCGGATGCCATCCAGGTCCGGATGACCGTCCACGACCTGCCAGAAGAGACCGCCACGACGCTGCTGGATCGGGCCCAGGCCGCCATCGTTGCCAAGGAGGATCCCTACTTCTTTGGCGTCGGTGACGACTGCTCGCTGGCGGCAACCGTCGTGGGGCTGCTGAAAAAACGGCACTTAAAGCTGACGGCGGCCGAAAGCCTGACCGGGGGGATGTTCCAGAGCACCATCTGTTCCGTTCCCGGGGCCTCGAATGTCTTTGACGGCGGCTTCGTGACCTACGCAGCCAGTGCCAAGGAAGGCTTGCTGGGGATTGATCCGCAGCTGATTGACCGGTACGGGGTTGTCAGCTCCCAGACGGCCGCCCAGATGGCCGAGAAGAGCCGTCAGCGCCTTGGCGTGGCGATCGGGATTGGCTTTACCGGGGTTGCCGGGCCCGACTCGCTGGAGGGTCAACCGGCCGGGACGGTTTGGGTCGGCCTGGCAATCCAGGGTCAGCCGACCGTGACCCGTCAGCTGCACCTGGGGGCCTACGTTGGTCGCCAACAGATCCGCCGGCAGAGTGTCCAGCACGGACTGCAAATGATTTATCACGCCCTGCAAAAATAATCGAACCATTGTTCGCATTTTTCTTGTTTTTTTGTGGAAAACTGTTATGATTAATTCACGGATATTTCGATACAAAGGAGGAAATCTAATTGGCTGATCAGCGAAAAGCTGCACTTGATGTTGCAATTAGAAAGATTGAAAAGAACTTTGGCAAGGGTTCAATCATGCGGATGGGTGACGCGGCCGACATGAAGATTGCCACCGTCTCCAGCGGTTCGCTGGCGATTGATAAGGCCCTCGGCGTCGGCGGTTATCCCCGTGGCCGGATCGTTGAAATCTACGGACCAGAAAGTTCCGGGAAGACGACGGTGGCCCTGCACGCGGTTGCCGAGGTTCAGCGCCAGGGTGGTACGGCGGCGTATATCGACGCCGAAAACGCCCTTGATCCTCAGTATGCTGCTGCCCTCGGGGTGGATGTCGACAACCTCCTGCTTTCCCAGCCGGACACCGGTGAGGAAGGCCTGGAAATTGCCGACGCCCTGATCTCCAGTGGTGCCGTTGATCTGGTAGTCGTGGACTCCGTTGCGGCCCTGGTTCCCCGGGCGGAAATCGAAGGTGAGATGGGGGACGCCCACGTCGGCCTGCAAGCCCGGTTGATGTCCCAGGCCCTGCGGAAGCTTTCCGGCGAGATCAACAAGACCAAGACCATCGCCATCTTCATCAACCAGATTCGTGAAAAGGTCGGGGTGATGTTTGGGAACCCCGAGACGACGACTGGTGGTCGGGCGCTGAAGTTCTACGCCACGATCCGGATGGAGATTCGGCGGGCCGAACAGATCAAGAGTGGTACCGACGTCATCGGTAACCGGGCCAAGGTCAAAATCGTCAAGAACAAGGTAGCACCACCGTTCAAGCGCTGCGAAGTTGACATCATGTACGGTGAGGGGATCTCCAAGACCGGGGAGCTCCTCGACATGGCGGTCGAAAAGGACCTGGTTAACAAGAGCGGTGCCTGGTACTCCTATGGTTCGGACCGGATCGGTCAGGGACGTGAGAACGCCAAGAAGTGGCTGGCCGAGCATCCCGACCAGATGGCCGAACTGATGAACAAGGTCCGGGTTGCCTACGGGATGGATCCACTGAGCCCAAGCGAGGGCGCAGATGATGCCTCCGCAACTAAGGAAGCGGACCAGGATCAGGCAAGCACCGAAGACTAATTGCTTAACAAGACATGAATCAACTCAAGGGTTCAGTCCAGGAAAAACCTGGGCTGGACCCTTTTACTCCCAATTGTGAAATTCAATGGTTGACACCCTACTTGGGCAAGCTTAAAATTTACTTTGTGTGATGTTTTTTACATGACACGGTGAAATTAATTTTATTAACCAACAACAAAATAGTTGAAGCGGAGGTGAAATGATGAAATTAATAATTTTCGCCGCGCTTGCTATGGTTGTCGGGATTATTATCGGCTATGCCGTTCGCAAGTCCTCCTATGAAAAACGGGTCGCAGAGGCCCACAAGGATGCTGAGGGGATCATTGCGGACGCTAAGAACCAAGCGGCAACGGCGAAAAAGGAGGCCATCCTGGAAGCCAAGGAGGACAGCCACCGCTACCGCGAGCAGGTCGAAGCCGAGCTCAAGCAGCGGCGCAACGAAATCCAGCGCCAGGAAGACCGGCTCTTGCAGCGGGAGACGTCGCTCGACCACAAGGACAACGCCTTAGAAAAGCGTGAAAACACGGTTGGGGCGCGCGAGCACAAGCTGGATCAGCAGACGGAACGACTTCATCAATCACAGAAAAAGGCAGCGGCCTTAGTGGAACAGCGGCAAGCAGAACTTGAAAAGGTTGCCGAGATGACCCACGAGGATGCCAAACAACAGTTATTGAGTGAAATGAAAGACCAACTGAAGACCGAACGGGAGGTCCTGATCCGGGATAGCGAACAGGAGGCGGAACTGACCGCCGACCGCAACGCCAAGAAGCTGATCGTCGAGGCCATTCAACGCAGTGCCGCGGACGTTGTCTCCGAGGCGACGGTCTCAGTTGTCACTTTGCCAAACGATGACATGAAGGGCCGGATCATCGGTCGGGAAGGCCGGAATATCCGGACCCTGGAGACCCTGACCGGGATTGACCTGATCATCGACGACACGCCGGAAGCGGTCGTCCTGAGTGGCTTTGATCCAGTGCGGCGGGAGATCGCCAAGATTGCACTGGAGAAGCTGATCCAGGACGGGCGGATTCACCCGGCCCGAATTGAAGAAGCCGTTGAAAAGGCCCGCAAGGAAATGGATAACCAGTTGCGGGAGACCGGGGAGCAGGCCCTCTTTGACCTGGGCATCCACTCGATGCACCCGGACCTGATCAAGACGGTTGGTCGGATGAAGTACCGGACCAGCTACGGACAAAACGTCCTCGACCACTCGATTGAGGTTGCCAAGCTGGCCGGAATCATGGCGAGTGAATTGGGCGAGGATGTCGCCTTGGCTAAGCGGGCCGGCCTGCTGCACGATATCGGCAAGGCGGTTGACCACGAGGTTGATGGTTCCCACGTTGAGCTGGGGGTTGAACTGACCCGCAAGTACAAGGAAAATAAGGTCGTCATCAACACGATTGCCTCCCACCACGGTGACGTGGCGCCGACCTCGGTAATCGCCGTTCTGGTCCAGGCCGCCGACGCCATTTCCGGTGCCCGTCCTGGTGCCCGGAGCGAGTCGCTTGAACAGTACATTCAGCGCTTAAAGAAGCTCGAAAGCATAGCAAATAATTACGATGGTGTTGACCATAGTTACGCAATTCAGGCTGGTCGTGAACTGCGGGTCATCGTCAAGCCAAAGAAGATTTCTGATCTGGAGGCCACCACGCTGGCCCACGACATCAAGCAGCAGATTGAAGAGCAGCTTGAGTATCCGGGCCACATCAAGGTGACCGTGATCCGTGAAGTTCGCGCCGTCGACTACGCTAAGTAAAAGAATTGGGAAGTGTTCCCAGTTCTTTTTTTATTCAGTACGCGTTTCCCTTGCGCCCTTCCTGAGCAGAAAATATAATGAATGATGTGTTTAAAACGATTAAATGGCGCGGACAATGATTGATATTTAGAAGAATTTCATGAGGTGAAGTGAATTGACAAAGAAATTGACGCCGATGATGGAGCAGTACCAGCAGGTCAAGGACCAGTACCCGGACGCCTTCCT
This sequence comes from Limosilactobacillus sp., assembly GCF_022482365.1. Lineage (NCBI taxonomy): Bacteria > Bacillati > Bacillota > Bacilli > Lactobacillales > Lactobacillaceae > Limosilactobacillus > Limosilactobacillus sp. The sequence continues at coordinate 2,316,240 of NZ_JAKVPE010000001.1, forward strand.
GTTCTACCGCCTCGGGGACTTTTACGAGCTCTTTAATGATGATGCGATCAAGGGTGCCCAGCTACTGGAGCTGACCCTGACGACCCGCAACCACAGCGCCAAGAACCCGATTCCAATGTGCGGGGTACCGCACCGGGCGGTGAATAACTACGTCGACATTTTAATCGATAAAGGCTACAAGGTTGCCATCTGTGAGCAGATGGAGGACCCGAAGAAGGCGAAGGGAATGGTCAAGCGGGCCGTCACCCGCCTGATCACGCCCGGGACCCAGATGGACCTCACTGGGGATGCGGCCCGGCAAAACAACTACCTGACGGCCATCAGCGCGGCGGCGGACAAGCTCAGCCTGGCCTACACCGACCTGTCGACCGGGGAGCTGAAGACGACCACCCTCGACAGCGTGGGGGCAATCGTCAACGAACTGGTCAATCTGCAGAGCAAGGAGACGGTGGTCGACGGCGAGCTGCCAGCAGAACTGACGACTCAGCTCAAGCAGCGTAACATTCTTCAGTCGCACCAGCCCCAGATCCTGAAGAACGCCGAGGTTTCTTATTTGACCCAGGACCTGGAGGATGAGCAGCAAAAGCATGTGGTGGCCCTGCTGGTTTCCTACCTGCTGACGACGCAGAAACGTTCCCTGGCTCACATGCAGCGGGCAATTTCCTACCGGCCGAGCTCCTTCATGAAGATCGACCACTACTCCAAGACCAACCTGGAGCTGACGACCAACATGCGCAGCGGCAAGCGGCAGGGGACCCTGGCCTGGCTTCTGGACGAGACCAAGACCGCGATGGGCAGCCGGCTCTTGAAGCGCTGGCTGGACCGGCCGCTGATTGATCCCGACCAGATCAGCGCACGCCAGGACAAGGTTCAAGAACTGCTCGACCACTACTTTGAACGCAGCAACATCCAGGAGGAGCTGATCAAGGTTTACGACCTGGAACGCCTGGCGGGGCGGGTTGCCTACGGGAGCGTTAACGGTCGGGACCTGATCCAGTTAAAGACCTCCCTCCTTCAAGTTCCCAAGATCAAGTACGTCCTAGAAACGTTGGACTCACCCGTCTTTACCGACCTGGAGAAGCGCCTGGATCCGCTCGGTGACGTTGCCGACCTGATTGACCGGGCGATCATCGCGGACCCACCGATCTCCGTCACCGATGGCGGGGTGATCAAGGACGGCTATAATGAGCAGCTCGACCAGTACCGGGACGCGATGAACAACGGGAAGCGCTGGATCGCCGACCTGCAGAGCCATGAGCGGGAGGTCACCGGGATCAATAACCTCAAGATTGGCTACAACCACGTCTTTGGCTACTACATCGAAGTCACCAAGGTCAACCTGAGCAAGATTCCCAAAGATCGTTACGAGCGCAAGCAGACCCTGGTCAACGCCGAGCGCTTCTCCACGCCGGAATTAAAGGAGAAGGAGGCCCTGATCATGGAGGCCCAGGAGCGGTCGACCGCCCTGGAATACGACCTCTTCGTTGCCGTTCGGGAACAGGTGAAGAAGCAGATCAAGCGCCTGCAATCACTGGCCGCGGCCCTGTCGGAACTGGACGTTTTGCAGAGCTTTGCCGTGGTCAGCGAGGACTACCACTTCGTCCGGCCGCTGATGAATACCGGTCACAAGCTGGTGATTAAGGACGGTCGCCACCCGGTTGTGGAAAAGTTCATGGGACACCAAGAGTACGTGCCCAACGATGTTTTGATGGACGACCAGACTGACATTCTCTTGATTACGGGGCCCAACATGTCGGGGAAGAGTACCTACATGCGCCAGCTGGCCCTGACGGCGGTGATGGCGCAGATGGGCTGCTTCGTGCCCGCCAAGTCGGCTGAACTGCCGATCTTTGACCAGATCTTCACCCGGATTGGGGCCGCCGACGACCTGATCTCCGGGGAGAGTACCTTCATGGTAGAGATGATGGAGGCCAACAACGCCCTGAAGCACGCCACCGACCACAGCCTGATCCTCTTCGACGAGATCGGCCGGGGGACGGCAACCTACGACGGGATGGCCCTGGCCCAGGCGATCATTGAGTACGTCCACGAACACGTCCGCGCCAAGACCCTTTTTTCGACCCACTACCACGAACTGACCGACCTGGAGAAGGCCCTGCCGCGCCTGAAAAACGTGCACGTCGGGGCCACCGAAAAGAACGGTGAGCTGGTCTTTTTGCACAAGGTCAGCGCTGGCCCGGCCGACAAGTCCTACGGGATTCACGTGGCCAAGCTGGCCGGGATGCCGGATTCACTGCTTCAGCGCGCCGACCAGATTCTGGGCGAGCTGGAGGAAAAGGCGGTTACCCTGCCATTAAACGAAAAGAAGGCGGCGGTCACCTACCATCAGCCGACGAGTGCCGACCGGGTGGAAGAGACTACGACGACGGAAGAATCCGCGGCCCCAAGTGCCCAGCCAACCGCACCCAGCGCGCCGGCAATCGATGCCAACGGCCAGATGGAGCTCTTTGCGCCCGCTCCACAGAAGGCCAAGTCTACCAAGGGCGAGAAGATTTTGCACCAGTTAAAGGAGCTCAATCTGATGGGGATGACGCCGATGGAGGTCATGAACCAGATTTACCAATGGCAGCAGAAACTGAAGTGAGGCGATACGCGTGGGAAAAATTCATGAACTAGATACGGTCCTGGCCGACCAGATTGCGGCCGGGGAGGTCATCGAACGGCCCGCCTCGATCGTCAAGGAACTGGTCGAAAACTCGCTGGATGCCCATAGTCGCCGGGTCGACGTGATTGTTGAAAACGCCGGTCTCGACAGCATCCGGGTGATCGACGACGGGGACGGAATCGAACAAGACGACGTTGAGCTGGCCTTCCAGCGCCATGCCACCAGCAAGATTGCCAATCGCCGGGACCTCTTTCGGGTGCAGACGATGGGCTTTCGTGGTGAGGCCCTGCCCAGCATCGCCTCGGTAGCGGACGTCTTGATGGTCACCGCCCAGCGGGATCAGCCGGCCGGCACCCAGATCCATCTTCGCGGTGGTCAGGTGGTGGACAAGAAACCGGCGGCCGCGCGACAGGGGACCGACGTTCAAGTGCGCGACCTCTTCTTCAACACGCCGGCCCGGTTGAAATACCTGAAGTCCCCTCACACCGAGCTGACCCGGATTACCGACATCATTAACCGCCTGGCCCTGGCCAACCCGGCCGTGGCCTTTAGCTTCACCCACAACGGCAAGGAGGTCTTTCGTTCCGCCGGCAACGGCAACCTCCAGCAGGTGGTAGCCGCGATCTACGGGATTGCGGCTGGTCGCAAGATGCTGGCGATCAGCGGACAGGACGATGATTTTAAGGTCAGCGGCTTCGTTTCGCTGCCGGAGTTGACCCGGGCCTCGCGCCAGTACATTACGATCACGATTAATCACCGCTACGTTCGCAACTTTGCTTTGACTAAGGCCATCATCCAGGGCTATGAGTCCAAGTTGATGGTGGGCCGTTACCCGATTGCGGTCATCAATATCGACCTCGATCCGGTCTTAGTTGACGTCAACGTCCATCCGGCCAAGCGGGAGGTTCGCTTGAGCAAGGAGGACCAGCTAACCAAGCTGATCGCCGCGACGATCCGGCGGCGGATTGCGACCGAAAATCTGATTCCAGACGTCAATCCGACCGGCTTCGGGCCCAGTGCGGCCGACGTTGCCAAGCTTGACCAGCGCTTAAACGAGGCGGCACAAACCTATCAGGTCAGCCCGACGCACCCCAACGAAGAGGCGCCGGCCAGCCATGCCCCGGCTAGTGAAGAAAGTTCAGGACCAGCGAGTGCCGAGGGCAGTGACAGCGAGGTCGTTGCCCCGGTGATTATTCACCAGGCCGCCGAACTGGCCAGCCCGGCAATGCAGGCCTTTGACCGGCGCTATCAAAACGAGGATGCGGTAGGGCCGTTTGGCGAACCGGCCCCGGTGGCGCCAGCGATGCGTCAGGTACCCCGATCGAGCGAGAACCTGGAGCTCGACGTGCATGACAAGTCCGACCAGCAGCAGAAACGCTTTCCGGACCTTCAATACATCGGCCAGCTGCAGGGAACCTTCCTTCTGGCCCAGGCGGGGGATGGCCTCTACATCGTCGACCAGCACGCCGCCCAGGAACGGATCAACTACGAGCGCTTCCGCAAGGAGATCGGCCAGGTCAGCCCGGACCAGCAGGCCTTCTTGGTGCCGCTGGTGCTGAACTACTCCACGGTCGATGCAATGACCATTAATGCCCACCTGGACACCTTGACAAGCGTCGGGCTGAACCTGGAGGCCTTCGGGCAAAACAGTTTTATCCTCCGCTCCCACCCGACCTGGTTTAAGGAAGGGCAGGAGGAGGACACGGCCAAGGAGATGATCGAGTGGCTGATCAAGGACGGCAAGATTAGCGTTCGTGACTTCCGGATGAAGACCGCCATCATGATGAGCTGCAAGCGGGCGATCAAGGCCAACCACCACCTCGACTCACGGGAGGCCCGGGCCCTGTTGCACCGGCTGTCCTTATGCGAGAACCCCTTCAACTGCCCGCACGGCCGGCCGGTCACGGTCCACTTCAATGACCAGGACCTCGAAAAGATGTTTAAGCGAATCCAGGACAGCCACGTCCCGTTCGCCGATGAATTTGATGATCACGAATTTTAAGAAAAGTAGGGATGAACTGTGTATGAATACATCACGGGGCTCGTTACCATTGTGACGCCCCAGTACGTTGTCGTGGAGGCGGGCGGCGTCGGCTACCAGCTGCTGGTGGCCAACCCGTACCGCTACCAGGTGGACGAAACGCAGCGGGTCCGCATCTACGTCTACCAGGCCGTGCGCGACGATTCGATCACGCTCTTTGGCTTTGTCGATCAGGCGGAAAAGCGGCTCTTCTTGCAGCTGATCAACGTTTCAGGGATCGGCCCCAAGAGCGCCCTGGCAATCCTGGCCAACCCGGACCACCAGGGACTGATTGATGCCATTGCCAATAACAACGTTGGCTACCTGACCAAGTTCCCGGGGATCGGCAAGAAGACGGCCTCCCAGATTGTGCTGGACTTAAAGGACAAGATTGCGGACCAGGCAACGGGCAGTCTGCTGACGGCGGACCAGCCGACAGCTGCCTCAACCAACCCGGCCTTAGACGATGCCCTGGCGGCCCTGAGCGCCCTGGGCTACCGGGAACGGGAGATCAAGAAGATCAAGAAGCAGCTGCTCGAATCCGAAGCTACGACCACCGATGAGTACCTGCGGCAAGCCCTGCGGCTGATTAACTAGTGAGGAGGGATTAGATGGCTGACCAAGACCATGGAATCATGTCCGACCAATCGCAAAACCAGGAAGAGGAGCAATTGGAGCTCACCCTGCGCCCCCAGCGTTTGGCTGACTACATTGGCCAGGCGAAGATCAAACACGAACTGAGCGTCTACATCCAGGCGGCCCAAGCCCGGGAAGAGGCCCTCGACCACGTCCTGCTCTATGGACCACCGGGACTGGGGAAGACGACCCTGGCGATGGTGATTGCCCACGAGATGGCCGTCAACATCAAGACCACCAGCGGGCCGGCGATCGAAAAGCCGGGGGACCTGGTGGCCTTGTTGAACGAGCTCAAGCCCGGCGACGTGCTTTTCATTGACGAGATTCACCGCCTGCCAAAGGTGGTCGAGGAAATGCTCTATTCGGCGATGGAGGACTACTACATCGACATCGTGGTCGGCGAGGGGCCAACCGCTCACCCGGTTCACTTCCCGCTGCCGCCATTTACCCTGATCGGGGCGACGACGCGGGCGGGGATGCTCTCGGCGCCGTTGCGGGACCGGTTCGGGATCGTGGAACACATGAACTACTATAACCAGGAAGAGCTGACGCAGATCATCTTCCGTTCGGCCAAGATCTTTAACACCAAGATCGAGGACGAGGGGGCCCACGAGTTGGCGCTGCGCTCGCGGGGAACGCCGCGGATCGCTAACCGGCTGCTGAAGCGGGTCCGCGACTTCGCCCAGGTTGCCGGCAAGCCCAGCATCGATTCGGCCACCGTCAAGCGTGCCCTGGACCTGCTCCAGGTGGACAACCGGGGACTAGACGAGATCGACCGCAAGATGCTGCTGACGATGATCAAGTTCTACAATGGTGGCCCGGTCGGCCTGAAGACGATCGCCGCCAACATCGGTGAGGAAACCAACACGATCGAGGAAATGTATGAACCCTACCTGCTGCAGATCGGCTTCATCAGCCGGACGCCCCGGGGCCGCCTGGTGACTCCAGCGGCCTACCAGCACCTGGGAATTGACTACCCGACCGGGAAACGAGGCTAGACATGACAGCGCAGATTAATTTTCAAGTTCAACACCAGGGAGCTGGGGCGGCGCGGACTGGCGAATTGACGGTCAATGGCCGCCAAGCGCTGACCCCGGCCATCGTGCAGACGGGGAGTGCCACCACCACCCTGACGCCCACGGAGCTGCACCAGTGCGGGACGCAGGCTATCAAATGCGGCGTGCTGGATTCCTGGCGCCAGTTCAAGGACCGCCTGACCGAATTGCCGGACCTGCACGCCCTGACGTACTGGGACGGCCTGATCGTTACCGACTCTGGAGCGGGTCAGGCCTACTCCTGGGCCAAGCCCCGGGGCCGCAAGCCAGCCGGGGTTAACTTCCATGACCCGCAGACGGGAACCATGCATTTCTATACCCCAGCGGATGCGTTGGCAATCCAGCAGGCGCTCGGGGCGGATGTACAGCAGAGCTTTGCCCGGGTGGCGGACTACTACGCCCCGGTGGACGACCTGAACGCGGCCGTCGATCAGACCGCCACCTGGCTCCAGAGCGAACCGTTGCCGGAAAATTGCCTGGCAACAATCGTCGGCGGGGGACTCAAGCGGGCACGCCAAGCCAACGTAGACGCTGTACCTGCTGGTGCTGCCGGCTACAGCATCGGCGGCGTGGATGCCACGGTGCCGACCGAAGAACAAGCCCGGCTGGTCACGGAGGTCATTGCCATGCTGGCGGCCCCTAAGCCGCGCTACCTGTCGACTAGCGGTGACCTTCGTCAACTTTTGCTCCTGGCCAGCAGCGGGATTGACCTGATCGACAGTGACTTGGCCGGTCGGGAAGCCAGCATGGGCAATGCTTTGGTGGGGACCCGTCGCCTGCACTTGGACCGGGATCACCTGGCACTGGACCAGCGGGCTCTGGGCCCAGATTGCGATTGCCCGGTCTGCCAGGCGGGGATCTCCCGCGCCTGGATCCACCGGCTCTTGGTTCGCCGCCAGCCGCTGGGGGAGCGCTACCTGCTTCTTCACAACCTCTTTACGGTTAACCAGGCAATGACTAAGCTGCGGGCGGCCATCGCTGCCGACAGCGTGCCCGAATGCTTGGCGGAATTTGGCCTGGATCCGGCGGAGATGTAGCTTTTTATAACGATTTTTGTTACAGTTATTGTTGAACATTTTTGAAGGGATGGATATTACTGTGAATAGTTTAACTTTTGGAATTTTAGGGGCCTCTAGTGCCGGGGCCAGCAGCTACTCAGGCATCATCTTAATCCTGTTGATGATCGCCCTGATGTACTTCTTCATGATCCGGCCACAACAGAAGCAGCGTAAGGAACACCAGGACATGATGAACGGCCTGCACAAGGGTGACGAGGTTGTCACGATCGGCCGCCTGCACGGGAAGGTTGACTCCATCAACAAGCAGGACCGGACCGTTACGCTGGACTGCGAAGGCATCTACCTGACCTTTGACATGGTTGCCATCGCCCGGGTCGTTAAGCCTCAGGCCGCTGCCAACCAAAAGCCGGCCGAGGCTGAAGAGACTAAGCAGGACGATGAAGCCAAGAAGGAAGCAGCCGCTCCTGCCCCAGAAGAGGACGCTGATGAACCAAAGGCTGATTCAGCTGCCCCGGAAGATAATCAAGAAAAGTAATTGACTAATCTTTCAAAACGTGGGAAACTTTTATCGGACGTTTGATTAACGCTTGTTTTCACAAGCTGATCAAGCACGACGTTTAGGCGTCTTACTCCTCGCTTGGGTTGCATTGCCCAGCGAGACGTAAATACAGGAGGGAAAATCTAATGCAAATCGGATTGATTGGTTTAGGTAAGATGGGTATCCACCTTTGCCAAAACATGTTGCGTAACGACAACCAAGTCGTAGCCTTTGACCTTGACAAGAAGCTGGTTGACGAAGCTGCTTCTTACGGTGCCGAAGCTGCATACAGCCTGGAAGAAATGGTTAAGAAGCTTAACCCATCCCGGACTGTTTGGGTGATGGTACCAGCCGGCAAGCCAACTGATGCCACGATGGATCAACTGGCAGAACTGCTGGACTCTGATGACACTGTTATCGATGGTGGGAACACTTTCTGGAAGGACTCCATGCGTCACAACCGCATGTTCACCGAAAAGGGTATTCACTACTTCGACTGCGGTTCCTCCGGTGGTTGGAAGGGTGCCCTCAAGGACGGTAACTTCATGATCGGTGGGGACGAAGAAGACGTCTTCAACGAACGGATTGCCCCACTGTTTGACGGCATTGCTCAAAAGGACGGCTACCTTTACACTGGTAAGGCTGGTTCCGGTCACTACCTGAAGATGGTTCACAACGCCATCGAATACGGGATGATGGAAGCCATGGGTGAAGGTTTCGAAGTTCTGGAAGCTTCTGACTTTGACTACGACAACGCTGCCGTTGCCAAGATGTGGAACCACGGTTCTGTTATCCGTTCATGGCTGATGGAACTGGCTCAAGAAGCCTTTGAAAAGGACCCACACCTGGACAAGATCGCCGGCCGGATGCACAGTTCTGGTGAAGCTCACTGGACGCTGATGGATGCAATGGACAAGCAGGTTCCTACTCCGGTTATCTACGAAGCCCTGAGTCAACGGTTCCGTTCAATGCAGGATGATTCCTTCGATGGTAAGGTTGTTTCCGCACTGCGGAACGGCTTTGGTGGCCACGCAATGGACGCTGCTAAGAAGTAATCCAAAATTAATTAAAAGTCACGTGCAACTAGCGCGTGACTTTTTTAGTTTAAACTTGGGTGCACTTGCTGGTATACTAAATTGTTAGAATATTTTTTAAGTAAGGGGCTAGTACCATGGCTGATCAATTAGCAGCAATTTTCCAACAGATTAAAAAATACAACAAGATCATCATTCACCGTCACCAGCGCCCCGATCCGGATGCCATTGGCTCCCAGGTCGGCCTGGCCGAGATCCTCAAGGCGTCCTTCCCGTACAAGCAGATCTACGTGGTCGGCAAGCACATCCCAGGCTTCGACTGGATCGGCACGATGGACGAAATCGACAACCAGACCTTTGACGACGCCCTGGTGATCGTCACCGACACGGCCAACTCGCCGCGGATTGACGACCGGCGCTTCAACAACGGGGACGAGCTGATCAAGATCGACCACCACCCGAACGACGAACCATTCGGTGACCTGATGTGGGTTCTGCCAGAGGCCTCCAGCTGTTCCGAGATGATTTACGACTTTTACCAGCGCTTTGCAAAGGAACTGACCCTGCCGAAGAAGGCGGCCAGTGCGCTTTACGCCGGGATCATCGGTGATACCGGGCGCTTCCTCTACCCGGCAACCTCGCCGCGGACGATGCTCGTGGCCGGTGCCCTGATGGCTGCCGGTGCCGATGCCGCGGCCATCAGCCGGCGGGAAAACGAAATTACCCTGCCGCTGGCCCGGTTGTCGGCCTACGTTTACGAGCACCTGACGATCCTCGATCACGGGGCCGCCTACGTCGTTTTGACTAACGACCTGCTGGAAAAGTTTGGCCTGACCGAGGCCGGGACCTCGGCGGTGGTTTCCCTGCCAGGACGGATCAGAGACGTCACGGCCTGGGCAATCTTTGTAGAACAAGAGGATGGCCACTACCGGGTTCGCCTGCGTTCTAAGGGCCCGGCCATCAATGAACTGGCCAAGCACCATGATGGTGGTGGCCATGAGCTGGCCAGCGGTGCCAAGGCCAAGGACCAAGACGAAATCAAACAGGTTATCGCCGAGCTTGACCACTTAACGACGGCCGACGCCCAGGACTAAGTGAAAGGAAAACGCAATGAGTAAAAAAACGTTTCAGGACTTTAAGCTGCCACCGTATCTGATCAAGGCGGTTCAGGCGATTAACTTCCGTCAACCGACGGCCATTCAGGAGCGGGTGATTCCGGACATCCTGAACGGGCAGAGCGTGGTTGGCCAGTCCGCCACCGGGAGCGGGAAGACCCACGCCTTCCTGTTACCGATCTTTGCCAAGATCGACCCGGAAAACCAGAGCGTTCAGGCGGTCATCACCACCCCGAGCCGGGAGCTGGCCTACCAGATCTACGCGGCCGCTAAGCAACTAAACAAGTTCGCCCCCACGCCTTTGACCATCCATAACTACGTCGGCGGGACGGACAAGCAGCACCAGGTCGAACAATTAGCCCGCAAGCAGCCCCAACTGGTGATCGGAACACCGGGCCGGGTTCTCGACCTGGTCAAGAGTCAGGCACTGGACATCCACACCGCGACGATGTTCGTAGTCGATGAGGCCGACATGACCCTCGACATGGGCTTCCTGGCCCCGGTTGACCAGATTGCCAGCAACTTCCCCGACGACCTGCAGATGATGGTTTTTTCGGCCACCATCCCGCAAAAGCTGCGGCCGTTTTTGAAGAAGTACATGGCTAATCCGCTGGTCGAGGAGATCCCGACCCAGGCAGTCATTAACCCGGACGTGGAGAACTGGCTGCTGTCGACCAAGGGCCAGGACAAGAACCAACTGATCTACCGCCTGCTGACGATGGGGGAACCCTACCTGGCGCTGGTCTTTGCCAACACCAAGGAGCGGGTGGAGGAACTGACCCACTACCTGGAAAAGCAGGGGTTAAAGGTTGCTATGATCCACGGGGGCCTGGAAGCCCGGCGGCGCAAGCGCACGATGCGCCAGATCCGCAACCTGGAATACCAGTACGTTGTGGCCACCGACCTGGCCGCCCGTGGAATTGACATCGACGGTGTTTCCCTGGTTATCAATGACGATATCCCGACCGACCTGGAATACTTCGTGCACCGGGTTGGCCGGACCGGGCGTAACGGAATGCCGGGGACCGCGATCACCCTTTATGCACCAGCCGAGGACGAATTGATCGCCAAGCTGGAGGAGCGGGGGATCAAGTTCATCCCGAAGGAACTAAAGCACGGCCGCCTGGTCACCACCCACGACCGCAACCGTCGACGGAATTACCGGCGCAAGCAGGAGGCCCTGGACCCGACGATGAAGGGCTTTGTTAAGAAGACCAAGAAGACGGTCAAGCCGGGCTACAAGAAGCGGATCAAGCGGGCCATCAAGGAAGATGAGCAACAGAAGCGTCGCCTGGAAGTGCGGCACAAGATCCGCAAGGCCAAGCGGGCCCGTCAACGTCAACACCGGCGGGAACGAAATGGGCGTTGATTTTACCGACGGAGTTCGCTATAATATGACTCGTTTGGGACATGCCCACTGGGATTGATTTTCAGCGACGGCCGGGATGGTGAAACGGCCGATGAGATCCCCCTGGGTGCTCCCCATTCAGACAATTTGATATTCAACTCGGCAACTGTCGAGAATAAAGAGGTAAACGAAATCCATCGTTGCAAGCAGAGTGGTACCGCGTCGTCCGGCGTCTCTGATCGCAAGGATGGATTTTGTTTTTTGAAAGGGAGATATCATGAAAAAACTAAAGAAGCTGAACAGTGCTCAGGTTCGGCGAATGTACTTAAAGTTCTTTGAGGAACACGGCCATAAGATCATGCCGAGTGCCTCACTGGTGCCGGTTAACGACCCGACGCTGCTCTGGATCAACTCCGGGGTGGCCACGATGAAGAAGTACTTTGATGGGAAGGTCGTTCCGGAAAACCCGCGGATGACTTCATCCCAGAAGAGTATTCGGACCAACGATATTGAAAACGTCGGCAAGACCGCCCGTCATCACACCATGTTTGAGATGCTGGGGAACTTCTCCGTTGGTGACTACTTCAAGAACGAGGTTATTCCTTGGGCCTGGGAGCTGCTGACGTCTGACAAGTGGTTTGGCTTTGACCCAGAGCGGCTCTACATCACCTACTACCCAAAGGACCACGATGCCTACAACAAGTGGCGCGAGGTCGGGGTGGCCAAGGATCACCTGATCCCGGACGAAGACAACTTCTGGGACATTGGTCAGGGTCCATCCGGCCCGGACACGGAAATCTTCTACGACCGGGGACAGGAATTTAACAACCTGGCTGACGACGATCCCGAGAACTACCCGGGTGGGGAAAACGAACGCTACCTGGAAATCTGGAACATCGTCTTCTCCCAGTTCAACCACACGCCGGAAGACACCTACGAACCGCTGCCGCATAAGAACATCGATACCGGGATGGGACTGGAACGGGTGGTTTCCATCTTTGAAAATGCCCCAACCAACTTCGAGACCGACCTCTTCATGCCGCTGATCAAGCAGACCGAGGGCTTCAGTGACAGCAAGCAGTACGGTCAGAACAAGGATGACGACGTTCAGTTCAAGATCATCGCCGACCACATCCGGACGATCACCTTTGCCATCGGTGACGGCGCCCTGCCTTCCAACATGGGCCGGGGTTACGTCATTCGGCGCCTGCTGCGGCGGGCCGTGGTTGCCGGCAAGAAGCTGGGAATCGACAAGCCATTCCTTTACCAGATGGTCCCAACCGTTGGTAAGATCATGGAGGACTACTACCCAGAGGTCCTGAAGAACGCCGACTACATCGCCTCCGTTGTCAAGTCCGAAGAGGAACGGTTTAGCGCAACCCTGAACGGCGGACTGAACCTCTTGAACAACGTGATCGAAAAGTCCAAGCAGGACGGCACCAAGCAGATCGACGGCAAGACGGCCTTCAAGCTCTACGATACCTATGGCTTCCCAATCGAACTGACCAAGGAATACGCCAGTGACGAGGGCCTGACCGTTGACCAGCAGGGCTTCGAAGCGGCGATGACCGAGCAGCAGAATCGGGCCCGCAACGCCCGTGACATGGACAACGGGATGGGTGTTCAGACCGACCTCTGGACCGACTTCAAGGACGAGAGCAAGTACGTTGGCTACACCGACCTGGTTGTCGACAACGCCAAGGTGATCGGCCTGGCCCACGACGGCAAGCAGGCTGACAGTGCCGCTGCCGGCGACAAGGACATCGAGGTCATCTTTGACACGACGCCGTTCTACGCCGAAATGGGTGGTCAGGTTGCCGACACCGGTGACATCATTGACAACTACGGCAAGACGGTTGGCCGCGTGGTGGACGTCCAGCACGCACCAAACCAGCAGAACCTGCACCGGGTTGAGCTGACGGCCCCAATCAAGAAGGGTGCCCGTTACAAGCTGGTTGTTGACCGGATGCGCCACCTCAAGATCGAAAAGAACCACACCGCAACCCACCTGCTCGACCAGGCTCTGCGGAACGTCCTGGGTGGCCACACCCAGCAGGCCGGTTCCCTGGTTGAAGAACACTACCTGCGGTTCGACTTCAACCACTTTGGTCAGGTAACCGCCAAGGACCTCAAGGCGGTTGAAAAGATGGTCAACGAACAGATCTGGAAGGAAATTCCGGTCAAGACCGTTGAAACCGACATCGATTCTGCCAAGGAGATGGGTGCGATCGCCCTCTTCTCCGACAAGTACGGTGACAAGGTCCGGGTCGTTAAGATCGGCGACTTCAACACCGAATTCTGTGGTGGGGACCACGTCAAGAACACCAACGAACTGGGTCTCTTCAAGATCGTTTCCGAAGGGGGCGTTGGTGCTGGGGTTCGGCGGATCGAAGCCGTAACCTCCAGCGATGCCTACGACTTCCTTCAAGGCCGTGACGACCTGCTGAACGAGACGGCGGCTGAACTGAAGACCGCCCAGGTCAAGGAGGTTCCTCACCAGGTTGCTGCACTGCAAGCTGAGCTCAAGGAAGCCCAGAAAAAGAGTGCAGCCTTGGAAGCCAAGATCGCCGCTCAACAGGCTAACAACGTCTTTGAAAACGTCCAGGACACCAAGGGCGGCAGCCTGATCGCCGCCGAGGTCAAGGTTGCCGGGATGGGTCAGCTGCGGCAGCTGGCCGATACTTGGCGGGCCAAGGGTCTGTCCGACGTGCTGGTCCTCGGGACGGCCAACGACGGCAAGGCCAACCTGCTCGTGGCCGTGAGCGACGACAAGGTCAAGGCCGGCTTGAAGGCTGGTGACCTGATCAAGGCGATTGCTAGTGCCATCAAGGGTGGCGGTGGCGGTCGGCCAAACCTCGCCCAGGCCGGTGGGAAGAACCCAGCCGGCATCCAGGACGCACTGAAGCTGGCGGCTGAATACCTGAATAAGTAAAATTTTAAAAGTGAGTGGAAATAACCATCAAGTGGGGCGTATGGCTAGCCTAGGGCGGGAGTCGGCGCTGAAGGCGTCGGCTTTCGTCCGTAGCTAGACACTAGCCCCACGGTTATTTCCACGTTATCTTTTCAGTTTTCACAAAAGAGGTTGGAAGAAAGTGTACTCCCAACCTCTTTTGTGCGTATAATCGACCAAGATGAGAGTAGAAGCTGACCGCTTTAATTGTGCTTTAATCTTACTTATAGTAAAATATATAACTAAGAGACTAATCGGAGGTGACGATGAATGACTACTAATAATGATGAAACGATGTTCTATGACTTTGGTCAGGAACGCAAGAAGAATATCAAGGAAACCCTGAAGACGGTTTACGAATCGCTGGAGGAAAAGGGCTATAACCCAATCAACCAGATTGTGGGGTACTTGCTCTCCGGTGATCCAGCCTACATTCCGCGGTTAAACAACGCCCGGAACCTGATCCGGCAGCACGAGCGGGATGAGATTATCGAGGAGTTAGTTGTGTCGTACCTGAAGAATAATGGTGAGACTAAATGAGGTTAATGGGCTTAGACGTCGGTTCCAAGACGGTTGGCATCGCGGTCAGTGATCCCCTGGGCTGGACGGCTCAATCGGTCGAGATCATCCCCATCAATGAGGATGAGGAGGTCTTCGGCATTGACCGGGTGGCCGAGCTGGTCGCCAAAGAACAGGTGGGCGGCTTTGTGCTGGGCTTGCCGAAGAACATGAACAACACCGAAGGCCCCCGGGTCGATGCCGCCAAGCACTACGGCGAATTGCTGAAGGAACGCTTCCCCGAGATTCCGATTGACTTTCAAGACGAACGGTTAACGACCGTCGAGGCCCACCGGATGCTCGTCGAGGAGGCCGACATCTCCCGTGCCAAGCAAAAAAAGGTGATTGATTCGGTCGCCGCAACCTTTATTCTGCAGAGCTATCTGGATCGTCATGGCCGCTTAGTTTCGAAACTGAAATAAGGATGAATTGATATGAGCAAACAACAATCTAACAACGACGAAAACTTAATTACCCTGATCGATGAGGAAGGGAACGAACAGCTCTTCAAGGAACTGTTCACCTTCGACTCCGACGATTACGGCAAGTCCTACATCTTCATTTATCCCGCCGAGCAGGAGAATGACGATTCCGTTGACATCCAGGCTTACATCGTGGCCGACAATGAAGATGGCGACGGGCAGGACCTGGTGCCGATCGAGGATGACAAGGAATGGGACATGGTCGAACAGGTCTTAAACACCTTCCTCGATGATGATGGCAACTTTAATGCTTAATACGGGGGTAATTGGGAAGCGGTAGCCGGCTTGGCTATCACTTCCCTTTTCTATCGTTTAAAGCGGGGGAACAATGATACTTACTACCTTTATAATCCTGGTTTTGATTGGCTGCTTCATTAACGGGCGGCGCCGGGGCCTGTTGATGATGGTCCTCTACGCCGGCACCTACTTGGTCAGCTGGCTGGTGGCCCGCTGGGGAGCGACGGCGCTGGGGACCGGCTTGGGTCATCTTCTGCCGGACGTCAGCCAGAGTGCTACCTATTCGAGCGCAATCCTCAAGACCGTTAACAACAACGACTTCTTTTACCGGGGGATTGCCTTCATGATCATCTTCACCCT
Organism: Limosilactobacillus sp.; assembly: GCF_022482365.1. Lineage (NCBI taxonomy): Bacteria > Bacillati > Bacillota > Bacilli > Lactobacillales > Lactobacillaceae > Limosilactobacillus > Limosilactobacillus sp. The sequence continues at coordinate 2,332,218 of NZ_JAKVPE010000001.1, forward strand.
GGTGGCCTGGCTTTGTCACTGGGCGATTCACAAGCTGCGCTGGATCAAGCGCCTGCCGGTGATCGGGACCTTTGATGCACTGGCTGGCGGCCTGCTTTCGCTGGTGATCGGCTACATCATTTTATACGTCGCCCTGGTGATTCTTCAGCTCTGGCCGGCCGGCTGGTGGCAGCTGCAGCTCGCCAATTCAGGACTGGCTCAGTTCATGATCAATCAAACCCCGGGCTTAGCACAGATTGTATTAGACACGTTGAACTAATAGAGGAAGAAAGCAAGAATGAATCATAAAATTACACAGACATTGGAATTTGACCGCATCAAGGGGATGCTGGCCACACGCCTGGTGTCGGCTGCGGGACACCACGAGTTGGAAAGAATGGCACCGCAGAGTGATTTTGACCGGGTGCAGCGCTACCTAACGGAAACCACCGACGGCGCCGACATCTTGCGACTGGAGGGGGGCATTCCGATCCCTAAGCTGGCGGACATTCAGCCTCAGATGAAGCGACTCAAGATCGGTGCCAACCTGAACGGGACCGAGTTGGCCCAGGTCACCAAGGTCCTGCAGACCAGTATGAGCGTTCGCAACTTCTTTGACCAAATGCGGGAGAAGAAGATCAAGCTGCGCGTTCTCGACCAGCTGGTGGACCGGCTGGTAACGATCCCGTCGGTCACCCAGCGCCTGGTCCGCTCGGTAGATCCGGACGGCCGGCTTAATGACGAAGCTTCGACCAAGCTGCACGGGATCCGGCAGTTGATCATAAAGACGGAAAACGACATTCACCAGCAGATGGAGCACTACACCCGCGGCAAGGGCGCCAAGTACCTGAGCGAGCCGGTCATCACGATTAGAAACGACCGCTACGTCGTTCCCGCTCTGGCCCGCTACCGGAACAAGCTCGGTGGGGTGGTCCACGACCAGAGTGCCAGTGGCCAGACCCTCTACATCGAACCGGCCGGGGTAGTGGAGTTCAACAACCGCCTCCGCCAGGCCCAGATTGAAGAGCAGCAGGAGATGCGGCGGATTCTGGCGGAACTGTCGGCCCTGATCGCACCCTACCGCCACGACATCCAAAACAACGAGCACGTCCTCGGCCAGCTGGACTTCATCAACGCCAAGGCCGCCTTGGCCCACGACATGAAGGCCAGCCTGCCGATCCTGAGTCGGGAGAACCACGTTAACCTGCGCCACGCCCGCCATCCCCTGATTGATCCCAAGAAGGTCGTCGACAACGACATTAAGATCGGGGAGGACTACCAGGCGATTGTGATCACCGGGCCGAACACCGGTGGGAAGACGATCACCCTAAAGACCCTGGGCCTGATCCAGCTGATGGGTCAATCCGGGCTCTTCATTCCCGCCGAAGAAGGCAGCACGATCGGCGTCTTCGACAACATTTTCGCCGACATCGGGGATGAACAGTCGCTGGAGCAGAACCTCAGTACCTTCTCCGGCCACATGGACAACGTCAAGGCCATCCTGGACCAGATCACCGACCGCTCCCTGGTGCTGCTCGATGAATTGGGGGCCGGGACCGACCCGAAGGAAGGGGCCGCCCTGGCGATGGCCATCCTGGACAACATCGGCAGCAAGGGCAGCATGGTGGTCATCACCACTCACTACCCGGAGCTGAAGGTTTACGGCTACGACCGGGCCAAGACGATCAACGCCAGCATGGAATTCGATGCCAAGACCCTGCGGCCGACCTACCGGCTCCTGCTCGGCATCCCCGGGCGATCCAACGGTTTGGAGATTGCCCAGCGGCTCGGCATTGACACGGGCATCATCGATGAGGCCCGTTCGCTGGTTAGCGACGACAGCCAGGACCTCAACCAGATGATCGGTGACCTGGTCGAGCAACGCAAGCAGGCCCGCGAGGAGAACGAGCGCCTGACCAAGCTGGTTGCCGCCAACGAAAAGACCCAGCACGACTTGGATGAGCGGCTGAGTCGCTTCAACGAGCAGCGGGACAAGCTCTTTGACCAGGCCCGCTCCCAGGCTAACCACCAGGTCTCGATGGCCAAGCGCAAGGCCAACAGCATCATCCACCACCTCCGGCAGCTGGAGGTTCAGCAGGGTGCCAACGTCAAGGAAAACCAGTTGATCGATGCTCAGGGGGCACTGAATGCCCTCCACCAGGACGATCCGCGTTTGAAGAACAATACCGTTCTCAAACGGGCCAAGGCGCGTCACGACCTTCATCCGGGCGACGCGGTCCTGGTCAAGTCCTATGGTCAGTACGGTGAGCTCATGTCCAAGCGGGGCAATCACAAGTGGGAGGTCCAGATCGGAATCCTCAAGATGGAGATCGACGAGCGGGACCTGGAGAAGGTTGCCAAGAAGGACCTGCCAAAGGAAAAGACGACTCAGCGGGCCCGCAGCGCGGTTCACACCACCCAGACCCGCAAGACCTCGGCCCGGCTGGACCTGCGGGGGCACCGTTACGAGCAGGCGATGAGTGAGCTGAGCGACTTCATCGATCATGCCCTCTTAAATAACCTTTCCTCGGTTACAATCATCCACGGGAAGGGAACCGGGGCCTTGCGGAAGGGGACCCAGCAGTACCTGCAGAGCAACCCGCGGGTCAAGTCCTTTGGCTACGCGGCACCGAACAACGGTGGCGACGGGGCGACGATCGTTAATCTGTAGTTTTTTCTGACAAAAAGTAAGCAATAATCGTGACAGGGAAGATTTCCTTTGCTAGAATAATGGTAATTAATCTAAAGGAGGAAAAAACGATGGCAGTAAACGTAACGACTGACCAAAGCTTTGCGCAGGACACCGCCAATGGCGTGGCCCTGATCGACTTCTGGGCAACCTGGTGTGGCCCGTGTCGGATGCAGTCCCCAGTCGTGGAGGCCCTGTCCGACGAGATGGATGACGTCCACTTCTTCAAACTGGACGTGGATCAGAACCCGGCGACGGCCCAAGAATTCCGGATCATGAGCATTCCGACGATGATGATCAAGAAGGACGGTCAGGTGGTTGACCAGATCGTGGGTTATCATTCCAAGGAACAGCTGCAGCAGATCCTGCAACAGTACACGGCCTAAAGAAAAAGCATTGGCAAATCACTCAATTGCGATTTGCCAATGCTTTTT